>CAJWQE010000038.1 GCA_913045375.1 uncultured Halieaceae bacterium | reverse complement strand
GTGGATGTCTCATCATCGGAAATACGGCAGGCGCTGAAGTCAGGCGAACGCGAGACAGAGATGATTCCATACCCGGTTATGGAGTATATTAAGCGACACAAACTGTACGAAAATTTGAGCCAAACTGAGGCAGTTCATTGACCCCGACAGATGCAATCATTACCGACCTTGTGGTCGATGCCCTCGACGATCTAAAAGCAGTTGATACTAAAATAGTGGATGTCCGTGGACTCAGTTCCGTGATGGACTTTCTTGTGGTCGCAAGTGGTAACTCGTCCCGTCATGTGAAGTCACTTGCCGATAATGTTGTTGTCAAAGCTAAAGAGGCTGGATGTCCACCGATCGGTGTCGAAGGTGAAAATGACGCTGATTGGGTGTTAGTTGATCTTGGCGACGTTGTAGTTCATGTAATGCAGCCCGCCGCCCGAAGCTTTTATGACCTTGAGCGGTTGTGGTCAGGAGAACCCGAGACCGCTTCAGAGCCAGACGCAGTCTCAGATCCCTGGGGATAATCCATGCGTGTTTTGGCAATTGGTACGCGCATGCCCCAGTGGGTGAGCGACGGTGCTGATGACTACGTCAAACGACTGCCTCGTGAAGCCTCAATTGAATGGGTTGAGTTGCCCGCCTCCAAACGAGCGAGAGACACCGCTGAAAGCCGTATGCTGGAGGAGGCAACGGCTATCGAGCGACGGTTGAAGCCCCAAGAGCAAATGGTTGTTTTGGACGTTGAAGGGAAGGTGATCTCGACCGAGACCATTGCTGAGACCCTAGCGACGTGGCAGAGCGATGGCTCCAAAATCGCATTTGTCATCGGCGGCCCTGACGGACTTCATCCCTCGCTGAAAGCAAAGGCAAGTGCACGGTGGTCCCTGGGTCGGATAACACTGCCACATCCGCTGGTGCGAGTGATTTTGGCGGAACAGCTGTACCGAGCCTGGTCAATTAATGCGGGACATCCCTATCACCGAGCATGAGGCACCTTCCTGTGGCACAGTGCACTGAGGTAACAAGATAAGACGCTAATGGCACGCCAGCTTAACCAAATGCAAGATTGGGCGCGTGAAACCCGGATTACGCACGGGAGAGTCACGGTGCTGGCGGCGCTAATGGTCTTGGTCATGATTGGCCTACTGTACCGATACTTCTCTCTTCAGGTTATCCAGAACGAAGAATTTCGAGCGCAGTCAGACCGAAACCGAATTGCGGTGCGAACCGTAGCGCCCACTCGCGGTGTCATTGTCGACCGATCAGGTAATCTCCTCGCGGTTAACCAGCCGTCGTTTACTTTGGCGATCACACCAGAGCGCGCCGAGGATCTCGATAATGTGTTGATCAAGCTCAGCGACTTGTTGGGCCTGACCGAGACTGATATCGAGCTGTTTAAGGAAGCGCGAAAGCGTCGGCGTCCCCTTAGCCCAGTGCCATTGAAGTATCGATTAACCGACGAGGAATTGGCCGTAATCGCGGTCAATAAACACGTACTTTCTGGTGTGTCTGTCCTGTCTGAATTAACGCGTCATTACCCTGAAGGAGATCTCCTGGGGCATGCGCTAGGGTATGTTGGTCGTATTGGTATTGATGATGTCGATGAGTCTGAGAAAGCGGCCTACCGGGGTATTAGTCACATAGGGAAGGTGGGACTCGAGGCTTACTACGAGGATGTCCTGCGAGGCGGGCTAGGGGTAAGCCGTGTTGAAACCAATGCACGTGGTGTCGAGTTAGACGTGATCGACCGGATAGAGCCTGTGCCCGGCGCTGAGCTGACTTTGCACCTTGATATAGAGCTTCAGCGCGTGGCCGCAGCCGCCATGGGGGACATGCGAGGTGCGGTAGTGGCGTTGGATCCGAGAACTGGGGGCGTGTTGTCTGCGGTCTCGAGCCCCCGCTATGACCCTAACAAATTTGTGAATGGAATTAGCTTCTCTGACTATGCAGAGCTGCGCGACTCGCGAGATGCGCCACTACTAAATCGCGTCATTCAGGGTCAGTATCCGCCGGCCTCAACAATCAAGCCCATGTTGGGGCTTGCCGGTTTAAATCGCGACTTGATCACCATCGATACCACTATTCCTGACCCAGGTTATTACCAGCTTCCGGGTGATCCTCGTCGATACAGGGACTGGATACTCCGTGTGCGCGGTACGGGTCATGCCGAGGAAATGAACCTTCGGGACTCGATCGCACAGTCATGTGATGTCTACTTCTATGAGCTCGCGAATCGCCTTGGGATTGACGCCCTCGCCGAGTCGCTGGATGACTTTGGTATTGGCAGTGTGACGGGAGTCGATCTACCCAGTGAAAAGCGAGGCATTTTGCCGAGTTCTGAGTGGAAGCGTCGTGTGATTGGCAGTAGCTGGTATGGCGGTGAAACACTCATAGTCGGTATTGGTCAGGGATACATGTTGGCTACGCCAATGCAGTTAGCGGTAGCGACCACGGCGCTTGCCACACGCGGTACCGCCTTCAAGCCCACGTTTGTTGCTGCCGTGGACGGCACATCCGTTGAACCCGAGCCGCTACTCAATGTCTCAGCAGAGACAGCGTATTGGGACGAGGTGTTTGCAGGTATGGTTGACACCGTATCATCGGTCAGAGGGACAGCCTTCGGCATGCGATCGGGTTTGACTTACAGCGTCGCGGGGAAAACAGGAACGGCCCAGGTTGTGGGTATTGCCCAAGATGCAACCTACGATGAAGAGGCGTTGTCCGAGTATCAGCGTAACCATGGCTGGTTTATTGCCTTTGCCCCAGTCGAGAATCCCGAGATTGTGCTAGCCGTTTTAACCGAGAACAGTGGGGGCGGAAGTTCCGCATATCCGGTTGCCCGGGCCATGCTTGATTACTGGATGAGCCGAGATGAGTAACGATTTTGCACGAGTTGCCGAGGTCTCTTCCCGAGAGTTGGGTGCCCGCGTCCGGTTATTGCAGGTGCTTCATATTGATCTATGGCTTGTGGTGCCACTACTGGTGCTCATTGTGGGCGGATTGTTTGTTCTTTACAGTGCCAGCGGCCAATCCGATGTCATGCTGAATGCGCAAATACGTAACATCTTGGTAGCCATGACGGTCTTATTGATTACGGCCCAATTCAGAGTGGAGACATTGCGTGGGGTATCGCCCTACATCTTTGCACTAGCAACACTCCTACTTGTCGCTGTGGCGTTTTTTGGGGTGGGTGCTAAAGGCGCTCAGCGTTGGCTGAGTTTGGGTTTCATTCGCTTTCAGCCCTCGGAGGTCATGAAGGTAGCCATGCCCTTGGCGCTCGCATGGTGGTTGTCCAAAAAGGCCCTTCCACCTGATTTGCGCTCGCTCGCAATGGCGTTCGCGATGGTGGCGGTGCCCTCAGGATTGATATTGCAGCAGCCTGACCTTGGAACATCGCTACTGGTTGCCACCAGTGGCCTGGCCGCCATCTATATGGCTGGAATTCAGTGGCGGTATATTTTTTCAATGATAGCACTGGCCCTCGTCTCTATTTGGCCTGCGTGGGTCTTCGTGTTGAAGGACTATCAGAAGCAGCGCGTGCTTACGCTGTTCAACCCCGAATCAGATCGGCTTGGGGCTGGATGGAACATCATCCAGTCCAAAACCGCGATTGGATCCGGCGGTTGGGAAGGTCTAGGTTGGACTCGAGGCAGTCAGGCGCAATTGGATTTTCTGCCAGAGGGTCACACCGACTTCATTATTGCTGTGTTGGCTGAGGAGTTCGGTTTTCGCGGCGTTTTACTACTGTTTCTGATTTACGCTGTGATTCTCGGTCGGGGTCTGGTGATCACATGGCGGGCGCAGTCGAGTTTTGCGCGAATGCTCGCTGGCGCGCTGGTGGCAACCTTCTTTTTTGGATTGGTGGTGAACCTTGGAATGGTTTCAGGACTCTTACCTGTTGTCGGAGTGCCATTGCCTATGGTGAGCTATGGTGGAACGGCAATGGTGTCGATGATGATTGCGTTTGGCCTGCTAATGGCGATCTCAACCGAGAGGCCGGTCACACGAGCCATGCGGTGAGCACACGATTTAGGGGATAAAAACCCAGATACATTAACTGAGGGGAGCGAGCAGACTATGGGTGGCTTTATGCGTATTCAAACGATCCTTTTATCACTGATCCTAGGCTGGCTGCCCCTGACGGCTGCGGCTGACTACAGTGATCACCCAAGTGCGGAAGCGCTGATCAACCGTGTTGCCGAGCGCGGTGTGGACCGTGACTGGTTACAGTCTGCCCTGTCAGAGGCGACGCGGCAGGAAAGCATCTTGAAAGCCATTTCGCGTCCCGCGGAGAAGAGTAAACCGTGGTCCGAGTATCAAGACATTTTTCTCACCGATCGCAGGGCAAAAGAGGGCATAAAGTTCTGGCGGGAGAATAGGGAAACGCTGGATCGAGTGTCTCAGGATACCGGTGTGCCATCCGAGGTCATCGTCGCAATCATTGGTGTCGAGACCTATTACGGACGCATCACAGGCGGGTATCGCGTCATTGATGCACTGTCGACATTGGCATTTGACTACCCTCGCCGGTCACCCTTTTTCACCAAAGAGCTAGAGGTTTTTCTTGAGCTTGCATATCAGTCTGGCTTGCCACTCGCGGAGTTAAAGGGCTCCTATGCGGGAGCAATGGGTTTAGGGCAGTTCATGCCCTCCAGTTATCGCGCTTACGCAAAGGACTATGAGGGCGATGGTGTCATTGATATCTGGACGAATCCGAACGATGCCATCATGAGTGTGGCTAATTATTTTGTGGCACATGGCTGGAGACCCGGTGGTGAGGTGATTGCTCGTGCGGAGTTCTCCGGTGACCCAACCCTGTTTGATGTCGGTCTAAAGCCAAAGCTTAGTATTGATGCGCTGGCTGACGAGGGGTTGAAGTCAGTAACTGACCAGTCGTCTGATCAGTTGGCGACCCCCATAAAGTTTGACGGCAAATCGGGTGAGGAGCACTGGCTAGGGCTTCATAATTTTTACGTTATTACTCGCTATAACCACAGTGCCATGTATGCCATGGCGGTTCATCAGTTGAGCCAAACCTTGCGGGCCCAAATGCTGTGATGCGCGTATTCACCTCGCTTGCGCTGTTGGCGCTCGTGAGTTGTGTTGGAAGCCCACCGACGACAAAGGATTATCAGCCGCCCCCAATCTCAGCCGAAGCTGTCGCAGAGGCCATCCCCACGGCAGACCCCATTTCCAAGATGGGGAATAAGAGCCCCTACGAAGTCTTTGGGAAGCGATATACGGTCATGCCGTCTGCCGATGGCTACACTGAAGAGGGTGTTGCCTCGTGGTATGGCATGAAGTTTCAGGGGCGTCGGACCTCTAATGGCGAGATATTTGATGTCTATAAGGCGACCGCAGCTCACAAATCATTGCCGCTCCCGTCTTATCTGCGCGTCACCAACCTTGAGAACAATGCCTCTATGATCGTTCGTGTTAATGATCGAGGGCCCTTTGTCGGTGATAGGTTGATTGATGTGTCCTATGGTGTTGCTGTGAAACTGGGATTCGCCGAGCAGGGAACAGCCCGCGTGCGTTTGGAGCATATCCCGGTCAATGGCAGTGATGACTGGCGAGGCGCTGAGGCGTCGAATTACCGTCAGCTGCAGGTGGGGGCCTATCAACTCAGGTCTTCTGCCGAGCAGGTTGCCGTAAACATTCGGAACATTCTTGGAGAGGGTGTCGACGTCCGTGTTAGTAGTGTTCAGCATGAGGCTGGCACCATTTTTCGGGTGCGCGTAGGACCTGTGGACAGTTCCGAAAAACTCTCCCAGCTTCAGGAACTTCTTGTAAAAAACGGCCTCTCAGAAGGACAGCCATTACCCTGAGCGATTAGGCTCTCGAGTTGTTACACTAGCGCCGCAGTAAATCCGCGCCAAGGTAAAAAAATGATGCGATCGACCTCCTTTCATCGGCTATTGATGTGTGTGTTGGCCTTTGTGGCAAACCAGGCAACAGCAGCGGTTCCGCCCGCGCCTAAGTTGCCCGCGGATGCTTACTTCTTGATGGATGCGACGACAGGTCAGGTATTGGTTGATCACAACGGTGACCTGTCATTACCGCCAGCAAGCCTGACCAAAATAATGACGTCATACGTCTTGGCTGAAGAGGTCGATGCTGGCAGAGCGTCGCTCGATGACATGATCAAGGTCAGTCGGAACGCTTGGTCCCAGAACCCTACTTTTAAAGGGTCGTCACTGATGTGGATTGAACCGGGTAAGCCCGTCAGTCTCGCTGATCTTGAACGTGGTGTTGTCATCTCCTCAGGCAACGATGCGTCTGTCGCAGTGGCCGAGCACCTTGCAGGTACAGAGTCGAGTTTTGTTGACGTGATGAATCAGCTCGCTGCAGAGCTGGGCCTGGACAATACCGTTTACCGAAACCCACATGGCTTACCGCATCCTGAGCACCGCACGACGGCGCGTGATTTAGCAACCTTGTCAGTGGCCCTAATCAACGGTCACCCTGAGCACTATAAAATTTACAAAGAGCAAAGCTTTACCTACAACGGAATTAAGCAATACAACCGAAACAGCTTATTGCGATCAGATGCCACAGTTGACGGGTTGAAGACGGGATACACCAGTGAAGCGGGTTACGGGCTGGTCGCTTCCGCACAACGTGAGGATATGCGCCTGGTATCTGTTGTACTCGGTAGTGCTAGTAAGCGGACCCGAGCCTCTGAAAATAGCAGCCTACTCAACTACGGGTTCCGGTTTTTTCAGAATTTAAGACCCCTCTCGGCGGAGGTCACATTGGTCGAGCCTCGTGTCTGGAAGGGCGCTGCTGAATCATTACACGCGGGTGTGCTGGAATCTGTGGTTTTGACAGTGCCGCGAGAGCGAACCTCCGCTGATATCAAATTGACGGTGGACGAGCAGCTTGAGGCCCCGCTTAGCCGAGGTGATGTCATTGGCAGTGTGCAAGTCGTTCGAGGTGGCGAAGTCTTGTTTGAAACCCCGCTCCTGGTTTTGGAGGATGTTCCAAGCGGTGGATTCTTTAAACGTCTGATAGACGCACTAATTCTGTGGTTCCAAAATCTGGTTGGTTAGGGCATGACAGAACAAGAAGCACCTAAAATTGAATTCCCCTGTCGCTATCCCATAAAAGTGGTGGGGCGCGCGACACCTGACTACGCAGAGGCGATACGCGCCATCTTCGACCGCCACACGACTGGGCTGACCGACGCAGATATAGAGACCAAGAGCAGTCGATCTGGGACGTTCGATTCGATCACGTTCACGATAACGGCAACCGGGCCCGATCAGCTCGATGCGCTCCACAAGGAGCTGGTGGCGTCGGGCCGTGTATCCATGGTGATTTAAGTCATGGTTGTCCGCGATCTGGGTCATGTCGACTACCTCCCTACGATCGAGGCAATGAAAGCATTTACTCAGGCGCGCGGCGTCGAAACGCCAGATGAGCTATGGGTGCTCGAGCATCCTCCGGTTTTTACGCAAGGTATTGCTGGAAAAGAGGAGCACTTGCTGGCACCGGGCGAGATCGAGGTCATCAGAACAGACCGCGGTGGACAGGTGACCTATCACGGACCGGGACAGATTGTCGTTTACGTTTTATGTGATATCCGTAGGGCAAAGCTGGGTGTTCGCGGCCTGGTCACCGGACTCGAGCAGGCCATCATCGCCTTTTTGTCTGAGTTTGGCCTGGTTGCAGAGGCGGATCCAAAAGCCCCGGGTGTCTACGTGTCGGGCGAAAAGATTGCATCACTGGGCCTAAAAATTAGTCGAGGATCTAGCTATCACGGTCTCGCGCTGAATGTAAATCCAGATCTAGAGCACTTCGGCAGAATTAACCCCTGTGGCTATGCCGGTTTGCGAGTGACTTCTCTCGCACAACTTCTCGGTGAGCAATGTCCGTCGCAAGCGGATGCCGCCGAGCGGTTAGTGGAGCATTTACGCTCAAAACTCCCACTTCAATAAGCGACGGGCCTCGTTAACTGGCATAATCCGCGGCGCTATCGGAGGACTCATGTCAGAAAACGACAGCGCTATTAACGCGCGCCGCACATTCGCCATCATCTCTCACCCTGACGCAGGTAAAACCACCATCACAGAGAAGCTTCTGTTGCTGGGGTCGGCCATTCAGGTAGCGGGTTCCGTGAAAGGAAAGCGTGGCCCGCACGCGACATCTGACTGGATGGCAATGGAGCAGGAGCGCGGCATTTCAGTCACGTCCTCGGTCATGCAATTTCCCTATCACAATCGCATGGTCAACCTCTTGGATACGCCGGGTCACGAAGACTTCTCGGAGGACACCTACCGCACGCTGACCGCGGTGGATTCCGCCTTGATGGTTGTCGATGGTGCAAAAGGGGTAGAGGACAGAACCATTAAGTTAATGAATGTCTGTCGACTGCGTGATACCCCGATCATAGGCTTTGTAAACAAGTTGGACCGCGATATTCGCGATGCCATTGAGTTGCTCGATGAAATCGAGGAAGTGTTAAAGATCGAGGCAGCACCGATTAACTGGCCTATTGGCATGGGTAAGTTTTTCAAGGGTGTTTACAACCTGTATACGGACACCATTCACTGCTACGAGCAAGGTCATGGACAGGTACTGCCGCCTGATCGACGTATTTCCGGGCTTGAATCCAACGAGGCGCGTGACTTGCTGGAAGATGAATACGATGACTTTTGCGATGAGATTGAACTTGTTCGTGGTGCCAGTCACACCTTTGATAAAGCGCTTTTTCTAGAGGGAAAGCAGACCCCTGTATTCTTCGGAACCGCGCTCGGTAATTTTGGTGTCAGGGAAATGCTGGATGATTTTGTTGAGTGGGCACCTGAGCCGCAATTGAGAACTACGCAGTCGCGGGATGTTGTGCCCACTGAAGCCGAATTTTCCGGCTTCGTGTTTAAGATTCAGGCCAACATGGATCCCAAGCATCGCGATCGCATCGCCTTTGTTCGCGTCTGTTCAGGGCGCTACGAAAAAGGCATGAAAATGCGCCATGTCCGAATCGATAAAGACATCAGAATTGCGGATGCAGTTTCGTTTAAAGCCGGTGAGCGTGAATTGGTCGAGTCCGCCGTAGCGGGCGACATCATTGGTCTTCACAATCACGGCACGATCCAGATCGGGGACACATTTACGTCTGGAGAAGCATTGCAATTTACGGGTATTCCGCATTTTGCACCCGAACTCTTCCGAAAAATCCGGTTATCGGACCCCATGAAAATGAAAGCCTTGCAAAAGGGCTTACAACAGTTGTCAGAAGAGGGCTCGACCCAGGTCTTCTCGCCGCTCAATACAACGGATTTGATTGTTGGTGCCGTAGGGCAGCTGCAATTTGATGTCGTTGCTCACCGCTTGAAGGATGAATATAAGGTAGACGCCATCTATGAGCCGGTCAGTATCTACACCGCTCGATGGTTGGACGCGGAAGACCCGAGAAAGTTAGAAGAGTTCCGCAAGAAGGCTGCTGATCACCTTTCTGAGGATGGTGGAGGCTATCTAACCTACCTCGCGCCAACCCGAGTCAATCTATCGCTGATGCAAGAGCGCTGGCCCGACATCCGCTTTAGAGAGACCCGAGAGCATTGATTGCGCGTTACAGAAGCGCTTTGATTTCTTGCGCTATGTCAGCGGGCTTCTTTTGAGAACCAAATCGAGCGACAACCTCACCCTCGCGATTGACGAGGAATTTCGTGAAGTTCCATTTGATGCGCTCGGTTCCCATGATGCCTTTCACAGAGGACTTCAGATGCTTGTATAGCGGATGGGTCCCGTCACCGTTGACTTCAATCTTCTCGAATAATGGGAAGCTGGTTTTAAAGCGCGTCTCACAAAACTCGACAATTTCTTCAGTGCTACCGGGCTCCTGAGCGCCGAACTGGTTACACGGGAAAGCCAGTACTGAGAAACCGGCGTCTTTGTGATCTTGGTAAAGCTTCTCGAGCCCCTCGTATTGGGGGGTGAAGCCGCACTTCGACGCTGTATTTACCACCAGAAGGACTTGTCCTTTGTAGTCCGATAACGAGGCTTCGGTACCGTTAGCGAGCGTGGCTGAATAATCATAAACGTTGGACATTGCGAGCTTCCTTGAAACAACGGGTCGCAAAGGAAACTACATTCTCAGGTAAGTTTCCAGTTCGAATTCGGTGACGCGCTTAGCGAACTCGTTCCACTCTTGCACCTTCGTCGCTAAAAACAGCGTTTTGAACTCGCTCGTTAGATAGCTTGATAAAACGTCTGACTTGTCGAAGACCGAGATGGCCTCATCCATCGTGGTGGGTAGGGCAGGTGCATCGATCTCCTGATCCCAAGCACTTCCCTCTACAGGGTCTGGCGGTGACAGCGTGTTCTCGATGCCGTGCCAAATCCCGGCCAGCACGGCGGCTAATACTAGATAGGGGTTGGCATCTGCCCCGGCCACCCGATGCTCAATGCGGCGGGCTGCGCTGGGACTCTCGGGAATACGAATGGCCGTGGTTCGGTTGTCGTAACCCCAAGCGGATTCGGTTGGTGCATGATTGCCCGGTTGAAATCGCCGGTAGGCATTGAAACTGGGTGCGAACAGAAGCATGGAAGCGGGCAGCAATTCCAAGCATCCAGCAACTGCGTAGCGTAATAGGTCAGAGCCTTCCTCACCGCCATCATCGAAGACATTGGTTCCGTTTTCGTCGAGTAGGCTGCAGTGCACATGCAATCCGTTACCAGCCTCATTATCAATGGGCTTTGGCATAAAGCTGGCGACAAAGCCGTGGCGTGCCGAAACCGCTCGGATGGTGCGCTGCATTCTGATCACTTGATCCGCGAGGAGCATGACATCATCACTGTGTGCCACATTGATTTCGAACTGGCTGGGGGCCGATTCTTTGATAATACCCTCGTAGGGGAGGTCCTGAGTATCAAATGCCTGTCGCAATGCTTCGAGTAGCGGGCCGTGGTAATCGAGTTCGCTGAGGGCGTATAAGTTGCCGCCCACGGCATTTTGATCTCGAAGCGCTGTGCCGATGGTTTCACTGGTTTCTGGCTTTGGAAGCAAGCTGAACTCGAGTTCGACGGCCATGCATGGCTTGAGTTCTTTCTCCGTGAATCGGGTTACCAGTGCCTGTAGTACCTGTCGGGGGTCCCCCATGTAAGGACTTCCGTCCTTATCAAACATGCTGAGCAGCACCTGAGCCTGGTCCACACCGCGTTCAGTCAGGAGGGGTCGAAGCGAACCCTCGACTAAGTGGCAGTATCCGTCTATATCGCCATTGGCATGAGCCAGCGCAGGAATATCACGACCCCACACGTCGAGCCCCAGCGCTGACTTAGGGAGCTTGAGGCCCTGCTCCTCGATCGTGTCGAGTTTTTGCACGGGCAGCCACTTTCCGCGCGCGATCCCGTTGCAGTCGGTGATCAGCGCTTCGACCATAGTGATATCCGGATAGGCGTTGAGAAATTGTCTTGTCGACTGCACAACCTAGACTCGTTTAGGGTAAGTCCAAATGGTGGGTCGTCGCGCGCGCGCGCTCAATGACCAAGCTGGGGCAATCGATACCTTAGCTGGGTCAGTGTTATCAATTCATATAGATTTTTAGCGGATCCTCGCCCTTCGCCTGCGCGACATAGGGGATGGCGTTGATAAAGAGCGCAAAGAGATCGGCCTGACTGTTGACGTCAAGTTTCTTGTAGATCGACTTTCTGTGACGACGCACGGTCTCCAGTGAAATGTCGAGTTTTTCCGCGCTGGTGTCGGCACCATAACCTCGGAGTAGTAGCTCCAAGACTTCTTGCTCTCTATCGCTCACATAACTTGAACCGAATGACTCAAAGCCCTGTTGAATATGATGGTCGACACCGGGTTGCAACAGATTGCTCTCTACAAATTCTTCCCGCCGCGTATGAAGTTCAATCAGTTCTGCAATGACCTGACTGATACCGTAGAGCCAGTTGTACTCGCCCTCACTGAACTCGCCTTGGTTCTCAAGGCGCATGAGGCTGATATTAACCACACTGCCGTCGCCCAGACGGGTGACAATGATGGCCTCATCAACGGTGCCCGTGCTGGCGTAGTAATTTTGATGGTAACTACTCTCCTCGAAATCACCGGTGACCAGGCGTGAAAGGCGGTAGCAGTTATTGCGAGGGGAGTTCAGCGAGATCTTAAAAAAAGGATCTTCGCGATAGGGCCCTTCTAAATACTCTTCGACTTGAGAGCCGAAGGCTTCTTTTGGAATTTTGTGATCTAACAGCTTTGGCGGGAGATCCCGGTGATAGAGCCACGCCTGTGGAAAGGCCACTGGTACTTGCGCTTCAACGGCGGCGAATACCTGTTGGAAAAAAATAGGCTCGCCTACATGCGCAATGATGTTGGCAAGATCTGTATTCCAACGTTGAAAGGCATTTGTATCCACGGGTTTTGACGCTCCGTTTCCGATTGGGCCTGACCAAGGGTGTAGCGTTTCCCCTCGTAGGTCAATCGACCGTAGAGGCAGGTTGCTTTGTGTCTATCAGCTCGCGCTAACCACTCACACGCTCTGCAAGGTGCTGGGCTGCGTCCACAATCGCAACCCGTGTAGCCTCTGCTTCTCTTCGACCTTGTATCTCAACGACGCCATCGGCCAGCGACCGCTCTCCCACAGTGACCCGTAAAGGGATACCGATGAGCTCGCAATCGGCGAACTTCACACCTGGTCTTTCTTTACGATCATCCATTGCGACATTGACGCCGCGGGCCTTTAGGTCTGCATACAGTGCCTCGGTGGCCTCAGCGACATTCTCAGACTTATCCATGCCGAGTGGGATAAGAACAACTGAGAAGGGCGCCATGGCTTCGGGCCAGATGATGCCGTTCTCATCATTATTTTGCTCGATAGCGGCTGCCACAATCCGCGTGATACCTATTCCGTAGCACCCCATACTCATGGGAACCGATTTGCCATTTTGGTCGAGGACTTCCGCGCGCATGGCTTCGGAGTACTTGGTACCGAGCTGGAAAATGTGGCCGACTTCGATACCACGCTTAATTTCAACTTGCCCCTTGCCACAGGGGCTGGGGTCACCCGCGGCGACGGTTCGCAAGTCGGCGACTTCAAATGTGTTGATATCCCGGTGCCAGTTCACTCCTCTTAAGTGCTTGTCGTCCTCATTGGCGCCGCAGACGAAGTTGCTGAGTACTGATGCGGCTCGGTCAACGACGATGCGTGCATCGAGTCCCACAGGTCCCAGAGATCCAAAGGATGCCCCCGTCGCTGCTTTGACCGCTTCTTCTTGAGCCATCTTGAGTGGTTGGCTCATGCCAGGGAGTTTCTCGGCTTTTATTTGATTGAGCTGATGATCGCCGCGCAAGACAAGTGCCACTAACTCGCCGTCCTCACCTTCGACAAACAATGTCTTAATAGATGCGCTCGCGGCAACGCCATACTTCTTTTCGAGTGCATCGATAGTCTTTGTGTCTGGCGTGTCGAACATTGTCATTGGCTCGGGTTCTGCTGGAACTGCATCGGGTGTCAGCGCCTCAGCCAGCTCTACATTGGCAGCGAAATCACTCTCTGTAGAGAAGGCAATGTCGTCTTCCCCTGAATCAGCCAAGACATGGAACTCGTGGGAGTGACTTCCGCCAATTGAGCCTGTGTCGGCCTCAACGGGGCGATAGTCCAAGCCAAGCCTGTCAAAAATAGTCGAGTAAGCCTCGTGCATTCGCCAGTAGGTTTTCTCAAGCGATGCATGGTCCTCGTGGAATGAGTAGGCATCTTTCATCACGAACTCGCGCGAGCGCATGACACCAAACCGCGGGCGAATTTCGTCTCTGAACTTCGTTTGAATTTGGAAATAGTTAATGGGTAAGCGCTTATAGCTTTTGATTTCCGACTTGGCCAATTCCGTAATAACTTCCTCGTGAGTCGGACCCAGGCAGAAATCGCGTTCATGCCGATCTTTTAGACGCGCCAGTTCGGGGCCATACTGCTCCCAACGGCCCGATTCCTGCCACAGTTCCGCAGGCTGAACGACAGGCATGGCCACCTCGACGGCACCCGCATTTTCCATTTCTTCCCGAACCACACGCTCGACGTTTCTGACGACTTTCAATCCCAGTGGCATCCAGGTGTAGATGCCGGCAGCGATGCGTTTGATAAGGCCTGCGCGGAGCATGAGCTGGTGGCTAATCACCTCCGCATCTGCTGGTGTTTCCTTGGTGGTCGAGATGGGAAAATTTGAAAATCGCATCAAGGTTTCCTATGAGTACATGAAGCGTAATAGTTGCTGTGAGGCGTAGCGGCGCAGTGTATCAAAACTGGGTTTTTAGGTCGCTAGGTAACAATTCACCCACCTCATGTACATCTCTTATGTATCTTCAAAGCCGATGAGTGGTTGGGTACGTTTCGAGACGGTTGTCAGCCAATGGATCGCTGTCTATTCTAGCCATCCCATGGAGCTACAGCGGGCGCGGAGAGATCCTTTAGCGAATTCGGAGAAAAGAGCGTGCAAGCCGAAAAAATGAAGACCAAAAAAGGTAAGAAAAAGAAGCAAACCGCTGGGCTTTCAAAGCGAGATTTGCATCGGGCGATTTCGGAGAGAACCGGTCTCAGCAAGAAGCGCGTGACCGAGGTTTTTGCTGCGCTCGAGGACGTGCTTGCGGATCAAATGAAAACCGACGGCGCGGGCGAATTTACCTTGCCCGGACTGGCCAAGTTCACAACAGCCACGCGTCCAGCCGTCAAAGCCCGGAAAGGTATCAATCCGTTTACCGGTGAAGAGACGGTATTCGCGGCCCGACCCGAGTCAAGAACAGTAAAAATTCGCGCTCTAAAGAAACTGAAAGGCTTCGCTAACTCGTAATAAACCCAACTGAGCGAGTAATGCCATTAACCTCGCGCCCCGATTAGTGTAATCTCTCGCGCTCCGCGCGGTAGGGTGCGGAGTTCGGTTCGTCATCTTTGAGAATGTTCGCATGCCAATTTACGAGTACGTATGTGGTGCCTGTGGTAACGCGCATGAGGCACTGCAGAAAATATCAGATGCCCCGCTGACAGATTGTCCGGCATGTGGCCAATCGTCCTTGAAGAAAAAAGTGTCAGCGCCTGCGTTCAGGCTTGCGGGATCAGGTTGGTACGAAACCGATTTTAAAACGGGTGCGAAGAAGAATTTAGCCAATGACTCGAAATCTGACTCGAGCGGCGCTTCGGCATCTGCAACACCTGCCTCCTCAGCAAAATCGTCAGATTAGTGCTGGGGAAGACAGGAAGAGGATAGATAAAGAGTACTGATGCGGACACATTATTGCGGTGCTACAAAGGATGTCGCTGTTGGCGAAACGGTCACTATCTGCGGTTGGGTAGACCGGCGACGCGATCACGGTGGGGTGATCTTTCTCGACATGCGCGACCGCGAGGGCATTGTGCAGGTCGTCTTTGATCCAGACACCAAAGAGTACTTCGATTTGGCCGATCGTGTGCGCAGTGAGTACGTTCTGCAGATTACGGGACGCATCCGTAATCGCGCTAACGAAACCATTAATCCCGCAATGGCCACCGGCCACATAGAGATTCTGGGAAAAGAGCTTGTAATTTTGAACGAGGCGGCACCGCCTCCTTTCCCCCTCGATGCACACCAATCCGTGGGTGAAGATGTGCGCCTTCGATATCGATTCATGGACCTTCGCCGTGACTCCATGCAGCGAAATCTCATTAGCCGCTCACGCATTACGTCCACGATTCGGACTTATCTGGAGTCGGCGGGCTTTCTCGACATTGAGACACCGGTTCTGACGCGTGCGACACCCGAGGGCGCCAGGGACTATTTGGTGCCAAGTAGAACCAACGCATCGAAATTTTTTGCGCTGCCGCAGTCACCGCAGCTGTTCAAACAGCTCTTAATGGTGTCGGGCTTTGATCGCTATTATCAGATCGCGCGTTGTTTCAGAGATGAAGATTTACGCGCTGACCGACAGCCAGAATTCACGCAGATTGATATCGAACTGTCTTTCACCGATGAGTTGGAGGTGATGAGCCTCACTGAAGGCATGGTCAAAGAGCTATTCACTCAGCATTTGAATGTCGACCTCGGTGTGTTTCCTCGCATGACGTGGCACGAAGCTATGGAGCGTTTCGGCTCGGATAAGCCCGATTTACGTATCGATCTAGAGCTTGTTTCCGTTGACGATCTAATGGCCGACGTAGAGTTCAAAGTGTTCTCGGGCCCTGCAAATGATGAGAAAGGGCGCGTTGCCGGTTTGCGCGTCCCTGGCGGCGCCAAGATTAGCCGCAAGGAAATCGACGATCTCACAAAGTATGTCAGTAACTACGGGGCGCGCGGTCTCGCGTGGATCAAAGTGAACGACAAAGCATCAGGCGTTGAAGGTTTGCAATCTCCCATACTCAAGTTCATGCCTGAGGCAACGGTTGCTGCCTTGGTAGAGCGTCTGCAATTAGAAGATGGCGATATTGTTTTCTTTGGTGCTGACAAGCGGCAGGTTGTGAATGATTCGCTGGGCGCTTTGCGCTTGAAAGTGGCCGAGATGATGGACATGGTCGGTGCGGGTTGGGCGCCTTTGTGGGTGGTCGACTTCCCCATGTTCGAGGAGACCACAGATGGCAATCTCACCGCATTGCATCATCCCTTCACGGCGCCCTCGAGCTCTGTCGACGAACTGAAAGTGGCGCCCGAGGCGGCACTGTCACGCGCCTACGACATGGTGCTTAATGGTAGCGAGATTGGTGGCGGTTCAATCCGTATTCACCGCCAAGACATGCAAAAGGCGGTCTTTGAGGTGCTTGGTATCTCTGAAGAGGAGGCAGATGCTAAGTTTGGCTTCCTGCTGTCGGCACTCAAGCACGGTGCGCCACCTCATGGTGGTCTTGCATTCGGTCTCGACCGATTGGTTATGCTGATGGTCGATGGACAGTCGATTCGCGATGTCATCGCTTTCCCCAAAACACAGTCGGCGCAATGTGTCATGACCGATGCTCCGGGCGAGGTGTCGGAGCAGCAACTGCGCGACCTCAATATTCGATTGCGAACACCTGAGAAGTAATTTCCGTGCTGACATGACGTCAGCGCTTCTTTCCCGCACAATCAGACCATGGGCGGAGAGGCACTGTGACACGAATTCTGGGGATTGATCCCGGCTCGCGAAAGACGGGATTTGGCATAGTTGAAACCGATGGTAAGCGCACGCATTACGTGACGAGTGGCGTCATCAAGTTGCCGGTCAATGAGCCGCTCGCTGCGCGCCTTAAGGTACTTGCCGAATCGCTCGATCAGATCATTTCCGAGTATCAACCGACGCTAGCCGTGATAGAGCAGGTATTTATGGCCAAGAGCGCAGATTCTGCGCTAAAGCTAGGGCAAGCTCGCGGTGCGGCTATGGTCGTTTGTGCGCTCGCAGATCTTGAAGTTCACGAGTACGCGACACGCCAGATTAAACAGGCGGTTGTAGGCACTGGCGGTGCGAGTAAAGCGCAGGTGCAGCACATGATCACACGTCTACTCAAACTGCCGTCAACGCCCCAAGAGGATGCCAGCGATGCACTCGCTGCGGCACTGTGTCACATTAGTGGAGCGGCCGTAAGACAAGCGACTGGAGCACAGGCCTTCGCTACAGGGCGATTAAAGTAATGGGGACGCAGCCATGATCGAGAGACTCCGCGGCACTTTGCTGGCCAAGCAGGCCCCTGAGGTCATTATTGATGTGGGCGGTGTTGGCTACGAAGTTCGCGTCCCGATGACAACGATTTATCAACTGCCTGCCGTGGGTGAAGAGACAATCATCCTGACCCACTTTGTGGTCAGAGAAGATGCACAGCAGCTGTATGGCTTCGTGAGAGAAATCGACCGCCGTCTCTTTCGCGACCTGATCAAAGTGAATGGTGTGGGTCCAAAACTCGCCTTGGCCATCCTTTCCGGCATGGATACGGAGCAGTTCGCCGCCTGCATGAATCGAAATGATGTGGATGCACTCGTTGCCCTTCCGGGCGTTGGAAAGAAGACAGGTGAGCGATTGCTGGTGGAGATGCGAGATAAAGCCGGGCAGTGGCTATCCGACGTGCTTCCGGGCGAGTCCGTAACGGCAGCACAGCCCGTAGCCACCGATATGCGGGCCGAGGCTGAACAGGCACTTGTTGCGCTTGGATACAAGCCCACTGAGGCGTCTAGATTGGTGTCGGCGGTGGATTCGGATGAGATCGATAGCAGCGAAACACTGATTCGAGCCGCGCTTCAGGCGGCAATGCGATAATGGCGTGGATACGATGAAGAGCCTGAGGGGATGCCGTGATTGAAACCGATCGTTTAGTCGCGGGAGGTGCCGCTGATAACCGCGAGACGGCGCTCGATCGCGCGGTCAGACCTCAGACACTCAATGACTATATCGGTCAGTCCGCCGTCCGAGAGCAGATGGAGATCTTTCTGTCGGCAGCCAAAGGTCGAGGTGAGCCACTTGATCACACGCTGATCTTCGGTCCGCCAGGTCTGGGCAAAACGACCCTGGCGAGCATCATCGCAAATGAAATGGGCGTGCAACTCAAGACCACCAGTGGCCCCGTACTAGAAAAGGCAGGCGACATTGCGGCCATCATGACCAATCTTGAGCCCAATGATGTCTTGTTTATCGACGAAATCCACCGGCTCAGTCCTTACGTCGAAGAAATACTCTATCCCGCTATGGAAGACTTTCAGCTAGATATCATGATTGGGGAGGGACCTGCGGCACGTTCGATTAAATTAGACCTGCCACCCTTTACTCTCGTGGGCGCTACGACCCGAGCGGGCTTATTGACATCGCCGCTGAGGGATCGTTTTGGCATTGTTCAGCGGCTGGAGTTTTATGAGGTCGGCGATTTAAAGCGCATTGTGTCCCGCGCCGCATCGATTCTCGAAGTCGAGGCAGATGACGCGGGTGCATTAGAGATAGCTAAGCGATCGCGAGGCACCCCTCGGATTGCCAATCGACTGATGCGACGTGTTCGGGATTATGCGCAAGTCAAAGGTGACGGCGTCATTAATCAACCGATGGCAGAGCAGGCGCTGGATATGCTCAGCGTTGACGAACAGGGTTTTGATCATCTCGATCGACGATTCTTGCTCGCACTGATCGAAAAGTTCGAGGGTGGGCCGGTTGGTATTGATAGTCTCGCCGCCGCGTTATCCGAAGAGCGCGGAACGCTAGAAGATGTCATCGAGCCCTATCTTATTCAGCAAGGATTGATTGTCCGTACCCCGCGGGGACGAGTTGTGACCAATGCGGCATACCGACATTTCGGCTTGGCGCCGCCAAAGTCACTTGAGACAGGTAGTAATCTTTCTTTGGACCTCGGTGAGCAGAGTGATGCCTGAGTATCGGCTCGCTATCAGAGTTTATATTGAAGATACCGACGCAGGCGGCATCGTCTACTACGTCAACTATTTGAAGTATTTTGAGCGTGCGCGCACGGAACTTATCCGATCGCTGGGCGTCGATAAAACAGCAGTAATGGAAGATGGATCGGTTTTCGTCGTTACGTCTGCAGCGATCGATTATCACGCACCAGCGCGATTAGATGATCAGCTCGAGGCGGTTGCGGAGGTTGTTAATAGCGGTGCTGCGACGATCGAGTTTAGGCAGTCCGTCGTTCGATCGGGAATTGAGCTTGCAAGCGGACGGGTGAGAGTGGCTCTTACCGATGGCACATCGGGGAAACCGAAACGGATGCCAAAGGGATTACGCGAACTGCTGACTCAGAGCACCTGAGTGAGATAGGAGTAGTGAGATAAAAAATGACAGATGAACTTAGCGTTATCGAGTTGATTCTTGGGGCAAGCCTCACAGTGAAGTTTGTGATGGCAACACTTGTCGCCGCGTCGGTGACGTCGTGGTTCATGATTGTCCAGAGAGTGATCATTCTCGGGCGTGCGAATGAAGAGCTGCTCGATTTCGAGGATCGATTTTGGTCGGGAATGGATCTCGCACAGCTCTACCGAGAGGGCTCGGATGCGATTGAAGAGGGCGTCGATATCACGGGTGGTGAGGCGCTGTTCAGAGCCGGCTTCAAAGAGTTTTCGAAGCTGTCCCGCCAGCCCAATATGGATGCTGAGGCGATGGTTGAGGGCTCTCGTCGGGCAATGCGTGTTGCCCTGATGCGCGAGAGCGACCGACTTGAGCGGCACCTACCGTTCCTGGCCTCGGTAGGCTCTACCAGTCCTTACATCGGTTTGTTTGGAACCGTCTGGGGGATCATGCACTCGTTTCGTGGATTGGCTACCAGCTCGCAGGCTACGCTCGCGGCTGTGGCTCCCGGTATTTCGGAGGCATTGATTGCGACTGCCATGGGGCTATTTGCAGCCATTCCAGCGGTCTTGGCCTACAACCGGTTTGCAGCAAAGGCGGATGCGCTACTCAATCGCTATGAGTCGTTTGTTGATGAGTTTTCGGGGTTATTGCAACGCCAGAGTTACGCTCAGAAGCGAGGCAACAGCCAGTGAGATCTCGACGAGCCGTCGCCGAAATAAATGTCGTGCCTTATATCGATGTGATGTTGGTATTGCTGGTTATTTTTATGGCGACAGCACCACTGCTTATGCAGGGTGTTGAGGTGGATTTACCGAAGGCTGACTCCTCGCCGGTGTCAGACAGCGACGCCGAACCGCTGATTGTCTCCATCGATGCGCAAGCAAGGTTGTACCTCAATCTGGGCGCCAGCGACGATCAGGCACTGAGCATGGAAACCGTCAAGCAGCGTGTCGCAACCGTTTTGAAGCGTAATCCAGAGAAGGCGGTAATGGTCTGGGGTGACGCCGCTGTTCCCTATGGAGAGGTGGTGGTGCTGATGTCAGAGCTGCAAGACGCAGGGGCACCATCTGTCGGGTTGGTGACCGAGGCGCCTGCGAGGCGATAGTGAATTCGGATCGTCTACTCATCTTCGGAATTCCGGCGCTCGTTGCGGTACTGGTTCATCTGCTGTTCGTTTTTGCCCTAGAAGGTGGGTGGACGACGGCTTCACCGACCATCACTGCGCAGCCACAGGTAGTTCAGGCATCCTTGGTCTCGTTGTCTAAACCAAAGCCCAAACCCAAACCCAAACCCAAGGCGGTAGAGCCGAAACCTGAGCCAAAGCCAGCGCCTACGCCAGCGCCAAAGGTCGAGGCGCCACCACCTGAGCCCGTCGTTGAGCAGCCCGAGTCTGCGCCTTCAGTATCTCAGGAGGAGCGACTTGCCGAACTGCAACGCGAGTTGATGGCAGGCTTCGAAGATTTACCGGATGCCGATGAGCAACTGTCCAACCAGGAAGTTGACGAGGTTCAGCAGGTTGCCGGATTAATGCAGGCGCGAATTACTCAGAATTGGCGACGGCCGCCGTCGGCGAGAAACGGTATGGAGGTACTGCTCATTATCAGCTTGGTACCCACAGGTGAAGTCGTTGGCATCTCGGTATCCAGCAGTAGTGGAAGTACGGCATTTGATCGCAGTGCGATTGCCGCTGTTGAGCGCGTGGCGCGCTTCCCAGAGGTCACAGTCTTGTCTATTTCCGATTTCGAGCGATACTTTCGACGCTTTCCCCTACGATTCAAGCCAGAAGATCTGAGGTATTAGGTATGGCGCAGCGCATAACCCTCCTTTTGTTGAGCCTGATTTATTCGTCTTTTGCTTGGGGGCAACTCGAGATTCAGGTCACGCGCGGCATCGATAATCCAACCTCGATTGCAATTGCCCCCTTCGCCTGGGATGGCTTGGGTGCATCGCCCGTCGACTTTGCACAGATTGTCGATTCCGACCTTGCGCGCAGTGGTCAGTTTAGTCCCGTTAGCCGCCGTGACATGTTGAGTCTGCCGACATCGAAAGAGGACATTTTTTATCGTGACTGGCGAGCAATCGCGACGCGGTATTTGGTGATCGGGCGGGTCAGCAAGGGCACGCAATTACGTGTTGATTTCGCGCTTCACGATGTCGAGCGAGGTATTGAGTTGTTCTCAGGCCAAGTGGTTGGCAGCGAATCCGAGGCCCGCATGGTGGCGCATGGCGTAGCGGATGCGATTTATGAAAAGCTGACCGGCATACCAGGCGCTTTCGCGACCCGGCTTATTTATGTGTCAGTGACACGTAATCCTGAGGGCAAAGACTTCTATCGCTTGACCGTTGCTGATGCCGATGGCCGCCGTCCTATTGTTCTTCTTGAAGGGCGCGACCCCATCTTGGCGCCGAGTTGGTCACCCGATGGTAAAGAAGTTGCCTACGTTTCTTTTGAGTCTTCTCGCCCTGCTATTTATCGACAGGTACTCGCCACCGGCGAGCGGGAGCAGTTGACCAATTTTCAGGGCTTAAACAACTCGCCGGTGTGGTCTCCTGACGGCAGGTTTATGGCGCTGGTTTTATCGAAGGACGGTAGCCCCGATATTTATCTTTTGGATCTTGAGACAAAAGCACTGACCCGGCTGACACGGCATTACGCCATCGATACGGAACCCACCTGGATGCCCGATGGTAAATCGCTCCTGTTCACCTCCGATCGCGGCGGTCGTCCACAGATTTACCGTTATGAACTCGCTACCGGCAAGATCGAGCGGGTGACCTTCGAGGGACGATACAACGCGCGAGCGCGTGTCGCTGAAGATGGTCGTAACGTGGCTCTGGTGCATCAGCGAGATGGACGTTTTCACATTGCCGTCTTCGATTTGGTCACTGAACGACTCACTGTTTTAACCGAAACTTCGCTGGATGAAAGTCCCAGTATTGCGCCCAACGGATCGCTGGTCATTTATGCGACGAAGCGAGGTGAGCGGAGTGTGCTCGGTGCGGTGGCCGTCGACGGAGGGGTCAAATTTAGCTTGCCGGCGCGCTCCGGCAGCGTGCAGGAGCCGGCCTGGTCTCCT
>CAJWQE010000037.1 GCA_913045375.1 uncultured Halieaceae bacterium | reverse complement strand
ATCCGGCGCTGAGCGCCCTTGAATTACTTGCCAGCGCCTGTGATGAGTTGGGTATCGACTACCCCAGAGAGACCCATAGCCTGAAGGCGCTGACCGATGCGCTCCATCGTTATCTGCTTGAGAATTACGATCGCGGGCGAAAGACCGTACTCATGATCGACGAGGCACAACATCTCGACTTTGATGTTCTCGAGCAGATACGTCTGCTGACGAATCTTGAGACCAACGATGAGAAATTGCTCCAGATTATTCTTATTGGACAGCCAGAGTTGTCGGATAAGCTAGCTCGGCCCGAATTGCGACAGCTCAATCAGCGGATAACGGCCCGCTATAATTTGCAGCCCTTGAATCTCGACGAGACGAGCGCCTACATCCGACATCGCCTTGAGGTAGCCGGCCTGAAAGGCGATCGACGCTTGTTTGATTCGTCGGCAGTAAAGCAGATTCACACCCTTACGCGGGGTATTCCGCGCTTGATTAATGTTGTGTGTGATCGAGCCTTGCTAGGCGCCTACGGGCAGAAGCGAGGGAGCGTAAACCGCCCCCTGGTGCGCTCGGCCGCAAAAGAGGTGTTTGGCGAGAGTCACAGTGAGCAGCCATCGTCTAGTCGTGTTAGCGGGTGGCGGCTTACTTTGGTGATACTGGTCCTTGTCGGTGCAGCGCTTACTTATATGGGGAAGCTGCCCACCGATGTGGTGACTGCTCAGGATACTAACAAACTGACATCGGCAGATACGTCGGGGGTAGCAGAGTCAGCAGGTCCCCCTGCGCAGCTCACAATGGCGCCGGCCACTCCCCAATGGGAATTCAGCGAGTCGGATGGGTTGGCGAAACTGTGGCTGGCAGCAACGGATTTGCCAGCACCCAGTTCTTTGTGTCCACCCCCTGCCATTACGCGCCTTTTCTGTGTCGTTGACTCTGCGAGAGTTTGGAATGAGTTAGCGTCGCTCAATCGACCGGTCCTGCTTGAGACCGTTACAGAGGATAAATTTTTCGCCAGTGTCCTCGTATTTCAGATCGACGGATCTGAGGCTGTGGTGTGGACGGATCAAGGTCTGCAGTGGATAGCGTTAGCAGAGATTGCCGATGCGTGGACAGGCACCTATCGATTTTTCTGGCAGGCACCGACGGGCTGGGAGGGCGCGTTGTCTCTCGGTGATTCTGGGGTCGTGGTTACTAGGGTGGCCCAAATGTTTGCGACGCTCGATGGGATGGAGCTAAAAGAGGTGACCGAGTTCGGTTCGGCCCTGGAAACGCGTATTCGCCTGTTTCAGGAGGCTGAGGGTTTGCCTGTGAATGGTGTGATGAACCAGCTAACTTTGTTGAGGCTCAATGAGCGCCTCGGTATAGGGCTGACGGTGAGTCGTGCCTTAACACGGGCTCAAAACTGGCAGGAGGTGCGCTGATGTCGATGATTCTTGATGCCATCAAGCGCTCTAAGGAAGCGCCCGAGGGGGGTGGGTCTGTCCCGTCTCTCGATACTGAGCACTATGTAGCGCCCGATCAGCCAATCTGGAAAAAGGCGGTATTCAAGCTTGGCTCACTGGCCACTGTTGGTGTGATGGTTGTCGTTTTGACTGTTTGGTATTCATCCGATCCCGATGGATCAGACACATCTGTCGCGAATGGTGGTGATTCAGTGGAGGGGGCTGCGGAGGAGAAGGTCGGTGATGCTGTTGCAGTAACATCAAAGGACATCGCCTCCAATGCTCGGTCTCAGACGCCTTTTACATCTTCGACACCTGTTTCGGGCTCATCGGCACAAGATAAAAGTTCACAGCGATCTAGCGGGGATATGAGAGGTACGCGACCGATCATCATTCCGATTGAGACCCAGCCAGCCAAGAATAGCGGCCCCAACGTAGAGGCGTTGTCATCGCTTTATGCCGCGATGAACGAGGAGGCTGTGGCAACACTAGACTCTCCGACCGCCTCCGAGGCTCAATCAGAGGCTGCTTCTGACACGGTAGATCAGGCGACTGAGGTATCGGAAGCATCGGATGGAGTTGAAGACGGTTCGGCGGTCGATTTCGCGGAGATTCTCGCTCAAGCACAGAAGGAACTGGGTGTTCAGCCATTAGTCGAGAGCAGCGAGCCACTATTGGAGACGCTGTCGCAGCAAACGAAAGATCAAATACCGTCTTTGATTTACAGCGAGCATAACTACTCCGCAAACGGGCGCTCGGAGGTGGTTCTCAATGGTCAGTCGCTAACAGAGCGGCAGCGTGCAGGTCCGTTCACAGTTGTGGAGATCCTGCCCGATAGTGTCATCCTGCGATGGCGCGAGACCCAATTCAGGGTCCGCGCACGCAATAGCTGGATCAATATGTAACGCCGTGGGACTTAAGGAGCAGGGTTCGGGATGGCCTGCTGAATGGCTTCAATGCCCTTTAAGACGTCCTGACTTAGAGCGACATCCAGACTGTCGATGTTCATTTTGAGCTGTTCCATGGTTGTGGCACCAATGATATTGGAGACGACGAATGGGCGCGTGTTTACAAAGGCCAACGCCATATGAGTTGGATTGATACCGTGGTCATCCGCCAGCTGTAAATAACGCTCGGCCGCCTCCCAGGTTTCTGCGCCTTCGTAGCGCGTAAAGCGCTCAAAGACCACCATCCGTGACCCCTCGGGCTTGGCTCCATTGCGATATTTACCGGTCAGTAAGCCCATTCCCAATGGTGAATAGGCGAGCAAGCCAACATCTTCCCTGTGAGACACCTCCGCCATGGCAATTTCGTAGGTGCGATTCAAAAGACTATAAGGATTCTGGATGCTGTCGACGCGGGGAAGTCCCTCACGATCGGCTAGCTCCAGAAACTTCATGGTGCCCCAGGGCGTCTCATTCGAGAGTCCGATGGCTCGTACTTTTCCTGACTGAACGATGTCCTCCAATGCTCGAAGTGTTTCCTCAATCGGGGTTTCGGGCTGTTCTCTGTGGAAGTATCCCCGCTGACCAAAAAAGTTGGTGTAACGGTCTGGCCAATGCAGCTGATAGAGATCAATGCAGTCGGTCTGTAGTCGGCGCAAAGAGCCGTTGACCGCCTCTACGAGCTGCTCTTTTGTGAACCTTGGGCCACCTCGCAAATAGTGAAACTCCGGATTCGGTCCTGCCGCCTTGGTGGCCAGTACATAGCTATCTCGAAGTCCCGTCTTTTTGAACCACGTACCGATGTATTCTTCGGTTCGACCCTGAGTCTCAGCGCGTGGCGGAACCGGATACATCTCCGCGGCATCCAGCATGTTGATGCCTCGTTCGAGCGCATAGGAAATTTGCTCGTGGGCTTCGGCCTCAGTGTTTTGTTGGCCCCAGGTCATGGTGCCGAGGCAAATCTTGGAGACCTCGCGGCCAGCAATCGTTCGTAACGTCATGTTTACAGCTCCAAATAGCGCATCATCGCATCATAGATATCGCGCTGACGCATGAAAGGACTTAAGACTGATTCGCCCTCAGAGTTAGCAAATAGGGGCACGTTGGCGCCTGTATGTTCCTCTGAGCTGATATTGTTTGTAGCGTAGTTAATCCGCATCACACTGCCTTCGGGGGTCGCAATACGCGCGACCTTTCCCGGACTGAACACAGGAATCGGTAAGGAGGTATACAAGGTGGGATCCGGCACAATCTGGGCAGCTTGAGAGTGGTCAGCTGTGACCATGATAAGTGTGTTGGGATTGTCACTCGCATATTCCATGGCGGCAGCGAGCGCTTCCTCTAGCTGTTTGATTTCACCAATTGAACCGCAAGCGTCACGTTCATGACTCTTTTTATCGATCGAGGCGGACTCGATAGTCAGGAAGAAGCCCTTGTCGTTGTCGCGCGATAAGTGATCGAGGGCATACCGTGTCATCATCTCCATGCTGGGCATCTCTGCAAAGCTCGGGTTGGCTTCACACTCAATAATCTCAGGTTGAGTGATGGAGCCGATCATTTCGTGAATGTGGTTCAGCCAGCTTCGCTCGATGGACTCGGCGATTCGGCCATTGGCTCCACGCCATGCTACGGGCATGGTGTCCTCGGAAAACAGACCGATAACGCGGCCCGAATGTTGCTGGTCTAGCGCAACGCGCTCGGTAAGGATGGTCACGCCTTGTTGCTGAGCCAACGCGAGTGCTGTTGGATCTGACTCGTACTGAGCGATGAAGTGCTCCATACCACCACCGAGGATGACGTCCACATTAGCGACTGCTAGCTGCTCGGAGATAGAACCCATACCGCCATTTTCTTTTAGGTCCTCGGGACAACCGTCGAACGTCACGCCGTATTTTTCGCCACCGCGAATCGTGACTGGATTCTCACAAGCTCGAATTGTGACGTGAGCAGCAAAGGCTGCGGGTGATGCATCGGTCACAGAGGCAGTGCTGACGATCCCTGTTTTATAGCCAGCCGCCGCCGCAGACTCGAGTACGGTTTTTACAGGTTGATCGGCCGCGTTTTTCCCAATCCGACCGATCTGAGTGACGGCACCTGTCGCCAGTGTTGTCGCGGTATTTGCCGAGTCCGCAACGTAAATCGCTGTGCCTTCGCTGTCGACCGTCTCCACCTGCACAGCGCCACGGAAGGGCATTTGATCCAGCAGTAATTGTCCGGCTTGTCCCTTGAGATAATTCCGGCCCATGGTGACGTGTGTGTCGTCAAATCCATCACCAATGATGAGAATGACAGCTCGTTCTCCCGCTACGACAGGCTGTGTCGTCATGGCAATTATGACGGCTGCTGCGGATAAGATGTTGCGCATGAGATACCTATTCGTTGTCCAGAGTGATCGTTTTTCTGAGGCGAGAATAAACCCAATGTGGTTGGATAAAAACCCTGACAACCCGGACGGTTTTTCAGACGAGCGGGTCGCGACCTTGTCCTTCATGATGAGCATGGATACGATCTACAAGTCACGTGTAGGGGAGTGGGGTTAGTCGGTCTCTTTGGCCAACCTCACTTTCACCCCTAGTTTTTCAAACGCCGACTTTGACTCTGAAATTTCCCAGATAGTGAGCGGATAGTCCGCTCGCCATTGCGCTGGGAAGCACACTTTCAGCTTATCGCCTTTGGCGCGCGCCGCGAAGTCTGGCTGCATGGCCGATGGCCCTGCGTGCTTTAGGATCACTGCCATCCGAAGTAAAACGAGCATTCGTGCAAGCTTTTCGCGTTTTTTGCCGGGTATGTCATCGAACAAATAGGACGGCAGTTTTCCACGATGTCCACGTAGCAAACGACTCATCTTTAGTTGATCGCCCTGCGAGAAGCCGGGCATATCAGAATTTTCAATGAGATAGGCCGAGTGCCGGTTGTAATGCTTCTGGGAGATGGCGACACCAACTTCATGAAGCCTCGCGGTCCACACCAAGAGCTCAATGTCGCCATCTGACAAGCGCCAGGACGAAGCAGTTTGCGATGCCAGGTGAAGGGCGTAGTTGCCCACCGTCTCTGCTGTCGGCTGATCGACTGAATATCGCTGCAGCATTGCCTGAATGGTTCGCTCGCGAACGTCTTCATGCCTCAAGCGGCCCATTAAATCGTAAATAACGCCCTCACGAAGTGCTCCCGAGGAGGTGCGCATGACCTCGACGCCCAAGACGTCAAAAATCGCTGTGGTAATCGCTACACCCGCTGTAATGACGCCACGCCGGCGTTCATTGAGGCCCTCCAGATTGATGTCATCGACGGATTCGAATTTCAAAAGCGCCCTACGCAGTTTTTTGAGCGATTTTGGGTCTATTCCGTTAGAGCGCCAACCGGCGGTATTTATGAGAAGTTCAATGGCCTGCAGCGTTCCGGAGGATCCTACGGCCTCGGTCCAGTGGCTGTGCTTGAAGTTACGTCGGATATGCGAGATTTCCAGACTCGCCTGATCGTAGGCTTTCCAAAAGCTTTCTTTCGATAGCTTGCCATCGGGGAAAAAGGTGTCCGAGTAGCTCACGCAACCCAGTTGCAGACTCTCCAATCGCTTGGGTTCAAAGCGCTGCCCTAAAATGAACTCAGTACTACCACCACCAATATCGACCACTAGTCGACTTTTCTCATCATCTGACAGTGTGTGAGCAACACCGAGATAAACGAGTCTGGCTTCTTCTCGGCCGTAAATAACGTCAATGGCTGTACCCAAAATGGCTTCGGCTGGCTCAGTAAAATTAGTACGATTCCACGCTTGTCGCAGCGCATTTGTGCCGACGGCCCTCACTTGCTGCGGCTTAATCGATGATAAAAGTTGTTGGAAGCGCCCCAAGCAGGCGAGGCCGCGCTCGATGGCTTCGGGTGTTAGACGATGGTCTTTAAGACCCTTACCCAACTGAACCTTTTCTGCCAAGACATGCAGGGGACGAATCTCACCGTGCTCGAGGCGCGCCACAATCAGGTGAAACGAATTACTCCCGATATCGATCGCCGCAAATATGGGCTCTGCCCTTGTATCGTTGTCATTTGGAAGTACGGAGCGTTCAAGCTTCACTGTGATAGGCCACTTTTCAGTCTGTGATAGCGCGTTGCCCGAAGCATAATTCAATCTCTTTACGGGGTCAGTCTCGCTCGCCGGTTAAGCGATGAAACAGACGCGGGGTACGCTGAGTTATCCGGGTGCAAAGTTCGTAACCTATCGTGTCACAGTATCCGGCAACTTCGTCTATGTAAGGCGAGTCTCCCCAAAGCGTCACGGGACTCCCCACATCCAGTGCTGGAAGGTCGGTGATGTCAGCCGTGATCATATCCATGGAGACTTTACCGGCTAATAGAACAGTGCCTTTCTCTGTACCAATCGGTGTTCCATCGCGCGCAGCGCGCGGATAGCCATCGCCGTAACCCGCAGGGATGGTGGCGATACGCGAGCGCCTGCGCGCCACCCATCGACCGCCGTAGCCAACACTCTCACCGACATCAATCCATCGAACACTGGCAATACGCGACTCAAACTGCATTACGGGTTTTAGTGAGTATCCGCCTGGCAAGGCAACCAAGGACCCTCCATACATGGAATAGCCAAGTCGTACCCAGCTTTCGGTCGTTGCAATTTGCCCTGTGGTTGCAGCTGAATTAGAGAAACTACCGGCAGGTGCTGCGTCGATTACCTGACCCCAACGTAGCAGTTGCCTTTCGGTTAGCGCCGAATCAGGCGCTTCAGCATCGGCAAAATGGCTCATCATAACGATGTCGCTAAGGCTGAGCGCTGTGAGGCGAGATCGAGCAGACGTAATTTCATCGGGTATAAAGCCCAGTCGATGCATGCCGGTATCGCATTTGAGCCAAACCTGTTCGAACTGAGCTCCCGTTTGCTCTAGCCAATCGATTTGATGCTCAGTCGATATGGCAGGCCATAATGCCGCTGAGGACATGATTTTTGCGTCCTCAAGGGAATGGGGTCCTTGTAGGACAAGTATGGGTAAATCGATACCTGCGCCACGAAGTGCTACCGCTTCTTCTGTGATGGCTACGGCAAACGCATCGACCAGGGGTGATAGGGCCGCAGCGCACTTTACTGCGCCATGCCCATAGGCGTCGGCCTTGACGACAGCCATGGTGCTTCTAGTTCCAGCAAGCCTTTTTAACGTCGTTGCATTTTCGCAAAGTGCCTGCAGATCGATTGTGAATTGTGTCGGTCGACTCATTCGAAATGATCGAAGCGATGCAGGTCAAACAAACGCTGGGCTTGCGCCCAAACCGGGCCTGGTCTGCCATCACCAACGGCATCGCCATCAATATTCACGACAGGTTCCAGCTCTTTCGTTGAACTGCTTAACCAAACCTCATCAGCAGCGAGCACTTCATCTTTGGTAATTTGAGTTTCAAGCACTTCGAGCGAGCTGTGTGCTCGAAGTATTTGCAGTGCCATATCACGGGTGACACCCGCGAGCTTGTGTTGGTCAAGGGGTGGGGTTTTGACCTCGTTATTGTGGACAACGAAGACGTTACAGGCTGCAGCCTCCGTCAGTTGGTTGTTCGCATCGAATAGCAGGATTTCACCTCCACCATCGTTGACGCCTTCCATCATGTGCAAGACGTTTCCCAGTAGCGACGTACTCTTGATGTGACAGCGCTGCCAACGCAGGTCCTGACGCGTCGTGACCTTCCAATGTGTCACCTTGTCTGGGTCGCCTGATACAGGCGCGGGGATATCAAATGTATAGGCGAAGAGGGTGGGCGCAGTATTGGCCGGAAACGCATGATTGCGTTTCATCGTGACGCCCCGAGTAATTTGCAGATAGATGCCGAGGTTCCCGTTTCCGTTTCGCATCATCAGCTCCGTAAAAATATCGGTTAGCTGACCACGACTCCTGGGGGTATTGATTCCAATCTCGTTGAGTCCGTTCTCCAGTCGCGCAAGGTGAAGATCAAGGCCAATCAATTTTCCGCCGTAAGAGGGAATCACCTCGTAGATGCCATCTCCGAACAAAAAACCTCGGTCCATGGGTGATATTTTCGCTTCCTCTAAGGGAACGAACTCATCATTTAAAAAAGCGATTGTCATGGCCATCGTATCCTCTGTTTTTCCCGTCTCTTGTCACAGTCAGGGAACGCCTTATAGTACTGGAGCAGAGCAGTACATAAAAAGGATAAAGAGATATGCCCACTATCACAGATCATGCCATTGCGACCCCGGATAAGCCGGCGTTCATCATGGGGTCAACGGGAGAGACGGTCACCTTTGGCGAACTGGACGCTATTGCCAATCAAGTGGCTCAGCTACTGCGAACATCGGGTGTTCAGCAGGGGCAGCACGTCGCCATGATGATGAAAAACTGCCGTGAGTTTATGGAGATCATGTTCGGCTGTATGCGAGCCGGAGTTGTTTTCACGCCAATTAGTACGCATTTGAAGAAAGATGAGACGGCCTACATCATCAATAATTGCCGAGCGCAATTGTTTATCGCATCTGCCTCACTAGCGGACGTTGCCGCGGAAGCTGCAGCACAAGCGCCTGCGTTGGAGCATTGCTTTATCGTCGGTGGTGAAAGGGCAGGATTTGTCGATTGGCATTCGACCTTGGCGGAGCAGCCATCAGAACCCATCGCCGATCAAAGTCTGGGTGTTCCTATGCTGTATTCGTCGGGGACCACTGGGAAACCCAAGGGGGTCTTCCGAGCGCCTGAAAATATCGATTTGGATGCGCCACACCCGCTGAAACTGGCGGGCGCGTACTACGGCTTTAACACCGACACCATTTATCTCTCGCCGGCACCGCTCTATCACGCTGCACCGCTCCACTACAACACGCTGAATCTGATTCAGGGTGGCACCTCGGTTATTATGGAGCGCTTTGATCCCGAGCAGGCGCTAGCGCTGATAGAACGTCACAAGGCTACCCATAGTCAGTGGGTGCCTGTCATGTTCATTCGGATGCTGAAGCTTCCAGTGCCGGTTCGATCAAAATACGACGTCTCGAGTATGCAGCGCGCCATTCATGCGGCAGCGCCATGTCCTATCGATATTAAGCGCCAGATGATTGACTGGTGGGGGCCCGTTATTTGCGAGTATTACTCCTCCAGCGAAGGCGTTGGTTTCACGCTCATCGACTCTGAGGATTGGCTAAACCACCCTGGCTCCGTAGGCCGGCCACTGACCGGTATTCCGAAAATCCTAGACGATGATCTCCAAGAGTTGCCTGTTGGTGAGGTGGGTCAAATCTACTTTGCCGAGGTAGCGCGCTTCGAGTACTTCGATGAACCTGGGAAGACCGATGAGGCCTTTGACTCAAGAGGTTGGGGAACGGTTGGCGACATGGGTTATTTGGATGAAGAGGGTTATCTATATCTCACCGATCGGAAGAATTTCATGATCATCACGGGCGGGGTCAACGTTTACCCTGCTGAAATCGAGGGATTACTTGTAACGCACCCGAAGGTTGCGGACGTCGCCGTGTTCGGCATACCGAATGAAGAATTCGGTGAGGAAGTGAAGGCCGTTGTTCAGTTGATGGATCACAGCGACGCGTCGACCGAAACTGCGGAGGATTTAACTCTGTGGATGAAGGAACGCCTAGCCTCACTTAAAGTGCCGCGGTCGATTGATTTCATGGAGCAGTTACCGCGAATGGATAACGGAAAGCTCTACAAACGTCACCTGATGGATGCCTATAAATAAATCCATAAAGTTAAAAAGGGCAGCGATGGCTGCCCTTTTTTATATCCAAGGTATTTATGACCAAGTCGCTAGCGCAATCCAAGGGTCGCTGCAGCCATAATGGTCAGTGTAGCTATGACCGGGATGACGACCGTGATAACACCGGTGTCCCGATACGCTTCCTTGTGCGTCAGCTGTGTGATGGTTAGCATGGTAATGACCGCACCACAGTGTGGCAGTGAATCAAAGCCGCCAGCTGCCACGGTGGCAACTCGATGAACGACCTCAGGATCTAAGCCCATAGCAACGTAATCTTGTGCCATGGTTTGCATGAAGATCTGCAGACCACCGGATGCTGATCCGGTGATGGCTGAAATAACGCTGATCGAGCCGAAGAGCGACAACAGGGGCGGTAGGCCTGAGTTGAGTACAAGATCGCCAAATTGCTGGAATCCCGCCGTCTGCACCACAACGCCGCCATAACCAATGATCGCCGCACTGTTGAGCATTGGCATCAGTGAATCGTTAGTACCATTGCCCAGCGTCGTAAAGCCTGTTTTACGAATATTGCTGAACAGCCCTAGACACAGCAATGTACCCACGGCCAATGAAATGCTGGGCCACATGATCGGCTGTGATGCGGCGAATTGCATGAGGTCTGCTAACGAACCCGAACGGGGGTTAACGAGACGTGGCGAGACGATAAGCCCAATTACAACGACCAGTGGGAAAACAGCCGCCTGCCAGGGTGGGAGGTTGGCATCGCTGCTGTCTTGGATCACGTCGCGTGGTCCAGGCACAAAGCCTTCTCCAGCCGTTTTTGCGATCAGACGCTGATGTTCGAGGTACCACAGACCCAAGCCGATCATAACTGCGGCGGCTAAAAGACTGAGCAGTGGTGCCGCAGTCAAGCTAGTACCCAGGGCAGAGGCCGAGATCGCATTGTGAATCGAAGGGGTTCCCGGTAGCGCAGTGAGCGTGAAGGTTCCAGCCCCTAATGCCAGTGCGGCGCAAAATAATCGCTTGGGAATATCAGCTTCTTTGAGTAACTGTAGACCCAGGGGATAAACGGCGAAGATGACGACAAAGACTACGACACCACCATAGGTTAATGCGGCACACGCTAGCGTGGTAATGACGAGCGCTCTATCTGCGCCTAGTTTTTTCACTAAGGCCATGGCGATGCTTGCTGCCGCGCCACTATCCCCCATAGCCCTGCCAAATATGGCGCCAGCGGCAAAGAGGAAGAAAAACTTGCCGGCAAAGGTGAAAGCGCCTAATGGTCCGCCCGCAAAACCGTTAAGTAATGAATCCGCGAGGGGCATGGCGTTAGTGACGATGACGAAGAGCGAACTCAATATTGCCGCGAACATAATGTCCACACCGCGCAGAGCCATCCATATCAGTAAGGCAACGCTGCCTAGAAGTCCCAGATAGCCAAAAATCTCCATACGCATTCCTTATTCTTTATTGATGAAATTCAAGTGAGCATTTCGACCAGAGCTCGCACTACTTCAGTTTGGGCGTGGACCACACGCTTATGCCCAAACGTTGTTTTGGCAGATGAAGCAGTTTAGTCCGAGTATGCAGCGCCCATGGTGGACAAAGGAACCACCATTGCCGCTTTCGCCTCGGCTTCAGGGCTTGATGCTGTGCCGATTAAGGCCCGCTTTCTGATGCCTTGGGTGATTGAGGCCAGTCGAAAGAAGCAGAACGCCATATAAAAATTCCAGTCTTCGATGCCTGGCTGTCCTGTACGTTCGCAGTAACGCCGAATGTAAGTCTCATCATCTGGGATGTTCAATTCTGCGCGAGAGAGTCCTGCAAGACCGTTAATGCCTGCTTCGCGCGGGAACTGCCACGCCATAAGCTGATAGGCCAGATCGGCGAGCGGGTGACCCAGAGTCGATAGTTCCCAGTCAAGGATGCCAATGATACGAGGCTCAGTGGGATGAAAAATCATGTTGTCCAATCGATAGTCACCATGCACCAGTGATACGCGACCATCATCAGCTGGCATATTGCGAGGGAGCCAATCGATGAGCTTTTCCATCTCTGGAATCGTTTCCGTCTCTGCCGCCCGGTATTGTTTTGTCCAGCGTCCGATCTGACGCTCGAAGTAATTGCCGGGCTTGCCGTAGTCACTGAGGCCAACCTGATGGATGTCCACACTATGCATGTCTGCCATCACCTGATTCATTTGATCGTATATGGCGGCCCGATCCTCATCGGATACTTCGGGCAAAGCGGGATCCCAAAAGACACGCCCTTCAAGGTATTCCATGATGTAAAACATCGAACCGATGACGTTATCGTCTTCGCACAGGGCGACGGGGGTTGGCACGGGTACATTAGTTGGAGCCAGTGCGGATAAGACCTTGAACTCTCTGTCAACGGCGTGTGCTGATGCAAGCAGTGTTCCCATGGGCTTCCGGCGAAGGACGTAGCTATTGTCGCCTGCTGTTAACTTAAATGTCGGGTTTGACTGCCCACCGGCGAATTTTTCAGCTTTGAGATCGCCCTCGAAGGCGGGTACATGGTCTCGTATCCATTGATCTAGATGCGTTAAGTCGAGTCCCTGTGCCATTTTTTGATCTCCGATGTAGCTAAGTGCTTGCCGATTCAGTATTGTTCTTGAGCGCGTTATACACGCTGGTATTGCGACTCGCAAACTAGGGTGAATAAACGCATGCGACCGCCTTGGCGGCTAATAACGATAAGCACAAGTTGTACGGAGATGAATACGTTATGTCTGTTGTAGCCCAGTTTAAAGAAGCTCTTGAGATGACCACGGCGCCTGGTGGCTTGCTCGAGTTAACCACGATCGAGCGCGATGGTGTGCCCATAAAAGCCTTCGCTCAGGCGCCGGGTTCAATGCGTGATCTCTGGGCCTTGTCGACCGGTCACGGGGATGCTGAGTACCTGATCTACAACGATGAGCGCTGGACCTACGCGCAAACTGCCAAAATCGTTGCGGAATTTGGTGGCTGGTTAATGGAGCAGGGCGTGGGCCCCGGAGATCATGTGGCGATTGCCATGCGCAACTATCCAGAGTGGATGATGGCGCATTGGGCGGTTAACAGTATTGGGGCTGCAATCGTCGGCATGAATGCCTGGTGGGTGGCGGATGAAATGGACTACGCCCTCAATGATTCGAAGCCAAAGGTATTGATCGCAGACGATCGTCGTTTGGAGGCTTTTGCACAAATTCAGGAGAAACATCCTGATATCAAGGTGGTCTCGGTGCGTGAGCCTAACTCGCCTGTCGAGGCTACAGACTTTCACTCGGCAATGGTTGACGGTGCTCAGCTACCCGCGATTGACATTGACCCTGACAGCGTCGCTTGTATTTTTTATACCTCAGGCACGACTGGCCGACCTAAAGGTGCGCAACTAACCAATCGTGGTTGCATCACTAATGTGTTGAATGTTGTTTCTATGGGACGGGCCTTCGCGACCGCCTCGGCGCTCGCTAAGTCAGGTGATGATCAGGAGGTGGACGTGCAATCACCGCCTGCGGCCACTGGCCTCATTGCAACCCCGTTATTCCACGTCACGGCGAATAACTGTGCGCTGCAAGCGGGGACGCTTGCGGGCAGTCGATTTGTACTGATGTACAAATGGGACACGCTCGAGGCGCTCAAGCTAATCGAGGCAGAGGGCGTTAATACACTGAGCGCTGTACCTATGATGACGCGGGAGCTTTTGACGCACCCTGATTTTAACGATTACGACACTTCTAGCCTTGCAAGCATGGGCGGTGGTGGCGCGGCGGTTCAGCCAGATCTCGTAAAGAAGGTGGATGCGGTTACCAAGAAAGCGAGACCTGCGCAGGGCTATGGCATGACCGAAGTTTGCGGGATCATCACCTATATTGCTGGGGACGTATTCGTTGAGCGCCCATCCAGTTGCGGCTACCTGGCCCCCACCTTTGACGGCAAAGTGATTGACGAAAAAGGGAAGGAACTCCCTGTGGGCGAGGTGGGAGAAGTTTGTGTCAAAGGCGCGGCCGTCATTAAAGGCTATTTGAACCGCCCCGAGGCCACCGCCGAGACCATTGTTGATGGTTGGTTGCACACCGGTGACATTGGCTACTTTGATGAAGAGGGATTCTTGTACTTGGTGGATCGCGCGAAAGATATGATCCTCAGAGGCGGCGAGAACATCTATGGTGCCGAAGTCGAATTTGCCGTCTTCGATCATCCGGCGGTCCTCGAGTGCGTCGCATTTGCTGTGCCGGACGAGCGATTCGGCGAGGAAGTGGGTGTGGCAATTCATCTGAAAGACGGCGCAATGTTGGATTCATCGGGTCTTCGCGAGCATCTGTCGACACGCCTAGCGGCGTTCAAGGTGCCCAAGTACATCTGGTTCTTGGCGGAGCCACTTCCACGAAATGCAAACGGTAAGTTCTTGAAGCGGGAGCTTCGTGAAGTGCTCGATCCCGCATCTGCAGAATGAACACCTGTGATTTAAATATTACGAGCCCGGAAAGGGCCATATCAACACGGAGCATAATCATGAGTCAGTATGAGACGCTTGAGGTAACCCAAGACGGCAGTGTAATGGTCATTGCCCTAAATCGCCCTGAGAAAATGAATACTTTCAATACCGCGCTGCGGCGGGAAATTGCGCAGGCGGCCATTGCGGCCAATCTTGATAAAACCGTCAGGGCTGTGGTGCTGACAGGGAATGGGCGGGCCTTTAGCGCAGGCGCAGACCTGTCGGATGGCGACGGGATGGCTAGTGGTAAGTCAGTAGAGAGTGATCTGAATTTCGAGTACAAGCCTGGCGTGCTCGCCATCCATAACAGCTCAAAGCCTTGGATAGCGGTGATTAACGGTCCTTGTGCTGGGATTGCCTACTCTTATGCGATGGCCTGTGACCTAGCTTGTATGGGAGAGAGCGCTTATTTATATCAACCCTTCTCGGCAATCGGTCTGGTCCCAGATGGTGGTGCAACGTGGTTGATTCCCCGCTTAGTGGGATCAAAGCGCGCGTATGAACTGATGGCGCTCGGCGAAAAGTTGAGATCGGAGAAAGCCGTGGCGATGGGTATGGTCAACCGCGTGTTCCCCGATGAGTCGCTTCGTGAAGACGGTATTGCTTATGCCAAAGAGGTGGCTGATAGATCGCCGCTCTCACTGAGTCACACCAAGGCGGCTGTCAGCTTTGGTCAGACGCATACTCTGGATGAGACAATTTCGAAAGAAGCAGAGCTACAGGCCATTTGTATTGACAGTGAAGATGCCAAAAACGCCGTAATTTCTTTTTTCAATAAGCAAAAGCCCGAGTGGAAAGGTCGTTAGGTAAACCCGACGTTTTTTTAGGATGACAACAATGAAAATACCCGTGATTGCTTGCGTTTTCTTATCACTTCTATCGACTCAAGCATGGGCTACGGAGAAGCAGATTTTGTGGGGTGATACCCACCTTCACACAAATTTATCCTTTGATGCATTCACAAATCAAAATTTCTCTGTGGGCCCTGATAGGGCATATCGCTTTGCTCGTGGGCTTCCAGTCGAGCACCCTGGGCACAAAGCTAGGGTGCAGATAGGAACGCCACTGGATTTTTTGGTTATTTCCGATCATGCCGAATTCCTAGGAAGTGTTCGTGAACTTTATGAGTTTGGTTTACCAACGGACGGGATGAGTATTTGGCAAAAATTACAAGTGTGGTACGGCCAGTATTTGATCAGAGATGCGATCAGTAAAGGTGAGGGCCGGAATTTCTTCGTAAGTCAGCTGCCAGATCCATACGACACGCCTCAGGAGGCAATTGAGGCCTTTGATGCTGCCACTTCAGTATTTCCTCAAATACCCTCGGTAGAATTTAAGGCTTGGCATGACACTGCCGATGCTGCGGCTGCCAACAACATACCGGGGACCTTTTCCGCGATTTTGGGATGGGAGTACAGTTTAATTCCTGGTGGTGCAAATTTACACAGAGTGGTGATGACTGACCTCGACAGTGAGGCAGTAAAGGCCTTTCAGCCATTTGGTTTCGATGATAGTCGCTACCCCGAAGATTTATGGCAGTGGCTAGAGAAAACAAGTGAGGCAACAGGTGGAAACTTTATTGCTATTCCTCACAACTCGAACATTTCCAAGGGCGCGATGTTCGACACGATCACGATGCGCAACGAGCCCATTGGTGCGGAGTACGCCGAGATAAGGCGCCGCTGGGAGCCAATTGTTGAAATAACTCAGTATAAAGGAGACTCCGAAACGCATCCCAAACTTTCACCGAATGACGTATTTGCTGATTTTGAAGATTACCCTTATTACATTCAGCGTGATTGGACAGAGTACAAGCCCCAGGTTGGAGATTTTATCCGTTCCGCTCTGATTAGAGGGATGCAGATCGAGCAGGAAATTGGACTAAATCCTTATCAGTTTGGCGTCATCGGATCTACGGATTCTCATACTGGTTTGTCTGCGGCTGAGGAAAATAATTTTCACGGGAAGTTTGCAACCGATTCTCAACCGTCTATGAAGCGACTGGGGTGGTCGGATAACGCAAATAGCTCGTTTGGCTGGGCGATGGGTGCTCAGGGTCTCGCGGCTGTATGGGCGGAGGAAAATACCCGTGAATCTATAATGCAGGCTATGAAGCGTCGCGAGACCTATGCAACGACAGGTTCGCGCATAGGTCTGCGGTTTTACGGCGGTTATGACCTTGATGCCTCAGCGCTTGAGTCTTCCGCTTTTCCCTATGAAAGCAGTGGTGCCGTGCCGATGGGAGGTGAACTCGATCCAATAGAGGGCAATGCTCCGGTTTTCCTAGTACATGCCATGGCCGATCCGAAATCAGGCACCCTGGATCGGATCCAGATCGTGAAAGGCTGGGTTGACGAGGCCGGTGAGGCAAACGAGCAGATCTTCGATGTTGCGTGGTCCTCGCCAGATCGAATGCAGATAGACGGATCATTGCGGCCAGTGCCGAATACGGTCGATCTGGAGACAGGTGCCTGGAGCAACGATGCCGGTGCTGCTTCGTTGACAGCCGAGTGGCGCGACCCTGAGTTTGATCCTGCGGTGGCCGCTTTTTACTACGTGCGTGTTCTCGAGGTGCCGACGCCGCGGCACTCACTACTCGACAAGCTAGCATTAGGCGGCAACGTAGATACCCGCAGACCCGACACCGTACAGGAGCGTGCCTACTCATCACCTATTTGGTATCGCCCAAGTGAGTGACGGCTAGGTCGCAACGACTACCCGCACACCTTGTAGTTTTGCTTCTGCTCGAGAAACGGCTTCAAGGCTGTCCTTTTGGATCTGCTTGATCATCGCTACTTCGTCATGGCGCACTGAGCCGTTGCGGCTACCCAACGCCTCTAGCCGAGTGGCCTCACTGTTGAGTTCCTGACTGATCATGGACGTTGCGGCATCGCGTAATGAGCTTACTCGTTCTGCGGCGCGACTCTCTAGATGAGTGAGCGCTGCCGAAATTTTGGTGCGGAGCTCTCGAACGACACCCGCGCTCTGGGTGATGCTTATCGGCTTTAGCAGGCGTGTAAATGCCTCGCAACCAATCGCCTCACTCAGATCTCTTCCGTCGAGTGTTATCAGGTAGCGAATGGGTTGCTGATTCAGGTAGCGAGCAATCTGCAGACGCCTAGGCGCTGGGCAGTCCGCGTTAAACAGTGCTTCGATGAGTACAGTCCCGGGCTTAATACTCTTCTGCTTGATGAGTGCGACTGCGGCATTACCCAACTCGGAGTTGTAAACCACATCGATAGTCTCTCGAACAAGTGGGTGCTCCCATGTCAGGAAATGGAGATCATCCCGGCTGAGGGCAAGTTCTCTCGAAAACGTGCAGGTAATGCCATCGTCATCCAGCAAGGGTAGCTCACCGGTGACGAGATTTTCAGTTGGCTTCACGATCAGTGTATCGTCCGCGCCAGCTTCGGTGTGGATCCCTAGGCGGTCAAACAGATGGTCAGTGAACTCCTTCAAACTGTCTGTTCGCTCGTTGCGCTCAATAGTCGCAATCAGTTGGGCGGCTTTCTCAGGGTCATGGGAAGTGATTTCGAGTAAGCGGTCTCGTCCCTGATCCATTTGAGCAGATAATTGGTCTTTAAGTGCGACTGTCTCCTGCAGCAAGGTGTCAGACAGGCGTCCATACCCCTCGCACTGCAGGAGTGCGTCTCCTAACTCTGAGTAGATTAGGTGTCCTATCGAGCAGCTGGATTCGAAGGCGTCTAAGCCCTCATGGAACCATCTAAACCGCACGTCTTCGACGGAACCTTCCGACACTGGCACATGGATATTCACAACACCCATTTGACCGATTCGATCTAGACGACCAATGCGCTGTTCAAGGAGGTCCGGATGCGAGGGTAGATCATAACAGACGAGGTGCTGTGCGAACTGAAAATTGCGCCCTTCACTGCCAATCTCCGAGCAGATGAGTGCACGCGCACCACTGTCCGCATCCGCGAAGTAAGCAGCGGCGCGATCTCGCTCTATCAGCGACAAGTCCTCATGAAATGACGCGCACCGTATCCCCACTTGAAGGTGAAGGTAATGTTCAAGAGCCATCGCGGTAGACTTGTCACGACAGATCACCAGTACCTTTTCCTGTTTGAGGGACTTTAGGAGGTCAGCCAGCCATTTTGGCCGCTCTGAATCGCCAAGGTCAGTACTGAAGTCTGCGGAGAGCGGGTAGTGATGGAGGCGTCGCTCAGGGAACCCTTGCACCGACTTTCTTGAGTTTCGGAACAAGACCCGCCCCGTGCCGTATTGGTCGACAAGCGCCTTTACGATTTCATGTGCGGGCAATGAGGGGTCGATACCCTCAGGAAGGTCAGAAGTGGTTTCGCCCTTACGCAGTGCCTCAATTAAGGCGTGGGTATCTTCGAACCGCTTCTGTTCCTCGATAAATTGCTCAAAGCTGTTAAATCGATCTGAATCGAGTAATTTCAGTCGAGAAAAATGGCTATCGATTCCAGATTGCCCTGGCGTCGCTGTCAGCAACAGAAGACCTCGAGTGGAGGCGGCTAACTCTGTCAACGCTCTATCGGCAGCCGTTTCGGCATCGTCACCCAGGTTTAGGTGATGCGCCTCATCAACAATGAGAAAATCCCACTCCGAGGCCAATAGCTGCTCGGTCACACTCTCATTCTTCTGGATAAACGACCACGGGACGAGGACCAGTTGGTCATTTTCGAAGTCGAACTCCTCTGCCTCAGCGTCGAGTCTTGCGTCATCGTAAATGGCGAATTGCAGGTTGAACCTTCGCAGCATTTCAACAAGCCACTGATGCAGCAATGGATCGGGAACTGCCACCAAACAGCGCTGCACCCGACCTCTCAAAATCTGCTGAGTGAGGATCAGGCCCGCTTCAATGGTTTTACCCAAGCCAACTTCGTCGGCTAATAAGACGCGCGGCGCAAACCGATTACCCACCTCACTGGCAACATAAACTTGGTGAGATAGGAGGGACGTTCTCGCTCCGATGAGTCCACTGCTATCGCTCGAGAGTAATCTGGCACGTTCCGAGAGCGTTTGATATCGGAGGTTGAAGTCACCGACCTTGTCTAACTGGTTGTTCAGCAATCGGTCCTGTGGTGTGTTAACCGATACCTCGGGGGCGATGAACTGCTCGTGTACTGTGAAGGTTTCGCCTGACTCGCGTTCGATTGTTTCGTAGCTGAGTGTTCCAGCGATCTCATCAACGTGAGTGACTTCCAATACGCGACCATTGATATGCACAAGGCGATCACCGACCTTTAGCTCGTAACGAGTGAGGGGCGCTCTATCCGTCGCATAGGTGCGCTCTTCCTCAGCTGAGGGGTACAGCAAGGTGACTCTTCTGGTATCAGCCTCAACGCATATACCGAGCCCGAGTTCTAGATCAGCGTGACTGATCCAGCGCTGTCCAATAGCAAAACTCATGACTGATCAGGAAAGAAGCAATCTAGACTGTTTTTATGAACGGTCGCGAGCAGTTCGTCGGTCGAAACCTGTTTCAGATCCGCAATGGTTTCAGCGATAAAAGGGAGATAGAAAGGCGCGTTCGGCACGCCACGGTAGGGTACTGGCGTCAGATACGGCGCGTCGGTTTCAAGCAGGATGCGATCCATCGGTGTATTGCGGATAACCTCACGTACGTTGTCAGCGTTTTTAAATGTGGCAATGCCATTAAACCCAAGGTAGAAGCCCTCTGCGAGGCAAAACTCAGCTAGGTCTACGCTACTAGTGAAGCTGTGTATCACACCTTTGGTATTAAGATTCTTCGCGGCATTCCGCAGAACCGCCTTGGTATCGCTTTCTGCCTCTCGGGTATGAATGACCACCGGCTTACAGGTCTCGATAGCGACATCAAGCTGCCCTTCAAAGGCGGCGATTTGTGTCTTCGGATCTGAGTGCTCGTAGTAGTAATCGAGGCCAATTTCACCTACCGCCACGACTTTGCTATCGCGCGCACGCTGCCTAAGCTCATCGTTGAATTCGGCGTCCCAGGTTTCGGCCTCATGAGGATGAAGGCCTTGAGTACACCAGACATCGTCATACTGCGAGGCAATTTCATGTACCACCTGCTGATTGTCACGTGACACCGCGATGGTAATGACCCGATCAATGCCTACAGCTCGCGACTTGTTCATCGTAGCCTCCAGCTCTTCCCCAGACAGGTAGTCGAGATGGCAATGTGTCTCGATAATCTTGCCATTCAGTTGGGGGATCGGTGGTCGAGCTTTCTTGCTCATATCTGACTCCACGAAAAACGGCGCGGATTATGGCACAGGTGACGTGAAAAAGATTGCGCCTTTGACCTTAACCTCTGTGCACGGTCCGGACACGCAATGCCCGCACCGCGTCTATCACTTCATTCCAGAACCACTGATGAATGGGCGACCGCGCTGTTCTGTCGTGCGCTACAAGCGAGTATTCAATTGTTCGACCGTATTGTTCTGGGATAGGCAACGTCACCAGATCTCGCGTTGCACCGTCATTTCTGGCCATGTAGGCCGGGCAGACCAAGGTGTAATTCGTACTTCGCAGGATTTCAAACGCAGTGAGCAGGTGCGAAGTCTCTACTGTGCCTTTTGCGCTACCTAGTAACTCTGACGGCGGCAGGTCCACATCATCGATCTCTGCTCTGTCAGCGATATAAAGGTTAATCTGTGGGAAGAGTCGTAAGTTTTCCTCGGATATGGGTTGTTGCGTCAGGGGATGATCACGGCGCACGAACACGGCTAGCGGAGAACTTGCTAGTTCATGGTGTCTGAATTCTGATGGGTAGCTATTTCGGCTTAGCTGGATAGCAAAGTCCAAGCGCCCGTCGGCGAGCAGGTCGAGCTGCTGCTCCGCGCGAGTGATGGTTCTCAATTTTAATTTCGGTGCACGTGTCTCGAGTCTCGCGGTAAGGGAGGGTAGCAGTGTGAAGCCTACATACTCGGAAATCGCAATGACAATCTCGCCTCTGAAGGCCTGTGGGCTAAATTCACCTGCATCGAGCAAGCCCTCGATGTCGGACAGTACGTGAATCAATTCGTTAGCTAGCGCCTCGGCACGAGGCGTAGGCTGTATCCCACGTTTACTTCGAGCAAAGAGCGGATCGTCAAATGTCTCTCGCAGCCGATTCAAGGTCTTGGACATGGCGGGCTGTGTTACGTGTAGACGGTTCGCGGCCTTTGACACACTTCGCTCTTCGATAAGCACATGCAGCGCAACAAGTAGGTTCAGATCGGCTTTTGCGAGCTTGCTAATGTCCATAGTCATAACCCTAAGGAATGTATTTCATGATAATAATAAATTTGAATTAATTTGCACTATTTTTATACTACGCGAGCATTGCATTTAGTTATGCGATCCGCTCAGGATTTTTTTGCCCGCACACTTGCGGGCTTTTTTTTGCCTATGATGTTTTGCGCTATATTGTGGTTATGCGCAAGGGCAGTCTTATTACCGTCGTTACCATTCTCAGCTACTGCTTCGCTGTAGGGGCTCAAGCGGTATTAGTGCCTCAGCCGGTTGGCATGCTTGTATTGCCCGTTGAGGGACAGATTCTTGATGACGATGTCGTAGTCGATTCAAGAGCCCTGCTCGATCACGAACGGCGCGTACGAGACGTGCTTGCATCACAAACAGATCTGGGGGCTTACCACCCTGCGCTCGCGGAACGCTGGTTGCTGCTTGCACACGAGGCGATGCGGTTGGGCCAATCAGAGTCAGCTGCCAACCTTTTCCAACAGGGTCTCCATAATCTGCGGCTGAATTCCGGTTTGACGACCGACTCTCAGATAGACGCGCTCACCGATTGGATAACAGTGCTTCGCCGTCTAGGGGACAGCGAGGGCCTCTCTCAGCAGTTATCGTATCGATATCGCATTACGGGTCTTGGCGCTGAGTCTTGGACAGATGAAAGTCTGGAGTATGCACTGGAGTACTACGATCACGAGCTGTCAGTGCTGGCTGTTGCTCAGTGGTACGCCATCGAGCGTGAAGTCTTGAAGTTCGCTGAGCACCTTGAAGACGTCGTCCACAGAGCTTGTAGAGGTGACACAGTTGATGTGAAGGCGTGTTCTGCATTGGTGAAGCGGCGGTTACAGCTCCTATATCTGATTTCCTTTGCGGTTGAGCCCTATGTAGAGGACCGACAGGCACTGCCACTGTATAAGCCTCGGGTTTTGCAGGAGCGTTCAGTTACTGATGAGCAGCTTGCGAACATAGAGCGGGGCGCTTTTCTTACTGGGGTGCGGATGATGAAAGAGGCGATAGAACTCGACTCCGGCAATGATGAACTCGAGTTGGCCCTAGCAGATTGGCGATGGTTCTACGGCAGAAGCGGTGATGCCGTCAGCACCTATGAGCGCTTGGCAGAGAAGACACCTGAACTATTTGCGGAGCCAGTGGAATTACCTCATGGCTTAATTTCCGCGTCCCCACTTCCTCCGAGCGAGGTCGCTCAAGCAACATTCTCGTTTGAGGTGACGACGCGTGGAAGGGCACGAGAAATCAGCGAAATCTCTAGTACGAACGGTGCTCGAGACGCGATTAGAATTAAAAAGGGCCTGCGTGAATTGCGGTTCAGACCAGCGCTGGATGACTCTGCAGAACGAGTTAAGGTGACAGTGACTAAAGCCTATCGAGAGACGCGCGAGCGCTAGGCGTTCTCGATTACTAGGATGACGCCAGAATGCCTGCTATTCCCTACGCGCCATTCCACAAGTTCCCCTCCATATTCCGATAAAATCGTCTCGGCCACTGTAAAGAAGGGCTCACGTCGGGGGTCCGATATCATGATGCGTTTGGTTCCACTCTCTATGGCGCGTTCGATCATAGTGGTAACCGGGTCAACTAGTTCTTCCCAGAAGCAAACATCAGCGGCAACCAACCAGTCGGTAGCGCCTAAAAGAGGGGTATCTAGCTGCTCAAATCGTGCGACTACGGGGGTTACCTCAACCTCATTCAGTTCGGCAACTAGCTCAAGGTAGGGCATGACAGAGGCGTCAGCATCAACCGAGGCGACCGCCGATCCAAAGGTTTTAGCGCACCAAATGCCAGCGAGGCCCCAGCCACAACCCGCATCGATCACGGATTGAGGCGCAACTTCTGTGGTCGATGCGATGTAATCAATGAGAACCCCACTAGAGCTCCACAACTTGGTCCCATGAATACTCGGGTAGTGTCCCTGGCGCTTGATTGCCCTGACACGAGGGTGACGTGCGTAGGGAACCTGTAAGCCCGCAATTGTTTTTAACGAAGGGTAGTGAGTGGCCATTAGCTCGCCTATCAGTCGAGCGTTTGGCGTGGATGCTCGATGTTAACCGGTTTTTTTAACGG
>CAJWQE010000036.1 GCA_913045375.1 uncultured Halieaceae bacterium | reverse complement strand
CAATAAGTGCAGTCTTTACCGGCTCGGGCGCGCCTGGGTCCACCCAATAAATAATGGGCTCTACCGCTTCGCTCAATGCTGCATTGGGATCGACTTTTTCCAGCCGATGTCGTCGCGCATAAGCTGATTTTATGGGTGCATCAATAGGACTGGCGTAGTCATAGACCAAACTGTCCTCACCGCTATCGATATAGCCCGCCCGCGGATCAAACGGGAGCGGTTCGTAACCGTCATCAGGGAGTCGCACGAAAGAGTGATGACTGTGAACGGTAATGGCACTAGCGTCGGGAGCAACTGTTCGCAAAATTGAACCCTTAGGGTTACCCGCGTAGGTTAGTCTCGCATCGATTTCGGTGTTGTCGGGGAATGACTTTGTCTTCGGCGCATGAATAGCCGAGCGGGAGCTGTCAATCGCATAACTACCCTCGCCTCTGGCGGCTAGGAGTCGTGACAGATCCGTCGCGTCACTCAACGCAAAGTCAGTGAGGTCAATCAAGGTCATGCCCTCTGACTGCTCAGCGACCTCAAACCCCCAGATAATTGATTGCGCAAAAGCCTCGTCTACCGCGCGTCGCTCGGCTGCGTTGTCGGATCGAGCCGTATATTTTGTGTTGACCGCAGTCAGGAAAACTTTTTTACCCACCCGATCGAGGGTTACAAGGTGAGTGTCAGCCAAGCGCCCGCGATCTAGCCCCAAATCGTTAGAGCCAACACCGTGGGACAAGCCGTTGTAATAAATAAACGGGCTCGTCAGACCTTCAATATCTCCGTAGAGCCTTCCCTCGTCCGCATCCCAATACAGGGGCATGAAGCCGGGCATGAAGATGCTTCGCTCTGAGATTGAAGGGCCTTCCTCCGGTACGAGAACATCATCCGTTGCCCATGCCGAACCGCTCAGGCACAGCAACATCCATAGTCTCAAGAAAATATGCATGGGAGTCTCCTTTCTATGCCGAGACGTTAGCATGCGAGATACCTGACAAAAAGCGGCATGGCTTTCTAGCCGGCGGATGGACCAACAAGTGTCTTAGAAACGAGCGATTCAGAGGTGCAAGGTAATCGTCGGAACCTGCGATGCGCGCAATAAATCGTTGGTACGACTACCCAGAAACAAACTTCGCCAAGGTGAGTGGCTGTAAGCCCCCATGATCAACAGATCCGCCTCCCGTTCGGCAATGGCGCGGGTGACAACCTGCTCAGGGTCACCGGGAATAAATGACGCATCCGCGCTGAAATTAGCTGATTTCAGTGTCTGCTCAGCCCACTCAATATGGCGAGCTGAGTCAGCACCACGCTTACCCGACATTACCACGTGAATGGGCAGGTCCCGCATATTGGGATTCGATGCTAGAAGTTCTATACCTCGGCGCGTCATTCGACCACCATCGTAGGCCACCAATACACTTTTAGGTGCTTTGAAGTCATCGGTCACCGTCATGATGGGTCGACGAATTTGACGACAAATCGCCTCCACATGGCGGCCCAAGTCGCGACGTGTATGCGACGCTGACTCGCCTCTTCTGCCAAGAACGTACATGGCCACCGACGACTCCTGCTCCTTTAACGTCGCGAGCAGTTGCCCATAACGTTGCCGCGTATCGGTCTGAAGTCCCGTGTGAGTCTCACAGCGTGTCCGTAACTCATTCAGGAACACACGACCTTGCTCCCTGATAACTTTACTGCGCTCACCCTCTTCCTGAGACAACCGCTCTAGCAGGTTCTCTTGTGCATCAACACCGATCGAGCCACTTCTATCAACGTCCGCCGCGATCTCAGGGTGACGATCGATCACGTGCAGTAGCTCAATGGGCGCAGACAGTCTGGCTGCGGCCCAAGCGGCATAGTCTGCGACATGTGCGGCGTAGTCCGATTTATCGACGCAAGCCAATACCTTTTTTTCTTGCCGCATACGCTAGGTCCTAGTGATCAAGGAGCATGTCTTCCGCTCCATCCTTATCGTGAATCGCAAACTTGTCGACCAGTGTCGCACTTGCTTCGTTCATGCCGATGACCTCAACCTCGGTGCCTTCACGCCGAAACTTGATCACAATTTTATCCAGTGCACTGACCGCCGTGATGTCCCAGAAATGTGCTCTGCTCACGTCGATGTAAACCTTGTCGATGACCTCCTGGTAATCGAAGACCTTTGAAAACCGATCTGCACTCGCGAAAAATACCTGCCCGTATACCGTGTACCGACGTGCCCTGCCCTCATCGCAAGCAGCGGAGGTAACGCTCAAGATTCGCCCCACTTTGTGCGCGAAGAAAAAGCCCGACAACAAGACGCCAGTAAGCACGCCTTGCGCAAGGTCATGTGTAGCAACGGTGACCGCAACGGTCGCCAGCATCACCACACTCGAACTCTTAGGATGTGTCCTAAGATTGCGAATGGAATCCCAGTTAAACGTGCCGATCGATACCATGATCATCACCGCGACCAGCGCCGCCATCGGTATTTGGCTCACCCATTCGCCCGCAAAAACCACCATGATCAGAAGTAAAAGTCCTGCTACCAACGTCGACAGACGTCCACGACCGCCAGACTTTACGTTGATCACCGACTGACCAATCATGGCGCAACCCGCCATACCACCGATAAAACCCGTGGCGACGTTCGCAACGCCCTGCCCCACACACTCTCTGTTCTTGTTACTCAATGTATCGGTTAGATCATCGACGATAGTCGCGGTCATAAGCGACTCAAGAAGCCCAACCACCATCAACGTAGCCGAGTAAGGAAAAATGATAGTGAAGGTTTCCCAGGTCATCGGCACATCAGGCACAAAGAATTGCGGGAGGCTGTCGGGTAACTCTCCCATATCACCCACGGTCCGGATATCGAGATCCAGTGCAATAGCAACCAAAGTAAGGACAACAATGGTGATCAGCGGAGACGGAACCGCCGTGGTCAAGCGCGGCAGGCCATAAATGATGCCCAAACCCGCCGCTGTCATGGCGTAGACCTCCCACGTGACATTCGTTAACTCGGGAAGCTGCGCCATAAAAATCAAAATAGCGAGCGCGTTGACGAACCCTGTCACGACAGACCGCGAAACAAAACGCATCAATTCGCCCAGACGAACCCAACCGGCAATAATCTGCAGGACGCCGGTCAGCACAGTCGCTGCAAACAAGTACTGCAAACCGTGCTCTTTCACGAGAGTCACCATCAGCAGAGCCATAGCGCCCGTCGCAGCCGATATCATCCCCGGGCGACCACCTGTAAAGGCAATGATCACTGCGATAGAAAACGAGGCGTACAAACCCACCTTTGGATCGACGCCGGCAATGATCGAAAACGCTATGGCTTCTGGAATCAGTGCCAGTGCAACGACTAGCCCAGCTAAAACGTCATTTCGCGTGTTGGAAAACCACTCTTGGCGGATCGTATCCATGGATCTGTACTTTTTTGTTGATTGCCGAGCAGTACGTGCGGGAGCCAACGCCGGATTCGAATCTGCGCAGTGCACAAGCGAAGCTGATGAGATGCAAGCATGGTTTACCCAAGGTGGCGGCGTTACCATGAGCCAGCGCCATGTTGGAGAGACCTTATGACCACCGATGTATTACTCGTTGCAAACGACGATGACGAGTGGCCAGCCGGCGTCATAGAGCTGGTAGGTCAACGTCTCTCCGTTGCACGTGTCAATGCTTCCGAAGAATCGACACCTGAGATCGACTGCAGTTCGGTTCGAATTTTAGTCGGTGGTCCATCAAACCTTACGCCATGGATCGAGTTTTGCCCCAAGCTAGAGTGGATACAGAGCACCTGGGCGGGCGTTGATGCGCTCGCGGGACACATTCCGGCTGGCGTTGTCGTAACACCCCTCAAGCATGTCTTCGGTCAGTCAATGTCTGAGTTCGTATTTGGCTGGATACTGGCCATTGAGCGCCGCATCCTCGATCGAGCCCAGGCCTCGATCTGGGACGACACGCCGGAGATGGGCGTCGTGGGAAAAACCATGGGCATACTCGGCACGGGCAGTATCGGAAGTGCCGTTGCCAAAACAGCCCAACACTTTGGCATCCGCTGCCGCGGCTTGAATTCTGACGGACGCTCAGTGGAAGGATTTGAGACTTGCTTTGAAGCCGGCGATCATCGTTTTTTCGATGATCTTGACTATGTTGTCTCGGTCTTACCCAAAACCACTCATACCGAGAATGCCATCGACGCGGAGGCACTCCAACGACTGCCTCCAGGCAGCATTCTGATCAACATCGGGCGTGGCAACGCAATTGATGATGACGCCTTGCTCACTGCACTAGCCAATGGGTCAGTGGGGGCGGCTGTATTGGACGTATTTCGTGAGGAGCCGCTTCCCAAGTCACATCCCTACTGGCAACAACCAAACGTCTACATCACCTCTCATACATCAGCTCCGACGCTCGAACGGTTCGTTGCGAAAGCAATGGCGCCCAACTTGGAGCGATTCATTGCGGGACAACATCTGATCGGCGCGTTTGACACCAGTAAAGGTTATTGAGTCCCCACCGAGCCGGGCATAACGGCCACGATTATCTCGTTACGACGCATGAAAGGCGGTGTCCACGGAGGGTTGTACTGGTTCAGCGTGGGATCGCCGAGCGGCTGAATACCTTGCTCCTTCAAAAACGCGGCGAGCGTCTGCCAGTAACGCTCAGCTTTTTTATCATTGACCCAACCGCTGAACCGAATAACAGCGGCGCGGTAAGCTGGCTCTTCCCTAAATTGAACACGGGTGTCATCAGGCGCTGGCAATTCCGCCATCGAATACTCGCGTGGCACAACAAACGCCATTTCTGCATCTTCTTCACCTGGCATCGTGCGCTGAACAGGCGCTGTCATTGCGATCTCCTGCTCCCTTTCGTTGCCACCGAATATGTAACCGGCCAACACTCGAAATCCTGAATTCTGTCCCTCGTTCATTTGCGTCGTTGCCAAAATACGCGCGTCATAATCGCGAATTTCGACGTCGGGGTCGTCCCACGCGGCAACCAGCGAATAGCTAGGCTCTTCAATAGCTGAGGTTGAACTAACGAACAAGGTTATGGCCAGCGCCGCGAAACCACTCAAAACAAACGCGAACTTCCGCATCACTGAGATCCTCTACGATTGGTTAATGAGTCGTACGCAACACGCTCGAGCCAGATCAACGTCAACGTGGCCAAAATCGTGTGCCGCGAGTCGCCGTGGGAGCAATCAGGTATGCGTAACCGATCACAGGTCGCGACATTGCATCGACACACGCTTGCCGCCATCAAGCACGCGTTGCCCGTGTTCGACAAACCCGCGTTTACTATGAAAGTGTAGCGAGTGTGGATTGGGCGGCTCGATATCCATCTCGGCGGTCATGACTTTGCACCCATCAGCAAGCGCCATGGCGGAGAGTTCGTCATACAGTTGGTGCCCCAGACCCTGCCCCCGCGCGTCTGCAGCCAGCACAATGCGATCCACATAGACCATGTTCCGCACACGAGTTTCAAACCACTGATAATTCCCGTTGTCGTAAGGCGCCTCATTGCGCATGGCGATGACAAAACCCAGCAAGCGCTCCCCGTCGTCAATCACAAGGCAATAGCTACAGAGGTCAAACAGTTCGAGAAATCGCTGCGCATCCATGGGACTAGTGACCGCGACAAACACCTCATTTAACTCGGCGATTTGCGATGCATCAGTGGGGTTGGCTGACCTAATTTTCATGAATTAATCATCTCGTCGTGGCGCATGCCGATCTCAGCTCCGCCGGCATATGGGGTGATCCTAAAATACTGTCTTCTTGCATTGTCCGATCAGTGTCAGGACGAGATTTTATGTGTATCTATTACCCTTAAAGAACCCGCATTTTCCGCCTCATCGCATCTTCGATGAGGGTCCGGGCAAATCCCTTGACCTCTACCCCACGGTACTCGATACTCGTTCGCGCTTGCTGTTTTGCCAAGCGCCCTCTGGGGGGGCTACAGAATAAAAACTTGGAGACACACCGGATGTTAGAACAACTGTACTCGGCGCCACCAATTCTGGGATTGGTCGGTCTCGCCATCGCTTTCTTTATTTACACGGTCATGTCACGCCGGGAAATCCCCGACGGTGAAGTCCAGAAAATTGGCGAACAAATTCACCTGGGCGCCATGGTTTTCATGAAACGTGAATACACGTACCTACTCATCTTCGCAGCTGTATTACTAGGTCTGATTCTGCTGTCAGACCTGGGTAACGATACTGCACTGTCCTTCGTGGTTGGCGCATCCTCATCAGCCCTGGCAGGTTGGCTGGGCATGTACGCCGCCACCAAGGCAAACGTTCGAACGGCCGTTGCAGCGAACGACGAAGGTGCATCGAGCGCACTCTCTGTAGCGTTTTACGGTGGCTCCATCATGGGCCTCTGTGTCGCTTCATTGGGCCTTATTGGTCTTGGCAGTTTGTATTTCTACTTTGGTGGTGACCCTAAGACAGCACATGCTATCCATGGCTTCGGTATGGGTGCTTCTGTAGTTGCACTCTTCTCGCGCGTCGGTGGTGGCATTTACACAAAGAGTGCTGACGTTGGTGCGGACCTGGTCGGTAAGGTCGAGGCTGGGATTCCGGAAGATGACCCACGCAACCCGGGCGTCATTGCTGACAACGTAGGCGACAATGTTGGCGACATTGCTGGCATGGGTTCTGACATTTTCGAGAGCTACTGCGGATCTATGATTGCTTGCATGGCGATTGCAGCAACGATGAGCATCGATTCTCAGGCAGGACTGATGTTCCTCCCGCTTGCACTGGCAAGTGTGGGTCTGGCTTCATCGATCATCGGCATTTTGATCGTCCGATCTCGCTCATCGTCCGAGCCAGCGACTGCGCTTCGCTACGGTACGTTTGCGGCTCCTATCATCTTCGTGGGCTTGGCCTACATGCTGGTGCAAGAGCTTGGAGTTGATACGTCCGTTTGGTACGCAGTGGTGGCGGGCGCCATTGGTGGCGTAGCGATTGGTCTAATCACCGAGTACTACACAGGCGGCAAGCCCGTCCGAACCATTGCGGGCTCGGGTGAAACAGGACCTGCCACGGTCATGATTACGGGTCTCGCGGTGGGCATGCAGTCAGTTGTGCTTCCAGTCTTGGTACTTGCAGCCATTATTTTTGCGTCGACGCAGCTCGCAGGTCTCTACGGTGTGGGTATCGCAGCCGTTGGCATGCTCGCTACGGTCGGTATCACAATGGCAATCGATGCCTATGGTCCGGTTGCGGATAACGCGGGCGGTATTGCTGAGATGGCTGGCATGGGCGAAGAAACCCGCGCGATCACTGATGGACTGGATGAGGTGGGCAACACCACTGCGGCCATTGGTAAAGGCTTTGCTATTGGCGCTGCGGCGCTGGCGGCATTGGCTATCATCGCCGCGTTTGTTGAGACCGTCTCGGCTAACAACCCGGGCTTCTCGCTGGAGCTGTCGAACCCCACCGTACTGGTCGGTATGTTCATTGGAGGCACCATTCCGTTCCTGATTGCTGCCATCACCATGACAGCGGTCGGAGAAGCTGCATTCGACATGATCAATGAGATCCGTCGGCAGTTTAAGGAAATTCCTGGACTTCTCGAGGGCACTGCAGATCCCGATACAGCACGTTGTGTTGATATCGCAACGACAGCAGCACTTAAGCGTATGGTTTTGCCTGGCGTTATCGCTGTTGCATCGCCTGTCGCGGTAGGCTTCCTACTGGGCGCGGCATCGCTGGGCGGCATGCTCGCGGGCGCACTTCTCGGATGTGTTCTCATGGCATTGATGATGGCTAATGCCGGTGGTGCTTGGGATAACGCTAAGAAGTATGTTGAGAAAGGCAATCTGGGTGGCAAGGGCTCCGACACGCACTCTGCGGTTGTTGTAGGTGACACCGTTGGTGATCCCTTCAAGGACACCTCAGGCCCCTCGATGAATATCCTGATCAACGTAATGGCTATCGTAAGCTTGGTGATTGCACCACTGCTTTGATCTAGTCTAGATCGAGAAAAGTAACCGCAAAGAGGAGCCTAGCTCCTCTTTTTTTGTTCAATCGATATGCTCAATTTTTGAATCACTCATGAGATAAGAGGCGGGATTAATGTCTCCGTAACAATCAGGTATTAATGTCCACCAAGTGGTGAAAGCGTGACGGCCACGACCACGCCTCCAGCAAATTTGTAACCCAAGTGCTTAATAAACGTGATGATCGGTTGGCAGATCGATGGCACGTCAGCGTTTGTCTTTGAAAATAAGGTAGCGCTGTAGAAGTACTGTCAGAAGTAAACACACTATGTATAAAGTTCGAACCTACAATGCCATCTCCTCAAAGGGGCTCGATCGGCTGAGCCGCGATTGCTTTGAGGTCAGTAGCGATATCAATGCACCCAACGCCCTCTTGTTGCGAAGCTACAAACTCTCGGATGCCGACATTGGCGACTCTGTATCAGCCATCGCTCGCGCCGGCGCTGGTGTGAATAACATCCCAATTGAGCACTGCACCGAACGCGGTATCGTTGTGTTCAATACTCCCGGTGCGAACGCTAATGCAGTCAAGGAGCTCGTAGCGGCAGGGATGCTTCTCGCCTCACGCGATATCGTGGGCGGTATGCGTTTTATCAGCGAACTCGATCCATCGTTGTCTGCAGAGGACATGGGGCCCGCACTCGAGGCTAACAAGAAGCAATTTGCCGGCTCTGAACTGCAGGGCAAAACGCTGGGCGTCCTTGGTCTTGGGGCAATCGGTAGCTTAATTGCCCGCCTCGGGCTCGATCTGGGGATGGAAGTTGTTGGCTACGACCCCGCAATCTCTGTCGAGGCAGCCTGGCGCTTGCCGAGCTCGGTCAAGAAAATGGATAACATGCAGTCGCTGTTCGCGCGGTCGGACTATGTATCTCTGCACATTCCGGTGCTGGACAGTACTCGCGGCCTCATTAATGCAGATACGTTGTCTTACTTCAAAAAAAACGCCTGCCTACTCAACTTCGCCCGCGACCAAATCGTAAACACCGACGCCGTCGTTGCCGCGCTGGACCAGGGTCAGTTGCGTACCTATGTCACTGACTTTCCGCATCCCGCACTGCGAAATCGGTCAGATACCATCCTCATGCCGCATATCGGGGCAAGCACCGCTGAAGCTGAAGAGAACTGTGCCGTGATGGCGGCCGATCAGATCAAAGCGTTTCTTGATCACGGCAATATCAAAAACTCGGTGAACTTCCCTGCCATCGAGTTAGAGCGCACAACCGAGTCTCGGCTTACTGTCACCAACCGCAATGCTCCTGGCACCTTGAGTCATATCCTCAACGTATTGGGTGATGCCAACCTGAACGTCGCTGACCTTCTTAACAAGAGTCGTGGCGACATCGCGTACAACCTGATCGACCTGAACTCTGCACCCACCCCGGATGTACTCGAAAAGGTCAGTGCCGTGGATGGCGTTATCAACGTTCGTTATTTAGGAAAGCCCTGCTCGATCTAAAGTCATTGGCGCCCTAGGGAAAAGAGCACGGCAATGGTCGTGCTTTAACAACCTATTTTTTGTATTACAAGTCAGTTCCTGATGTTTCCTCACGACAGTTTGCGTTACATTCGTAGCGCGCGTTAGAGGCTTTGACCTCCGCAACTTAGAAAATCACTGTGGTTTGGAGAAAAACATCATGCCCCACACTCAACTCAAATCGTTGACGGTCGCACTGTCGCTATCCAGTTCGCTTTTCATCGCCTCGGCAAGCGCGGCGCCTATTGTGCAGCCTGGCGCCCCTGGCAACAGCGGTCGTGTCTTATCTGCCGAGGAAGCGGTCCAAATTACCGACACCAGTTATTCGCCCGCGGATGTGAGCTTCATGCAAATGATGATTCCGCACCACCAGCAGGCATTGGAAATGGCCGATTTGGTGGAAGGTCGAACCAACCGGCCTGAGCTTGTCGAAATCGCGGGACGCATAAAAGCGTCGCAAAGCGATGAGATTGGTTTTATGGAGGGTTGGCTGAACGACCGAGGTGAGTCTGCGATGGCGCATGCACACCACATGCTCAGCGCGCATCACAAAATGGAAATGGGTATGGCCACCGATCAGCAAATGGCGGCATTGGGTGATTCCGAATCGGTAGGTTTCGACCGCCAGTTTTTACAGCTAATGATTCGCCACCACGAAGGCGCAGTGGACATGGTCAAAGACCTACTCGACAAGCCCGGTTCTGCCTACGACCCACTACTTTATGAATTTGTCGGTGATGTAAAAAACGACCAGATGGTCGAGATAGAGCGCATGAACGCCCTACTGGTCACACTGTCAGACGACCCTCGCGCCAACCTCAAGCCTGGCCTCACCGATGCCGGCATCGCCATCAAAAACATGACCTTGGTGGCGTCACTGCCCAAGCCTGCTGGCTTTGTCGATCCCAATAATCCGGGAGAAACGGCCAAGGGCCCCGTGAAGAAAGAAGGTGAAGAATCTGAGGATGCGAAAGAGAAAAAAGCATCTCCAATTGAGGGTGGATCTCGCAAGCGTTCTCCACTGCTTAGCTTCTCAAATACGGACATGGCGTTCTCCGGTAATACGCTTGTGGCCGGGAGTTACCACGGCTTCAACGTCTACGATTTGCAGGAAGACGGTATTCCCGAACTATTGAGTTCAGTTGTCTGTCCAGGTGGACAGGGCGACGTAAGCATTGTGGGCGATCTCTTGATCATGTCAGCGCAAGAAACCCGCGGACGCCTCGACTGTGGTCTCCAGGGTATTTCAGAGGATGTCAGCGACGAGCGTTTCCGTGGGTTGCGCATCTTTGACATCAGCGACCTCGAGGCACCGGTCCAAGTGGGCGCTGTGCAGACCTGTCGCGGTTCTCACACCCATTCCGTGGTTTCAGGTCCAGGCGACGATGGCAAGATTGTCGTCTACAACTCGGGCACTTCCAGCATCCGGGAGCGCGAGGAGATGGAGAGCTGCTTCGACGCCTCTCCCGGCGATCCGAGAACTGCTCTTTTCAGGATCGATGTCATTGAAATTCCAGTCGATGATCCTGGCGCGTCGAGAATCGTTCACAGCCCTACCGTTTTTGCTGATGAAGAGACGGGGGCCATTGCTGGCCTATGGCGCGGTGGCGATCACGGTGATGACACACAGGAAACCCGTCGAACGGATCAGTGTCATGACATTACCGTTTTCCCCTCGAAGAACATCGCGGCAGGAGCCTGCTCCGGCAATGGCATTCTGTTCGATATCACCGATCCCAGAGATCCAAAGCGAATCGATGTCGTGACAGACGCCGGGTTCGCCTACTGGCACTCCGCGACATTCAACAACGATGGCACCAAGATTCTGTTTACGGATGAATGGGGTGGCGGTGGTCGTGCGCGCTGCCGTGCATTCGACCCTCTCGATTGGGGCGCCGATGCCATCTACGACATTGTTGACGGAAAGCTTGAGTATCGCAGCCACTTCAAAATGCCGGCCCCACAGCGTGAGTTCGAGAATTGCGTCGCGCACAACGGCTCAATTGTGCCCGTACCGGGTCGGGATATTTTTGTACAAGCCTGGTACCAAGGTGGCATTTCCGTTATCGACTTCACTGACTCGAGTAATCCTGTCGAAATTGCCTATTTCGACCGTGGACCTATCGACGCTGAGGAACTGGTAACAGGTGGCTTCTGGTCAACTTACTGGTACGGCAATCACATTTACGGCACCGAGATCATTCGCGGGCTGGACGTACTAACGCTCGAGGCTAGCGAGCACATTACCGCCAATGAAATCGCAGCTGCTGGACTCGCTGACTACGATGGTGTGCTGAATCCTCAGCAACAGCTACCCGTGACGTGGCCGGATCACCCAGTAGTAGCGCTGGCACTGCTCGACCAGCTAGCTCGCAGGGGCGCTGCCGATGCTGAAACGGTAAAAGCCGCCAGCGATGCAATAGAGGCTGCTCGCGCAAGCTTTGATGCTGGCGAATCGAATCGACGCTCTGCCCGCTCGATTGAAGGGCTGGCGGCGAAGCTAGCATCGTCGGATGACGGTAAGCCGGCAGCAGAGGTAATGCGAGCCGTGGCGGCAAAGCTACGGGAACCCCAAATCACTAGTAATGGCGCTGACTAATGTGATGACACAATTGCCCACCCTACGTGCGCTGTGGTGGGCAATGTTGATACTCGGCGGCGGCATGTTTGCCGCTGCTCTGTATTGGCAATACTCGCTGGGTGAGGACCCCTGTCAGGTGTGTATTCACGCCCGCTTATGGGTGGTCGCAATCGCTCTCATTAGTGCGATTATGTTGCTGCTGCCCGATAACACCGGCATAGGTTCGGGAGGTCTCATCCTCTTACTGGTATCCAGTATCGGACTTGGCGAACGATCTTATTACTTATACGAGATTGAAAACTTTAGGGGCGATGGCAGTTGCCAATTCACCCTGGGAATGCCCGACTGGTTCGCCGTGGATCGCTGGTTTCCTGCACTTTTCGAAGTCCGCAATATTTGCTCATACACACCCGAAATCGCTTTTGGTATCAGCATGGCCGAGGCGCTACTGGGGATATCGATTCTAATCGCAACAATCAGTGTGACCGCTGGCTGGAAGCTCGCGACTACCAAGGTATCCGGCTTCGCGTCTCAAAATGCTTAAAGCGGCTCGCTAAACGCCGCGTCGATGATTGCCTCACAATGAATAGTCGTTGTGTCAAACACCGGAAGGGGTGTGTTGCTCTCATTCAGTAAAAGGCCAACTTCGGTGCAACCGAGGATCAGGCTATCTGCTCCGTCGAAGGCTAAATCGGCAGCTACCTTCATGTAGATGGCTCGACTCTCTTCAGTTACAGCTCCTTTGCAGAGCTCATCGAAAATAATGCCGTTAACCACGTCGCGGGTATCCGCTGCAGGAACCAGCGTCTCCAAGCCGTTTGCTGAAAGACGACCTGTATAAAAAGACTGCTCCATGGTGAATTTAGTAGCAATGAGACCAGGCCGTTGATGCCCTTTCGAGACCAGAGAAGCCGCTGTGGCCTCGGCGATATGCAGAAGCGATACGGTGAGATGATCCTGAATGCGATCCGCCACGTTGTGCATCGTATTCGTGGCAAGCGCAATCACCTCGGCACCTGCGCGCTCTAGCATTTTGGCTTCCCAAATCAATAGATCACTAATCGCATCCCACTCACCCTCGCGCATCCATTGCTCAATCGGGGCGAAGTCTACTGAGCGTAAAATCAGGTCAGGAGACGTCAAACCACCACAACGCGCTTGGGTGAGCCGACACAGCTCGGCGTAGTAAAGCTGAGATGATGTAGCGGACATACCGCCCAACAAACCAATGCGTTTGCTCACGGAAGCTCCTTTTTCACACTCGCGCGAAGCATATCACTGGTTTAATAAGGTTGAAGCGAGAGGGTCAGTGCCCTCTCTGCCGGGGCTGGCGCTTAACTGTCAGTGCTCGCGTCTTGACGGTCATTCAGATAGGACCGAAACGCCGTGGTGTATTGCAAGGACCAAAACACGATGTAAATGGCAAATAGCAAGGTAATGTCGATGTCATCGAGCAATGTCGCCAACAAAAACATACCCAGTACCAATGCGCCCTGTATGGTGAGTGACAGAACAGCCGGAATATCAATCAAAATCTTGTCCACAACTTCTCTCCTTAAAGTTATGTTGTAACGCGAGCAGTCCACTCCCCGTTGTTAGAAAGTGAGCCCCCTAGTTGGTAAGTCTGAAACGGAGTCAACGCCGTCGCCCTAGACACCGTCTCACCGCAGACGGCTTGATACGCAACGAAGACTGACTCAGGATCATCGTTGGTAAAGCGAGTTAGCTTCTGATGACTTTCGTACTACACCCTGCACTATGCTGCCCAATAGATGCTGCGCCTCTGATGATGGATGAGCTGTCGCTTGCGTGTGAGCACGGTCACCGTTTCGATGTGGCCCGTCAGGGCTACGTTAATTTGCTAGGTCCCAAAGATAAGCGGTCAAAAGATCCTGGCGACTCCAAGGGAATGGTGTCTGCACGCGCCGCTTTTTTGAATGCTGACTTTTATCAGCCCTTAGCCGATGCTTGCCTCGATATCACGCTAGCTTATTGCTCAACGGTGGCCGATGGCCGCATTACGCTGATGGATGCCGGCTGTGGCGACGGTTACTACCTTCATCACATTCAGGAGAATCTACCCACCGATTTACGCAACCGAGCGTCGCTCGTCGGTTTCGATATCTCCAAGTGGGCAGTGCAACAGTGTGCCAGGCGTTGTGACGGCACCTGGTTTGTGGGAAGCAACCGACACATTCCCATGGCTGATGGTAGCGTCGATTTACTTTTCGACATGTTCGGGTTCCCCGACTACTCGTCCTTCAGGAGAATATTGGCTCCCCAAGGAAGGCTAGTTCGAGTCACTCCCGCGGAACGACACCTGGTTCAGCTCCGCGAAATCATTTATCCGAAGATCAAGCCGCGAAGCGAGAGAGCAGGCTACCCAGAGACCTTCAACGTGGTTTCAAAGAAACACATCACCTACGAAATGAGCCTCGGGACTGAAGATTTGAAAAACCTCCTGCTGATGACACCCCATATGTTTCGATCGACACCAGAGCGTCGGCAGCAGGTCCTCGATCATGATCACCTGACCCTAACCGTGGACGTTCTTTTCGAGGAGCTGGAAAAAGCGACCATTGAATGATGAACAACCGTTTCGGTTATACCTCTCAGCATGGCTAAAGACTTGACTGCGACGCCTCATCGCCTATTGTTAGCAGTGACAGTTTGGTGTGGCCTTCATAACGATCAAAATACGTCATGCCAAGACGACGAGTAACGTCCGGGAGAGACTCATGAACCAAGCCTTCAAAGCGCCTCAACTGCCAGGTCACGACTATGCCTACAACACGCCGCTAGCTGACCTAGATCCCTCTAATCCACTTATCTGGCCAAAGCAGGAGATGTGGGCAATTTTTGAGCGATTGCGTAACGAAGATCCGCTGCATTGGTGCAAAGAAGCGTGGATGTCTGATGAGCGGCCTGATGACATGGAGCCGGTTGGTGCCTATTGGTCCGTCACTCGCTACGAGGACATCATGGCAATCGATACGGATCACCATCGTTTCTCATCCGAACCAGCGATTGTGCTGCCCAATCCGGCAGAGGACTTCCCTCTGCCCATGTTCATCGCAATGGATCAACCAAAGCATGATGTGCAGCGAAGAACCGTAGCGCCCATCGTTGCGTCACCCAGCTTGTCAAAAATGTCAGAGCTGATCCGCGAGCGAACACAGTACGTCCTCGATAGTGTCCCTATTAACGAGGAGTTTGATTGGGTCGACAAAGTGTCGATCGAGCTCACCACGATGATGCTCGCCACACTGTTCGATTTCCCGTTTGAAGACCGCCGCAAATTAACGCGATGGTCCGATGTCACGACTGCAGGCCCAGAGACAGGCATTGTAGAAAGTGAAGAACAGCGCCGCGCAGAACTTATGGAGTGCGTCGAGTATTTCATGGGCCTTTGGCACGAGCGTATTGGCGGCAGTGGTCATGACCTCATCACAATGCTCGCGAATGGCGAAAACACGCGGGATATGGATGCGACCGAGTACCTTGGCAACTTACTGCTTTTGATCGTGGGCGGTAATGACACTACGCGGAACTCGATGTCGGGATCGATCTATGGTTCACATCTGTTCCCGGAGCAATGGGATAAAGTCAAGGCGAATCGGGACCTCATTCCCAACGCCGTCGCGGAGATCATTCGCTGGCAGACGCCGCTGGCCTACATGCGCCGAACGGCACTCGAAGATGTCGAGATGCATGGCAAGACCATCAAGAAAGGTGACAAGGTCGCGATGTGGTATGTGTCGGGCAACCGAGACGAGCGCAAATTCGAGAACCCGGATGTTTTGGACTTTGAGCGCAAGAATGCCCGTAACCATATTTCCTTTGGCTTCGGCATCCACCGTTGTTTCGGAAATCGCTTGGCAGAGCTACAGTTACAGATCCTCTGGGATGAGATGCTCAAGCGCTTCTCTCGCGTGGAGGTCATCGGTGAGCCCAGCCGAAACATCTCGAGTTTCGTTAAGGGCTACACCAAAATGAATGTCATCGTTCGCGACTAAATTTTAATTGCGCTGTTCCAAACAGAAGCGACCCACAATAGTCAGGACAGCGCACGATGACTCCTGCTGCGACGCAAATCTCTGATTACACCAAGACTGTGTTCACGGCTGAAACACGCCAGGGGCATAGTGTGTCTCATGACATCTATTATCGAGGCTCCGGCAGCCCTGTCGTCCTCATTCAGGAGCTACCCGGTATAGGGCAGGAGACTCTGGCACTTGCAGATCGTCTTGTTGATGCTGGGCATGAAGTGGTGATGCCTCATCTCTTCGGGCCACTCGGGAAAATTTCCATTGGAGGCAACCTTGCGCGGGTCATGTGTATGCGCAAGGAATTCCGGTTGATGGCCTCTAACGCATCAAGCCCTGTCAGTGATTGGCTGCGCTTGTTATGCCGAGAGGTTCGCGACAGTCGCAGCGTAGACGGAGTGGGCGTTATTGGCATGTGCCTCACCGGTAACTTCGCTATCACCCTGATTGGTGATGACAGTGTATTAGCCGCTGTCGCGTCACAACCAGCAATGCCCTTTTTTAAGCAGGGGGCACTCCATATGTCACAGACAGAGATCGCCATTAGTCGACAGGCTCTGGAGGCGAAGGGACCTATGCGTGTACTTCGCTTCGAGGACGACCCGCTATCGACTCTCGAGAAGTCTGACTGTATTCACCGCACTTTTAATGACGATGAACACGAGCGCGTGAAGGAAATAGTGATACCGGGTAAAGGCCACTCTGTGCTCACGCTCGATTTTGTTAACGAGGCAGGACACCCTACCCGAGAGGCCCTAAACGACGTGCTCGCCTATTTTGCGGAAAACTTAAGTACGCCCGCGAACCAGTCTGAGGTCTGACCACGGTCAACGCTTTTCGTCTTTCTTATTCGGTGCAACGAAGGTTTGCTTGCGGTCATATAGCTCCAACCAGTTGGCCGGAGGCAGCGGCAAAGATTGACTTTCTGACGCTCGGGCCGGGGTAAAACTAGGCGCTGGTACTTTGGTGCGCACTTGTTCGAGCCAAAAAACCCCATCGTATTGACCGGAGTTGCCGCGGGTAGAAATGAGATCGATATCACCGTCTCCATCGACGTCACGTGAAACGTACATATCGAACATACCCCGAGTACGTCGCGAAATGTCATGGCGGTTCCATTTACCAACCACGCTACCGGGATTCTCGAACCAGGCAATCCGCCCTACAGATGAAGCTGGCGTGACGAGAGGATCGTCAAAATCGCGAGAGGCACCCGAGTAAGCGCCATCAATGATATTGATCCCGGAATAGCCGCCGGTAACAACATCCTCATCACCATCACCATCGATATCCGTAACGTGAATACCGATCACCCAGTCGGGCAATGTGTTACCGATGCGATGCAACACCCATGGCTTATCTAAGGTCTTGCCTTGCATCAACCACCCCAGACCCGCATGACGAAAACTGGGATCGTCAGCTAACTCAAGAACATTCACTAGAAGGTCCAGTCGCCCATCATTATTGATATCTGCCGTATCCGCGTGAAATGCATTGGTGAGTGCCCGCCAGCCTGCAGGCGCATCAAAAGCAGGAACAATACGAACTGGTTGAGGTCGTGTTTCCAGCTCTTCTCGACCGCTTACTCCTCGATTCTCAATAATCACGATCTGCTGTCGAACACGTTTCGCTGCAATGACATCAGCATCACCGTCCCCATCGATATCTACCGGCAAGGCCGTGTTGGGAACCCCTTCTTGGAACAACACTGTCTCTTGCCAGTTGGCAGATATGAGTGGATCACCTAGGACTTGAATCAAAGAAGTTGCACCATTGTCGACATCGCCCGCATCCAGTCGCACAACATCGGCGGTACCTTTATTAGCAGCCGTAAGTTCGGCAAGTCCGTCCCCATCCATATCTGCGGCAAAGACTCGCAGCCAGGAGCCGCGGCCAAGGCTGAAGTCAGGAATTAAAGCTTCCCATTCACCAGTGCGTGCGTCCCCACCCGGGTTTTGCAGGTACAAGAGATGAGCATCTTCACACGCTGCGACAACATCGAGATAACCATCGTGATTCAGATCGACGAGTGCAACATCTTCTACAGCACCTGCCATTGCACCCTCAGCGATGGTTCTAAGTGCCCACTTCTCAGTAATGCCATTCGAGAACGCCACGCGAATGTGGTTTGAATCCTCATGCGCCGTAACCAGATCCTCAAGACCATCCCCATCGATATCGCCGATAGCGATCCCATCTCCACCTCGAATCGCCACCCCGCCGTTGACGTCTTGGTCATCGATTCTGTGCTCTCGCCACGAAATGTAATCACCCGACACCGTCCTAGCGGTTGTTGGCGTATCAGCTACGGTCTGTTGTGTAACGGGCAATATGTCGGCCACTGCAGAACCGTAATCAAGCAAAAGCGTTGTAAGCACTAATAGCGCTATAAACGATCGAAATGGAAAACTGTTACGCATTGATTGCCTCAGACTACAATGCGGTCGGTATTTAACCCTCTGCGGTTCATAACTTGGGTTTCTCAATAAAAAAGCGTCAAAGTAAGATTTAAAATCGCCGACGAGGTTTCAATTTACATCGACTTTTGCTAAACACATCGTGGGGAGAGGGGTTTTTGGCATTTTGCCCGCTTACCTCGCCAAAACAAAAAAGGAGATGAGCCACAATGTTCAAGTTGAAGCCATTAGCGGCTCTAACGATTTTAGGGTCGCTATTGTCTGCACAGACAGTACTTGCCCAGGAAGAGGAGTTAGAGTCCACCACCATAGAAGCGGTAGCCGAGGAGAGCGCTGAAGCGAATCTCGGTCCGGTTGAGGAAATCGTTGTCACTGGTTCACGACTGCGAAGTTCAACCTATACGAGCATCTCGCCACTGCAGATTATCGACGCGGAATTCCAACGCGAAGTCGGTCTGATTAATGCGGACGAGATTCTCCAGAACTCAACTAATGCAGGCGGTCAGCAGATCGACCTCTCGTTTAATGGTTTCGTTCTAGACAATGGTCCGGGCTCAAGTACTGTCAGCCTACGTGGTCTAGGAGCCAACCGAACATTGCTATTGATGAACGGTCGTCGATTGGCGCCGAGCGGCGTCGAGGGTGCACCCTCATCCCCTAGCGTAAACTTGGTCCCACGACTGATGATTCAGCGATATGAAAACCTACTGGATGCTGCATCGTCGATTTACGGTTCCGATGCGATCGCAGGTGCGACCAACATCATCACCAAGAAGGACTTTGATGGCTTTGAGATTGAAGTTTATTCAGGCCAGTACGATCGATCAGGTGGTGATAACACGACTGTAGGCGCTGCCTGGGGCTTCAATAGTGACAAGAGCTCTTTCGGTATCGGCGTTGAATTTACTGATATCGAACGGACACGATATTCAGATAGGCCCTGGACGAATGAATGCACAGGTAACGTAGAAATCACTGAGAGCGGTGAAATCCGTCGTCAAGATCTTTACTACCAGAACTTGGGGTATCCTGACGTTGGTCAGTGCTCGTCGTTGTCTTTGGCAGCACGTACCTTCGTACCGGGAACGCCTTTCGGCTCTATTTACTACACACCCGGCTCATCCAACGGCGGCTGGGGCAACTTCACTGAATCAGGTGACCCCTACACAGGGTTAGCTGCTGATGGTGATGGCGACGGTATCGGGGATATCAATTTCCTGAACTACAACCTTAACGGGTCACCACAGGACCTAGCGGCGGACCTTATCTCTCCGCAGGAATACTTGAACGTGATGGCGTATGGAGAGACAACGCTCGACGGTGATATGAACGTTACGCCTTACTTCGAGGTCATGTACAACACGCAGGACTACGCTCAAAAGGGTCGTGCTCCACAGTTGTTTCCGAATGTACCTGCACTAAATCCGTACAACCTGTGTAACCCGGGTGCAGAGAATGGTGTTGACTGCGGCCTCGCCTACGATGCGTACCTAACCAATCCCAATATCGTAGCGGGCTTTGGTAATTACTACGAGGGTTTATGTGCAAGTTATGGCATTCCTGTTTCTTTCTGTACGCCGTCAATCTTTGGCCTGCTAACAGGCGGGTACGGCCCGGTGGAAACCATCCCTATCGTTTCAGTTCAAGGTGACCGAAATAACGTTACGACCGAAATGGAACAGATTCGTGTCGTCCTTGGTACATCAGCAGACCTTCCTTTCCTCGATATCGGAACCTTGGGCAATTGGCGAGGAGATATTTCGGTCAGCTACACCCGGTCAGAAGGTGATGCGCAACGTCTGGGTGTTCGCGAAGATCGTCTAGATCTAGCACTCGGTGTCTACTCGACTACCAGTACGCCTTGTGAAAATGATGTTGGTGCGGTACTTGCAGCTGATACTGCCGGATGTGTACCGGTCAATATGTATGCACCCTCATTGTACCCCGTAGGTACTGTCGTCGGTGATTTCGCAACGCAGGCCGAACGTGACTACCTTTTCGGTTCGCGTGATTTCAACACTGTCTATGAGCAAACGCTGTTCAGTTTGGTCGCCGATGGTGATCTGTTCGAAGTCCCCGGCGGAGAGATGGCGCAGCTAGCCATTGGTTTTGAACATCGAATTGACGATATTCAGTCAAACCCGGACGAGGTTGCGGCTGAAGGCCTATTCTGGGGTTTCTTCTCAGACAAAGGCGCCTTTGGTGAGGTAGATATCTCCGAGGTGTTTGCTGAACTTCAGCTGCCCTTCAAGTTCAACAAGCCGTTAATCAAGGAGCTAACATTTAACCTCTCCGGTCGTCTGACAGACCACGAGTTCTACGGTGAGAATGAGACACACTCGGTGAAAGTGGGCTATCGCCCATCTGAACCGTTCCTCATTCGGGCCACCTACGGTACGGCGTTCCGCGCACCAAATAATCGTGAGTTGTTCCTGCTGGGATCAACCGGTTTCACCACTGTATTTGACCCTTGCTACATTCCTGAGTCAGCACTGGGTGGTGTCGGGGATCCCGAAGAAGGCGCCTACATTCCCGAGCGTGATCAGCGTGATCCAGAGGTTCTTGCGAATTGCCGGGCAACGGGCGTAGATCCTACGTTGGCTAATAACGGCGGATTTAACTCGTTTAGTACTGAGGTCCAGACGGGAGGAAGTTTGACGCTTGATCCTGAAGAGTCGGAGTCCTACTCGTACGGTTTCTCTTATGAGCAGGACTTTACCAACAAGTTCGATCTGTCTCTTGGCATGACGTACTACTCTGTAAAGGTAGAAAACACAGTGATTGAGCCATCTACCGGCTATATCATCTCCGACTGTCTCTACGACGAAGCAGGTACAGGAGCCTCGGTCTTCTGTGATCGTATCGAGCGTGATCTTTCAGATCCAACCGATCCACGAATCCAGCTAATGGACCTCGGCTTCCTCAACAGAGACCTCGAGCGAGCCCGCGGTATTGACTACAACCTGTCGTTCCGTGACACCCTCGACATCGGCGTTCCAGTCGATTTGCAAATCGTTCTTGCAGTCAACCGCAACTTGGAGCGATCGCTCACATTTACTAATCCCGACGGCACCGTTGATTACGAGTCATACGAGGGCGAGTGGGGATTCTCGGAGTGGCGCGCACAGAGTGGTGTAGTCCTGTCTTGGGACAAGTGGCGCTTTAACTGGCAGACCCGCTACCTAGGTGCGGTGGCCCAGGACCCCGAGGCGGTGGACGATTTCTCTGACGCGTTTACGTTCTCTGACACTTGCTTAGGGCCGCCCGACGACGAGCTCTGTCGTGACTACGGGGAGACTGGCAGTTACATGATCCATAGCCTCTCGCTGGGTTATAGTGGAGATAACTGGTACCTAGGTATGGGTGTGCGAAACCTTGAGGACAAGGCTCCACCTCTGGCAGATCCCAGTGAAGTTAGCGGCGTTAAGGCTCGTGCCATTGGCTACGGCTATGACTTGATGGGACGTGCATTCTTCCTAAACGCCTCCTACAACTTTGATCTAGGTTTCTAACCGAAGTCAGAAATAAAAAAGCGCACTTAGGTGCGCTTTTTTTTTGCTTAAATTCGTCTAGGATAGACATGTGCGTAGCAAGGAGATTTATGATGTTAAGACTTGTAGGTAGCGCCTTACTCGCGTGCTTAATTACAACAGAAGTTACTGCAGATCCGTATCCTCTGGACTATTGGGCACGGCGATCAGCGATATCTGGTGTATCGTTATCTCCCGATGGATCACAATTTGCGTTCACCCGTATTCTTGAGCGCGGCGGGAACCCCATTATTGAGCTGTATGACTCCGATAATCTCGACAAGGATCCCATTCGGATCGACTCCAGTCCAATGGAAATCCTGCCAGGCATCCGATGGATCGATGACGATGTTTTTCTATTCACTGCGCGACAGCAAGTTAGGGATCAGATTGAAGGGTTCAACCAAGGTGTTTACGAATACCAGAACGTGAAGTACGACGGCTCAGCGAAAAATCCGATCGGCCGAATTAGGCAGGATTTTTTCAGCGTAGAGGGCCTGCTCCCGGACAAGAAAAATAAGATTTTAATTTCTGTGCGAGAGGGCGTACCTGATGGGATGCAGGCCGGAGCCTCTACAATCCGCCCTCGATCTTATTGGGAGTATGACATCAAGCGCAATCGGAAGAAGTTACTAATGCGCGGCAAAATAGCACTCGGTAATATTCAGTTCGATAAAGAGGGTAATGCTACACATGCTTTTGGCTACGACATCCGAACGGATGAGTTCACGTACCACTGGCGCCCTGAGGGCACGACCGAGTGGCGGGAGATGTTTAGGCTTCACGAAGATAGCTTTGAAACCTTTTCTCCGATCGCACCTGATCCCGTTGCGGAAAATCATTTTCTTGTTATCGCCCACAATGGCTTTGACAAGCGAGGACTTTGGTCATTCGATGCCGAAAATAAAAAATTTAGTGAGGTGCTCTACCGGCGCAATGACGTGGATTCAGGCTTTCCCTTCGGTCACAGTAATACCCTGTCAAACTCGGACGACATTGCGGGTGTTTTATGGTGCAAAGACAAGTGCCACCGTGAGTTCTTCGATGGCAACGAAGCGGCGCTTTATCGCCAACTGGAAAGCATTGTCCCCAATGCTGGCTTTATCAGCATCACGGGGCGCTCGAAGGATGGCAATACCCTTATTGTTGCTAACTCGTCACCGCGGGATCCAGGAACGTATTACCTAATTAGGAATGGGAAAGTCTCCAAGATCAGTGGCCGAAAGCCCTATCTCGAATACGAGCAACTCGCTAATGTTGAGTACATCACTTACGCCGCCAGGGACGGCCGTCAAATAAGCGGGTATGTGACCGTACCGAAAGGTGAAGGACCGTTTCCTCTCGTCGTGATGCCACACGGTGGTCCCTATGTGAGTGAGACCGTTGACCGGTTTGATGAGTGGTCGCAGATGCTGGCCAATAATGGTTATATGGTGCTCCAGCCGCAGTATCGCGGATCACAAAAATATGGCCTTGAGTTCTATAAGTCAGCCTTTATCGAGGGATCAGAGGCGGGCCGAGCCATGCAAGACGATAAGGACGACGGTGCTCTTCATCTGGTGAAGCAAGGCCGTGTGGATCCCGATCGTATGGCCATGTTTGGATGGTCCTATGGCGGTTACGCTGCATTGATCGCAGCGTCACGAGAAGACCAGATTTATCAATGCGTTATTGCCGGTGCTGCTGTCACAGACCCAGATATGCAGGTGGATTACTATCGCTATCGAATGCGCGGTTCACAAAAGGTGGAGCAGCTCACGACGTGGGATGATGCAGTCTCGCCAATTAAAGAAGTCGATAAGATCAATGTGCCCATGCTAATCGTCCACGGCGACAACGATCAGCGAGTACCACCAGAGCATTTTGATAAATACATCGATGCATTAGACCGTGCTGGCGTTGATTACAAAAAGCTTATCCTCGAAGACGCCGATCATTTCTCTAACACGCTTTTCTATCACCACAAGATCAGCCTTTACGAGAACATGCTTGCCTTCCTGAACAATGACTGCGGTCTGCAAGCTAAAAGCCCTACTTTGGCAAGTGCCGAGGATGTCCGCTGATCTACCAAGTGGTTATCGACTAACGCAGCTCACATCGCGTTAGTCGATATCCAAGTTGAGACAGCTCATCGGACAACACTCTCTGAGTAAGCCAATATCCTGCTACTACCTACCCAAGCCTGACTGACGTTTGCCAGACTAGACCTAGCCAGACAATCCAACCATCTCCGCAATATCAGCTTGTAGACTCTCTACAGGCCGCTCGATTATTCGACCCAGTTCGACATCATCGCTAAAAAAAATGAATGTTGGCGTGAATCGTACGTCCAGAGCCTTGGCCCTGCCCTCTGGCTCCTCCTTTCGGATATCGAGCGAGATCAGACTGATGTTGTCTTCTTTTACACCTGATGCCGCGAGCAGCTTCAACATGCGGG
>CAJWQE010000035.1 GCA_913045375.1 uncultured Halieaceae bacterium | reverse complement strand
TAGATGCTGATGACACTCTGAATTTCTCGCTTGTGCATGCCGCTACTTTAACAAAAGTATGAATATCAACGCGGATTATTTGTCATCCACGCCTCAACAGATTGCCACTGCTGATCAAGGCGCTTTGCCGAGACAGGTAATTTCGTACCCAGCTGCTGAGCGAATAAAGACACGCGAAACTCCTCTAACATCCAGCGAAAGCGAACTGCTTCGGGGCACAGAACGTCGAGACCAGGATAGCGTTTCTTGCCGTCACTCAATCGCTGGACTTGCGGTAATAGCATTGCCATGGACTTATCGTCCTTTCCACCCTGTGCTGGCAGGCGCTCGGCACGATTTGCGATCGCTTTCAGATATCGAGGGTAATAGGTTATCCACTCTGAGGGGGTCTCGGTAAGGCTTTTTGGACTGAAGAGCATTTGCAATTGCTGCTCCATATCTGCCCGCGCCTCCGCGTATTCATTCGCGCCATAGCGCGAGAGTACAGTCCACGTATCAGACGCGACCTTGATCGCTTGCGCCAAGTGGTTACCCATCTCCAGCACATGGGGCACCCACTGTGCTGTGACGGCCCGTTGAACCGACGCAAACTCATCTTGCGATCTTGGTAGCTTCACACCATCGAGCAGCTGCCATAAACCACTCTCGATGATCGCGTCCACCAACGACTCCCGCTCCAACCGGGCACCGGCAAGAGCGAGTTTTGACATGTTATCGACAAATAACTGCTTTTTAAGGTATTTGGCAGTTTTTAGATCACTTTGAAGTAGAAGTCCGGCCACACCGAGGCGGTGCTGCCGGTCCGCTTCCACTGGGTAATCGAGTAGACGCACGGATAGCTGCCCCGACCCCTCCTTAATCACGGCAGGGTAGGCCAATACCTCCGCGCCTGCTGACTTGCCGCGCCACTCCGTTGGCAAATCATCGAAATCCCAGCGCGTTACATTGACCCGCTCGAGATTGTTTCGAGTGGTAACCACCTCCACCGGTGAATTGCTGCGAAACTCGGATACCAGCGCAGCTAGATCACGACCTTCTGCAAGTAGCTTTTTACGATCGTCGACTACGCGAATATTCATCAAATAGAACGACTCAATATCCACCTGCGCCCAATCGCTGGTCGAAACACTGACAGAGCGAAGGGCCTTAATTTCTCGGGTCAGCGCATGGGCCAGTGGTTCGTCGGCTGCTGTCAGGCGCTCCAGCAAAGCGTCTGCAACATCCGGCGCTGGCACGAGCTGCTTGCGCAGTTGTTTAGGTAAGCCCTTGATCATGGCTATCAATTTGTCCCTCAACAGGCCCGGGACCAACCATTCAAAACGATATCGCGGTACGCGGTTCATCAGTGCGCGGGGAATAGTAACCGTGACACCGTCACGATTACCCCCGGGCTCGAACTGGTAACTCAGCTGAAAGCTAATGTCGCCTACCGTGAGTGTCTTTGGGAACTGCGCCTCAACCTCACCACCCGGGTCACGGGTCAGCACTTGTTCTCGGTTCATCCTGAGGCTTTGCGCAGCGGCCTCGTCACGACGCAACCACTTATCAAGCGCTACCCCGCTCGCACAATCCGCTGGAAGTCTTTCATCATAGAACCGGACCATCGATTCTTCGTCGACCAAGAGGTCGCGCCGCCGAGTCCTCGACTCAAGCTCCATAACATCGTTAACGAGTTTTAAATTGTGCTTTAAGAAATCTGGTGGTTGGCGATAATTTCCCGATACCAGACCGTCACGGATCATGATGGATCTCGAGGTTTTCGGATCGATACCCGCGTAATGCACCCTCTGCCCGTCACTGATGGTTAAACCAAACAGCGACACCCGCTCTTTGGCCATGACACGACTCGAGCGCGCATTCCAAACTGGCTCATAGTGATGGCGCTTTAGAAGCGCCGGATTGGTCTCGAGAAGCCAGCTGGGCTCGATGGCAGCGCATTGACGAGCGAAGACCTGTGATGTCTCCACCAGTTCGGCTGCAACCAACCATTTAGGCGGCTTTTTATACTGTCCCGACGCCGGAAACACCTGAGCCTTCCGGTTGCGGGCAGCATTGAACCGTCGGCCCTCATCTTGCTGGGCGATATTGCCCAATAAGCCCGACAATAGCGCACGGTGGATGGCCTCGTATTTATCCTCGAAGGATTTTAGTTCGGTCACCCGAAACTTCATCTGACGACAAGACACCACCAGTTGGTAGTGAACCTCGCGCCATTCCCTGATACGCAAGTAGGAGAGAAACTCCCGATCGCACAGCTTGCGAAACTGATTTTGGCTCAGGGCCTGCCGCTGCTCTTCCAGGTACTGCCATAGATTCAGCCAGGCAATGAAATCCGACTGGGTGTTATTAAATCTTGCGTGTTGCTGATCAGACTGCGCACGCTTCTCTTGGGGTCGTTCGCGTGGGTCCTGAACCGACAGCGCACTGATAATGACCAGCGCCTCACTCAGGCAGTCACGGCTCGCTGCATCCAACAAAATACGGCTCAATTTTGGATCCACCGGTAGCTTCGCCATGGCCCGACCAAGGGGCGTAAGCTTGGCATTACCATCAACCGCGCCCAACTCTGTTAGCAGTCGAAACCCATCACGGACCATTTTGGGGTCGGGCGGGTCGACAAATGGAAATTGCCTAACGTCTCCCAAGCCCAGCTCCAGCATTCTCAGAATCACCGACGCAAGATTGGTGCGTAAAATCTCGGCGTCAGTAAACTCAGGGCGCGAAACAAAATCCTGCTCTGAGTACAGCCTGAAGCACACCCCTTCAGCCACCCGACCGCAGCGCCCCTTTCGCTGGTTAGCGCTCGCCTGTGAAATAGATTCAATTGGCAACCGCTGAAGACCAGATCGGTGGCTGTATCGACTAATGCGAGCATCCCCCGGATCAATGACATAGCGGATACCAGGTACCGTCAGCGATGTCTCCGCCACGTTGGTTGCAAGGACGACGCGCATACCTGCACCGGTACGGTTAAAGACACGGTTCTGCTCGGCATTACTGAGGCGAGCGTAGAGAGGTAAAACCTGAATCCGATCACGACCCCGGAGTTCTTTGGCAAGGTCACGTATTTGCCGCTCACCCGGACAGAAAACCAGCACATCACCACGAGGACCGTACCGCTCAGCCTCTATGTCATCGACAAGCTGAGATACCTGCCGCTGTAATCCTCGATCGCGGTCCTCCACACTGTCGAGATAATGGACATCCACCGGATAAGTTCGGCCCGACACCTCAATAACGGGGGCATCGTTGAAGTGCTGGCTGAATCGCTCTACGTCGATCGTTGCGGACGTGATGATGACTTTCAGATCTGGGCGCTTTGGTAGCAATCGCTTGAGATACCCAAGAATAAAATCGATATTGAGGCTTCGCTCGTGCGCCTCATCAATGATCAGCGTGTCATAAGCCTGAAGCTGACGATCTCGCGATAGCTCGGTCAGTAAAATACCGTCAGTCATCACTTTTACGGCGGTTTGCTCGGTGACATCGTCATTGAAGCGCACCTGATAACCGACCAGGCCACCCACCGTGGTGTTTAGCTCTTCAGCAATGCGACTTGATACGGCACGAGCGGCAATTCGGCGGGGCTGGGTATGGCCTATGCGCTTTTCGCGACCACGGCCCAGCTCCAGACACATCTTGGGCAATTGCGTAGTCTTACCGGAGCCTGTCTCACCCGCGATCACGACAACCTGATTCTCGGCGATAGCGCGCATGATTTCGTCTTTTCGCGCAACAACCGGAAGTTGTTCGGGGTATGAAATGTGTTGAGGAACTAGCCGCTCGATGCGGCCCTCATGACTTTTACTCACGCGCTCCTCAATTTAAGACACGTTTGATATTAACCTTCGGCAGCGAGGTCTCTCAGCTCCCGACGAAGGATTTTACCCACATTGGTTTTGGGCAGATCATCCTTGAAAACAATCGACTTTGGCACTTTGTAGGCAGTCACCTGCTCACGCATGTACGCGATTACTTCATCCTCGGTAAGCGCATCATCAGCCTTAACGACATACAGGCGAATTGCCTCTCCTGTCGCCTCTGATGGCAAGCCAACCGCGGCACATTCGAGCACGCCCGGATGCTTGGCGCAGACGTCTTCCAGCTCGTTCGGATACACATTGAATCCAGAGACGATAATCATGTCCTTAATACGATCGACAATCTTGATGTAGCCATCGGGCTGAATGACCGCGACGTCGCCTGTCGAAAACCAACCTTCAGAATCAAGCACATCCGCTGTCGCTTCGGGACGCTGCCAGTAACCCTGCATTACCTGAGGACCCTTAATGCATAGCTCTCCGGCCTCGCCGAAGCCCAGGGTTTCACCTGTGTCACTCACCGTTTTTACGTAAGTCTGCGGCACAGGAATACCAATCGTACCCAACTGACGACCATTACCCGGGTTTGTCGTGGCCGTTGGCGAGGTCTCGGTCAATCCGTAGCCCTCATAAACGTTGCAACCGGTGACTTCTGCCCATCGCTCCGCAGCGGCTTGCGTTAGCGCCATACCACCCGACATGGTCAGCTGCAGATTTTCAAAGGTAATGCTTCTAAATCGCTCGTCGTTACACAGCGCCACGAATAAGGTGTTGAGACCAGCAAACACGGTGGGCTGATATTTCTCGAATGCGTCTACAACTGAGCCTAAGTCGCGAGGATTAGGAATGAATAGCGTGTGCGCCCCCTTACGGAGCGAGTACATGGACACGGTGAACGCGTAGATGTGATAGACCGGCAGCGGCTGCATAAACACACTGCCCTTGGCGTCGATGCCAAAGGTCTCAAAAAATCCGTCAATCTGCATAACGTTGGCGACAATGTTGCCGTGAGACAGCATGGCCCCCTTCGCGACCCCGGTTGTCCCACCTGTGTACTGCAACATCGCCAGATCAGTGAGGTTTAACGCTACAGGAGTGAATGGCTTCTGAGCGCCTTTCTTTAATGCGTCATTGAACTTGATGACGTTGGGCAAGCTGACCTTGGGAACCATCTTTTTGATGTACTTAACAGCGGCATTTAACAGCCAACGCTTGGGCGCTGGGTGAAGATCCGCGATTTCGGTCAGCACAATTTTCTCAATGCCCGTTTTGGCAACAACATTGGCAGCTGTTTCGGCCACGTTCGCCTGTAAGACCAAAATGCGAGCACCCGAGTCGTTAAGCTGATGCTCAAGTTCTCGCTCTGTGTAGAGAGGATTGGTATTTACCACGACCATACCCGCTCGGAGCGTTCCCAAACAGGCGACCAAATATTGGATCAGATTGGGCATCTGTATCGCGACGCGATCACCTCGTACCAACCCTGACTCATACTGCAGCCAGCTCGCAAAATTAGCCGATAGCGTGTCAAGCTCAGCATAGGAGAGCGCATGCCCAACGCTCGAACACGCTGGCATATCCGCGAAGTCGGTCATTGCCTCCTCGAATAAAGCAACAATCGACGGATACGCTGTCACATCAACATTCCACTCGATGTTGAGATCATCATAGCGCGCGGCAATGGCCGCAGAAATATCGGCTTGCATTCGGTTAACCCCGTTTTTTTGATTATGGTATTTTTGAACGACTCAACAGCCGTTTCCGCGAGGTACCCCCATGGACATCACCAACATAACGTTTGACGAACTCGCGATCGGGGATGGTATCGAAGTTAGCCGCTTAGTCACAGCGCGAGATGTCGAACTTTTTGCCGTCGTATCAGGCGATCACAACCCCCTGCACCTAGATCCCGAGTACGCAGCTACCACGCAGTTCGGCGAATGTATTGGTCATGGCATGTTGATTGGTGCTTTCGTGAGCGCAGTGATTGGACTTGAGTTCATGGGGCCAGGCACCGTCTATCTCGGCCAGAATCTCGAGTTTCGGTCGCCCATTTTTCTGGGAGACACCCTCAGCATCGGCTTAACGGTAACCGACAAGCACGCGCGCAAGCCGTGGGTCACCATGGCGCTGTCCGTCAAGAATCAGGATGGGAAAGAAGTGTGTCGAGGTGAATCTCGCGTAATCGCACCGACTGAGAAGAAAACCGTGACAGTCGTACCGCCACCTTCGGTAGAACTGTTAGATCATGACTCGCCGCGCTTGGCTGACACGAACTGATCCGGATCCATATACATTAACTCAACGACAATCTTGGGCTCACTCTGCGAGGGCGTCATTGCTACCATGAGGACGTTGATGTCTTTCCCATGCTGCGTAGGTCCCGACGCGCCTAAAAGCCGTGTATTGGTTGCAACACCATCCGCATCGTTTGCCGTAAAGGTTTTTAACGCGCCCTCTTTGCTTAGCGCCGTGAGAAGCTCTTGAAGCAGTGCCACCACGCCGTCTCGGAATCGCGTGTAATTGATGTCACCGCGATAAGCAGACATGTGCAGCTTCATGTTGAGCTGAACCGTTTCATCGCCCTCAAATTCAAGTTGGGTAATAGGGACTACCTCGCCGTCAACAAGACGCCGAAACACGCCTTTGGAGACCGTGCGTGTTGTCTCGATGAACGCTTTGTGCAACAAGTGAGCCGTTAGCTGGCCCAACTGGTCGTATGTCATCGTAGAATTACCCAAGGCCATGATTACTTCCCAACAAATTGATCGAACAATGAACAGTTTAGACGCGCCGCTTTCTTATAATTTCCGTATGGAAGTGTGGGCGCTTCTCCGAGGTGAGAGCTTATCAGTATGATCGAGCGTGGCAACAAAGATTGGCGCTTAATGTCGCGCCCGCGTCTCGATTTTATAAAAGAAACGCCGCGATCTAGCGAATTCGATGACGATTATTACTCTCCCGAGGACGGCCTAGCAGAAAGCAGCTACGTCTTCATCGAGGGTGGCGATGTGATCAACCGCATGCAGGCCCTACGAGCTGGGGAAACACTCACAATTGCTGAGCTGGGTCTGGGAACCGCACTCAATCTGGCGCTAATCCTGCAGGCTTGGTCGGAGCATGGCCCTGCGGGGGCACGCTGCCATGTCATCACCGTTGAAAAATACCCACTTTCAAGGTCTCAGCTGCGAACAGCCAGCGCTCGATGGACGTCGCTAAATCAGGAGTTTGAAACCATTCTCCAGCGCTGGCCGTCGCCGATTCCAGGCTGTCACCGAAGATCTGAGTTGATCGATGGCCTGACCGTCGATTTTTGGTGGGAGGATGTCTCGGATGCACTCGATGATCTCGAGTCCTATGGAAACCGGTGGGTTGATGTATGGTTCTTAGACGGTTTCACACCCTCGAGGAATGAGGCTATGTGGACAGCGGACGTGCTACGCGCTGTGGCACACCTAAGTCGCGACGCCGCCCATGCCGCCACGTTTACGGCCTCAGGCGAAGTGCGTCGCTCGCTCGAGCGTGTTGGCTTCAAGGTGTTAAAGCGGCCTGGCTTCGGTCGAAAGCGGGAGTGCCTACACGGCGTTTTAGACCTTTCTCAGACATCAAATGAAGATCAATCGACGCCTGTAAGACCCACGGCTTGGGATCAACCCGCCCGCACCGAAAAGCCACAGTCATGCCTTGTATTGGGTGCGGGCCTTGCGGGTAGTCACATTGCGCGAAGACTCGCTGAGCGAAACTGCAACGTGACCGTACTTGAGCGGGGCATCATTGGCTCGGGTGGCTCGACACAACCACAGGGCGTTATTTACACCCGACCCTCCCACAAACACGGAAAGTTGGCCGATTTTTCGCTGACCGCCTATGAGTTTTCAGTTGATCACCACCAGCGAAAGTTTTGCGAGGGTTCACTTGAGGAAGGCATCGACGGTGCGCTATCAGGCTACCTTCAATTGTCATCGGACGATGTGCTCGAGCGATTAGCCACTGCATTCGATGATGAAGACAGTCCGCTCAAAGTAGTGACTCGTGAGGTGGCATCATCAATCGCGGGAATAGCTCTAACTCAAGGCGCTCAGCATTACCCCAGCTCAGGCTGGCTTCATCCGCGCGCCATTTGTGCTGAACTTCTCGACCATCCAAATATCACGGTTATCGAAGGTCTCGGCGATACGGTTCTGCGCCAAGGTAATGATGACCAGTGGTTTGCCATCGCCGCTACGGGAGACTGTGTTGCCACCGGTGATACGGCCGTGGTCACAACGGCATGGGAGGCTGTTGCGGATGTGAGGCTAGATTGGTTACCACTGCAACCGATCCGAGGACAAACCACCCTGCTCCCGTCTCAAGGCGCATTAAAGGATTTGAGGTGCACGGTCTGTCATGCGGGATACACACCGCCTGCCAAAGGTAATGTGCATTGTATTGGCGCTACCTACGGGCTCAACGAAACATCGACGGAAGAGCGCGAAGCAGATCACGAGACCAACATTCACCAACTCCTGTCAAACGTCCCCTCTCTGCACTCCGCGATTGGCTTTGAAAGCCGTACAGGGCAAGCAGCTGTCCGCTGCGCTACGGCTGATTACCTGCCCATTGCCGGCGCTGTTCCCAATGAAACCGAGTTCATGACCGCCTACGACCAGCTTCGGCACGACCGAAAACGCCTGATCAATAAGAAACAGCCAAACATCAAAGGCTTATATGTTCTGACAGGGCTTGGGTCTCGCGGTTTGACGTCTGCGCCGCTACTGTCCGAACTTCTGGTGTCTCAGATGATGGACGCCCCTCTTCCTGTGACCCGCTACCTTAACCAAGCTGTCTCACCAGCGCGGTTTTTGAAGCGACGTTTGGTGAAAGGCTAGCGCTAATGAAAAACGTCAGACCTCAAAGCGTAATCGCACTGGTGGCCTGCCTTGCATTGGCCTCGACGGCGACCGCTAATCCACCTCAGATATTCGACTACATCGCCAAAGAGACTCGTGCAATTGACCGCGATCATTTCACTCAGGGTTTATTGATCTGGGATGACACGCTCTGGGTGAGTTCCGGCCTCTACGGTGAATCCTTCGTTGCTCGCTACGATTGGCCATCCATGGCGAACCGAAAGGTCACCCAACTACCCGATCGGTATTTTGCTGAGGGTCTTGCTGAGCTCAATGGCAGGATCTATGTGCTCACCTGGCGATCTCAGGACTTACTGGTATTGGATCCCAATTCAATGGAAATCATCGAAACCCATCGCCTCTTTGGTGAGGGCTGGGGCGTTACCAGCGATGGCAGCCAACTCTGGATCTCGGATGGCACTCATCGACTAGCCGTTTGGGAAGACGGCGAAGTAAAACGAACGATTGAGGTGACTTACGACGGTAAGCGTGTGTCTCGCCTTAATGAACTCGAGTGGATCAACGGGGAAATCTGGGCAAATGTGTGGCTGACAGACCAGATCGTTCGAATAGACCCCACTTCAGGCATAATCACCAGTATTATTGATCTACGTGGATTACTTCCGCACAGTGAACGGCGACGTGATACAGACGTCTTGAACGGCATTGCGGTAGATCCCAAAACAGGTGCAATTTGGTTGAGTGGCAAGCGCTGGCCCTCCCTCTTCAATGTTGAACTCATTGAGCGCATAACCCGGTAACCTCAGGACATATCATGAACGCAGTCGTAACGCCCTCCACCCATCCAGCCTTTGAGCTGACACGTCGCGTCCCTATCGAGTCACTGGGTTTGGAAGTTCAGGAATACGTCCACAAGGCGACCGGAGCGCGCCACCTTCATATGGCGACGAACTCAGACGAAAATGTCTTCATGGTGGCTCTGAAGACCGTACCGGAGGACTCAACGGGGGTTGCTCACATACTGGAGCACACCGTTCTATGTGGCAGCGAAAAGTATCCCGTGCGCGATCCCTTTTTCATGATGCTTCGCCGATCGCTCAACACCTTCATGAATGCCTTTACGAGCTCAGACTGGACGGCCTATCCGTTTGCCACACAGAATCCTAAGGATTTCGACAATCTACTGTCGGTGTATCTCGACGCTGTTTTCTTTTCTCGACTCGATCCTCTCGATTTCGCTCAAGAAGGTCACCGGGTCGAGCTAGCCTCCGATGAGGCAGACGCACCGCTGGTCTACAAAGGAGTTGTCTTTAATGAGATGAAAGGGGCGATGTCGTCTATTTCGTCTGTCCTGTGGGATCGTTTGTGTTTCGAGCTTTTCCCAACCAGTACTTATCACTTCAACAGCGGTGGCGACCCCGAGGCTATCCCAGATCTCAGCTATGATCAGCTGATGGCGTTCTACAAGGGTCATTATCATCCAAGTAATGCCATTTTACTGACGTTCGGTAATCTCCCGGTGTCGCAGCATCATGACGTCTTTGAGCGGGAGGCTTTGAGCCGGTTTGAGCGCTCTGATGAGCATATCGAGGTCACACTCGAGCAGGCATTCGACGCGCCCAAACGCGCTGTACATCACTATGCGTTAGAAGACGCCGATACCGACAACAAAACCCACCTCATCATGGGCTGGAAACTGGGCGAGAGCGCTGACCTTGATGCAATGCTGGAAGCGCAGTTGCTGTCGTCTGTTCTCATGGAGAATAGCGCCTCGCCATTAATGCAATGGTTGGAGACCAACGAACTGGGTTCGGCACCCTCACCACTGTGTGGCCTTGAAGATTCAATGCGCGAAATGGTGCTCTGTTGTGGCATCGAGGGCAGCAACCAGAACTGTGTGGATGACTTCGAAGCACAAGTACTCGATGTCATTCGTCGCACAGCTGAGGAAGGCGTGAGCTTGGATCGCTTGGAAGCCATTCTTCATCAAATTGAGCTCCATCAAAGAGAAGTGACCGGTGATGGTATGCCCTACGGTCTCAACCTCATGCTTCGAGCACTGGGGGCGGCCACACATAACGGTGACGCCGTTGCTGCCCTCGACTTGAGTCCCGCTGTCGAGCGATTGAGAGCAAAGATGCGTGAGCCGAATTTCATTAAAGAGCGACTGAGTTCGCTGGTGCTCGATAACCCTCACCGAATCACATTAACCGTGGCACCCAATCCTGATCTCGATGAGCTCAGAAAGGAACGCGAGGTGCAACGGCTGGCCGATATGCGAGCCAATCTGGACGAGGACGCGATTGCTAATGTGCGCAAGCTCGCGAAAGACCTCGAGCAACGTCAAAATCAGGTCGACGATGTCAGCATTCTGCCCAAAGTGGGCCTTGCTGATATCCCCAAGGATGTCCTAATACCCTCCCTTGACGCGAAGCCATTGACCGAGGGCAAGCAACACATCGTGGGCAAAGCGGGAACCAACGGGCTGGTTTATCAGCAAATGGCGCTCGCCCTGCCCACCCTCACCGAGGAGCAGCAGAGTGAGCTACCGCTATTGTGTGCGCTCGCGTCAGAAGTGGGCATCAACAATGCCTCCTACCTCGAAGTACAGGACCGACAATCAGCGACTGTAGGTAGTTTGGGTTTGAGTGTATCAACACGCGCATCACGCACCGACATTGATCAGGCCTCAGGTTTTCTTGTCGTGTCCTCTAAGGCACTAGCGAATCGGATGACTGAACAGTCAAATTTAATGATCGACACTTTAACCTCAGCCTCGTTTAACGAAGGTGGACGCATCAAGGAGCTCATTAGTCAGATGCGCGCTCGTCGTGATCAAAGCATCAGCGGCGTGGGCCACAGCCTAGCCATGACAGCGGCGAGTGCCGGCATGAGCCCTCTCGCATCGCTCTATCACCGACAAAGTGGTCTAGAGGGAATAAAACGCTTACGTCAAATAGACGACCGCCTCGCTGATACCGGTGAGGTCGAGAAGATGGGAGCCTCGCTGACAGCCCTCAGAGATCACCTACTTTCAACGCACTCAATCAATTTATTGTCGGTCGCCGATTCAAGTCACATTGAGGAGGCCATGCAGTGCTTATCTTCAGTCGCCAGTCGCCTCTCAACGCAGAGCTCGGTCGGCGCCTGGTCGCCGACGGAGCAATCCGGGACTGTTAATCAGATTTGGGCCGCCAACACACAGGTCAACTTCTGTGCGAAAGCGTATCCAACCGTACCAAGTGGTCATCCAGACGCACCGGTACTAGCGGTACTTGGAGCCTACTTGCGAAATGGGTTTCTACACCGAAGCATCAGGGAACAAGGTGGTGCTTACGGTGGCGGCGCAAGTCATGATGCGAACGTAGGCGCCTTCCGGTTCTTCTCGTACCGCGATCCCCGAAATCTCGAGACGCTGGCCGATTTCGATGCATCCATAGACTGGTTACTGACCGCAAAACACGATGAGTTGGCACTTGAGGAAGCCATTCTCAGTGTTATGTCGAGTCTGGATAAACCTGCATCGCCCGCTGGGGAAGTAAAGAAAGCCTTCTACGATGAACTTTATGGTCGAACGGCTGAGCACAAACGCCAGCTCAGAGATGCAATCATTTCAACGACGATTGATGATCTGCAGCGTGTTGCCTCAACTTACTTGCGACCGGACGCGAGCACTTCGGTAATCCTGACAGATGCGAAAACAGCGGCGAGCGATGCGCTGGTCGACTTGGGCTGGATGCATCACGACCTTACCTAAGGCGATTATTCCAGCTCAAGGACAATGCCTGTCGTTTCCTGAAGCCACAACTCACGCCAACTTTGAGGGGGAATCGCTAAGCGTCCACGGGATGGGTCTGCCAACGCTATTGATGTTCCTGTCACCTCCTCCACCAGCGTGAAATGTCCCCCGTTCCCGGGATCAATCCATGCGATTAAGGGGAATGACCTTTTGTAGAACGCCTCTAGTGTGAGATTACGCGCCTGCAATGAGTACGCGAACGCCCCTGCGAGCGTTTGTAATTCACTGACTGAGTAGCCGTCTCGTCGATGGCGCGCGGTCGTAGGATCGATCAAAACAGCAGCGAGGTTATCGAGGGCGGCCACCGACGTTGTAATCGATGCCTTGTCTCTAAGGAGCATTGCAAGCGCTGCAAGACCACAGTCGATGGAGGAGGTTTGCCGAATAACGGGCAGCAGCAAAGGCTGCTGTGGACTCGCAATAGTGAGCGATGCCTGTCCAGCGAGCGCTGTAATCACGATCAAAAAAAGGCGCCAGTCTAAGGATCTAACGTTCATAGCCCCGGTTCGACTCGCGAAACTCGACTTGTCAGCATTTTAGATATTAGCGTGTAGACAGCGACTCGGATTGATACCAGACGGTGGTTATTTGTAATGCATAGAGGGCGAGTATGCCGCTCAACCAGACTGCGTCGTCTGTCCGTGGCGTTTTCACCAGCAAATACGTGAGTCCGAGGGCGCACCATGTCAACGACGGCTGAAGCATTCCCACCAAAAAGAAGTGCTGACGTCGCCTTGTATGCAAGCCATTAGCCAGTTTGTCATCCAGCTGCTGTCTGGACGTTGATCTTGTTACTGCCATTGCCTATTCCTCCGGTATTGCCGCCCCAAGGGCGGCAGTGTGTTGACGAGCTACTTGCTGTTGACGCTGGCTGACGTCGATTCACTGTCCTCGAGTTTTGGGGACATAGACGCCGTAAAAGTAGGTTTGCAGTGCGAGGTCGACAGCGACGACACCGAGAATAAACGGCCAGAGCTGCCCTCTTAGCTGGGCAATATCCTGAGTAACATCCTCATCCACAATCATTGCCTTATTGAGCTCAGCGGGGAGTGATAGCGTGTTGTTTATAAGAGCATCAGTGGGAGTGGCTGCTGCGGGAAATGCCGTGAGTGACGCCAGAATGATGGCGAATGATTGACTGAATTGACGCATAAAGACCCTCCTTGGTCTGGTTTGAAAAGTCCCGTCCGGGACTAAACCAGCCTGTCAGAGGCTCACTCTATGAGGAACATCAAAAAGCGTAACGAGCGGTCGCTAAGCGCCTAATGCCATCAGTCGCTCGTGCCTAGGACGCTACGGCCATCTTCAGCACCTGCCCATAGCCGGAAACCACAGGCACACCATCAAGAACGCCTTTTTGCTTTAACAGCGATCGCAGTTTTGGCAGGTTGTAGCAGGGAACACCCGCCATGAAATGGTGTTCCATGTGATAGTTAACGTTATTGGGTGCAAGCAGGAATCGCTGCCAAAATGGCGCTTCGACGGTACGCGTGTTCAGTCGAACGTCGGGGTCATAAAGATCTGTCACCACAGCGTGCTCCCCTACCTGTCTTAAGCGCACCACCCACATGTAAGACGTTAGAAATGTGAACATCCAGACGAACCAGGTCCAACCAATACCGAGAGCTGATAAAGCCGCGATAAACACCCCATGCACGAGGATCTGTTTGGCAACCAAGTGGTGGGAACCATGAGTTTCGCGACTCATCTGACTCGAGGTGCCATTTGCCAGCGCTCGCAACAGCTTCAATCCGGTCTTACCGAGTAAATCTCGACGCCATTTTCGATACAGACTGTCGCGCGAAATTGGATAGGCCTGATAGTTGGGTAAATCCGGATCGTCGTGACTACCCGCAAACCTATGGTGCGCCGTATGGCCCCGAGCATAGGAATGAAGGTCGCCTAATGTTGGCAATGCGCACAACCACTGACCAACCCATTGATTGAGAGCACGTGTTTTAAAGAGAGTGCCATGTCCGGCTTCGTGCATGAGCACGGCAAGGCTGAGCTGGCGGCCGGGAAGCACTAGCCAAGCAAAGAGAAGCGTCAGCACACCGGGATAGGCAGCGACCAACCAGAGAATCCCAAACGTTAGCGTCCATGTCCGCAATACCATCAGCCACGCCTTGAGGTCGCTACGCCGAAGTAACAGATCACGCTCTTGCGATGTCAGCACCTCATTGGGTTTCATGATTATTCCTCTTTACTTACGTGCAATACTCGTTGCTGCACCGCGAAATGCTACCATATTCTATCTTTCACCCAAGGCTCTCTAGTCGCAGCGAAACCAACGATGTCCGAGGTTGATCAGCCAGTAAAATCGCAGCTAACCCTGCTAAGAGAGCAAAGCGATGTGCTCGAGCAGTCGCGTAAAGCTTGGCTGGAAGACAGTCTTAGGGGCTCCCCCTTATGGAAGCTCAATTACGCGGTCAGTGACATTGGCCACCTTCTCGCGACGCTGGACGAGCCCGAGGCGATTAAGCAAGGCAAACGCTGGGGGAAGCTACAGCAAAAGCTGAGTGAAGGCATCGCTTGGTTGAGAACCATTGATCTCCTGAGAGACTCGTTGAACGAGTCAGACCTCAACAAAATTGCGAGCGCAGTTGCCAGACTGTCGTCAAAGCCTGTCAGCAAATGTCACAAACTCATGGCGAAGCCCGAATGGGTTCGCATCAGACGCTGGTGGTTCGGTTACCTTGAGTCAATACCGCCACGTGATCCAGCGGAAGTCCTGACCATCGCGATGACTGAGCGTGCTGAACATCGATTTCTAAAACTGCGAAATCGTGTTCTGAAGCATGATAACGACAAGGACTGGCTCAAACTGGAGGACGCGACGGGTGAGTTAAAAGCAATCCTTTTATTGCACGCAGCGTCTAACCGGGGCTACCAAGTGCGGGTGGGCCTGCTCAGCGATATCGAATCTCATCTGCGACTATGGCGCCAGTCGCATGCGCGTCAACCGTTGTTAAAACTTCTGTCGGAAACACCTGAGGTTGATGATCGTAGACGCTTGGCTGACAGCATCGCTGAGATCAGGCTTCAAGAACGGCTCAGCGCTCACCGGCGTAAAGAACGCGTTAGGAAGTTATTGATCAAACCGAGCGACGACTGACTACTGACGACTAGAAATAGGTCAGATTCAGCATCGACAAAATACCGACTGAATAAGCCAGCGAAATCGGAAAGCCAAACCGTAGGTAGTCACCCCGGGTGTAGCCACCAATGTTTTGAACGATCAAGTTCGTGGCATAGCCGTAGGGAGTCAAAAACGATCCGCTCGCCGCAAACGCAACCGCGAGAACAAAGGGCATAACGTCCACACCCAGACTCTGGGCAAGCCCGTATCCAATGGGGAATATAAGCGCTGCGGCCGCATTATTGGTGACCAATTCTGTCAGTGCCAGGGTCAGGAAAAAGATGATAATGAGCGCGATGATCGGGGTCTGATCCGCCAACATCGGCATGACCCATGACATACCCGTACTGATGAGCGCCGAATCCACCAGTGACTGAGCTAGCACCAGCGCCGAGGCAACCAAAATCCAGATATCGAAGGGAAAACGTCGGCGTAAATCATCGACGCTGACAAGATCACTCAACCATAGACCGACGAGCAGAACCAACAGACCAACCGACAAGCTTAGAGCACCTGTGGCCGACAGGCCGATGACCCCCGCCAAGGCGGCAGTCACCAGAAAGCCCTGCTTGGAGTCCATGAGTCGAACGTCAAGATCATCTGACAACAAGTAAAAGTTTCTACCGAGATTTTTCCTCTGAGTGAAATCCTCACCGGTCGCTAAGACCAATAGGTCACCTGCTCGCAAAGTAGTGCGGCCCAGCTTTCCGCTCACCGTTTCACCGTCACGCTGCAAGCCTACGATAGCTGCGTCAAAGCGCGCTCTAAACCCGAGCTCTTTGGGCGTTCTTCCGTTTATTACTGACCCGGGCGCAATGATCACCTCTGTTAGTGAAGGCTGCATGAGTCCCTCCTCACTGGCAAAGGTGGTGAGACCACTAATCTGTGTCAGTCGTGACGCATCCTTGATGTCCCCAACAAAATTAAGGCGATCTCCGCCGAGTAAGACCTCGCCGGGAGAGACGGCGGTCATGATTTGACCCCCGCGGACAATTTCACTCAAGTACAAGGTCTCAAGTTCTCGCAGTCCCGCGTCGCGAACCGTCATACCGACAAGATCACCCTCGCGCTCTACCACTGCCTCCAGAACATATTCGCTCCGCTCTTCCTGCGCGACCGCTCGCTTGGGTAATCTCGATGACAACAACACCAGGAGTATGCAGACACCGAGCACCACAGGGCCAGCAACCCACAAAAAATCGAAGAATGCCAAGCCACTGCCGCGTCGATCGGCTAAAAAGCTACTGACAATGAGGTTGGTCGAGGTACCAATGAGGGTCAACGTGCCACCGAGAATCGCTGCGTAGGACAGAGGCAACAACAATTGCGAGGGCAAGTGGTAGCTGCTGCGTCTCAGCACCTGCGCCAACGCTGCAACAATGGCCGTATTATTCAAAAAGGCCGAGGTAGAAGCAGCCACAGCGGTAATCCGCGCCACTGCCAGGTATCGGTTTGGCGAATCAATGCCTCGGGAGAGCAACCCCAACCAAGGCAGACGCTCCAGCGCAACGGCGCACAGCATCAACAGCATGAGGGTCACCAACCCCTCATTTGTTGCTTTCGCCCAGAAGACATCAGGCTCGATCAGTCCAGCTAGCAAACAGGCGATAGCAGCCATCAAAAAAAGCACAGTGGCACTTAATCGCGAAACCACGAGCCCAACAAAAAGCGCGGCTAAAATCGCACCTGCGTAAAACGTATCCATTACAGCCCCTGTCCCATAGCCGGAGAATACCGCTAATTCCTCGAGCTGGACAATTGGGGCACAGGGTTCGCGCTGCGCTCGAGTAAGCACTAAGATCACGTTTTCAGTCTCAACGACTACATGTCGCAACCTAAAAGGAATACACCTATGTTGGCATACACCACGCTCGGCGCATCAGACCTTGAAGCCGCGGTCGAATTCTACGGTGCACTCACGGAAACCATGGGCTGGAAAAAGATCATGGGAACGGATCGCATCGTCTTTTTCGGTTCCTCCATGAGCGAAGCCTGCCTCGCTATCTGCACACCCTATGATGAGCAGGCACCAACATCAGGCAATGGTGTCATGGTGGCCTTTCACGGGGGAAGTAAGGAAGGCGTGGACGCGCTTTACGCCAAAGCCATTTCGCTGGGTGCCACTTGTGATGGCGAACCGGGTCAGCGTATCCCCGATGTCTTCTATGGCGCCTACGTCAGGGATGCCGAGGGGAACAAGCTCTGCTTCTGCCATTTTGGCTAGTCGCAGAGACAACTAACTAAGCTGAATCAGTGAGTAAAGCGCGGGGTGTTGCGTCCGCGAGTAGCCGATCAACAATTTCACCCACAGCGTTGGGCACCACCATATGCGCCGCATACCACGTGTGGAAACAGCGGATTCGATCAGGCTCACTGATGCCGCCGATACCGCGTTTGGACAGTGCTGATAGCATGTTTTTGGATGCAAGGAGCTTGCGCTCTTCATCGAGGAGGTAACCGTAGCGCAGGGTGATATGCGCAGCGTGGTCCTGCTGCATGCGTCGTCTGAAGTCGGCATTTTTCGCGATCTCAGACTGTACCCGAGCTATCCACCCAGAAGCCTCTAAACGGTCGATGTTAAGCGACAGTTCGGCATCAATCAGCCAATAAAGCGTGGGAAAAGGCTTTCCGTCCACAATTGAGCTAACACGAATACTGGCCGGCAAACCCTCGGCGTTAAATGCTGCGACGTCACGAAAACCCCTCGGTTCTCGCCCCAAACGCTCGGCAACGAAATCTCGCCACTGAGCAACACGCTCGCCGCTTTTCTGCACATCCATCATGCGCGCAACCCTAGCATAAAAGTTCATTGACGCGCCGCCATCAACCGAGTAACGTGCGCGGCTTAGGTGCCTACAGGCGTTTCGCCCGGGTAGGTTAAAAGGGAAGTCTGGATGAGCCAGCGCTGCCCCCGCAACGGTAGAGATAGCTAAGCCTATCAGAGCCCGATACCTGCCTATAAAACAACCCAATGGCGCGGTGGGCTCCAGCAGGGAGTTAAGGCTGTTTGCTATCACTGCGCCTCACCTCTTTGCCGCTTGTCGCTCCTGATAAAAAGGTAGGAGCAGCAATGCAAACTCGTCTTTTCCATATCATTTTCCGCATGACCGTCGGCGTTATCCTCGCCGTCAATCCTATTCAAACACTGGCTGAAACCATTGAGGAAACGGTGATCGTCGCCGATCGCATCGATACCTCTAGTCAGTCGTTGGCGGTCTCCGTCAATGTCATTGATCGCAAGTTAATGGAGGCTCTGGGCTCGGCAACCCTGCCTCAGCTACTCAAGACCCAGGTTGGCATCTCAACCACCCAAACCGGCGGCCTTGGCGCGGTAAGCGGTACTCGGGTTCGCGGTCAGGATGGTTTCAGAACCAAAGTGTTATTAGATGGTGTCGATATCAGCGATCCTTCGTCACCGCAAATTGGTCCTCGAATGGAGCATGTGCTCTCGGGCTCGCTCGATCGGATTGAGGTGCTTCGCGGTACCCAAGGGCTTCTCTGGGGTGCGGACGCCGGTGGCGTTATTTCACTTACCAGTCGTAGCGGTGGTGCCGATGCTTCGTTGAATATCGATGTGGAGCGCGGCGGCTATGGTTTCGAATCCGAGACGCTTACCGCCGCATCAGGAGAGACCACAGTGGGTGAAGCGACGCTTCTGATAAACAAGGTCGCGCTCGAGGGATTTAACGCGCGCCTCGATGACACCGTACTTGCCGACCGCGATGGCTACGACAACGACAGTTATCATCTCAGCTACACATCACCTGAGTGGCAAGGATGGTCAGCAACACTGATTGCGCGTGAGGTCGATGCCCAGACTGATTATGACCTTTGCTACACATCAGCCTTTGGTATCAGTAACGACTGCACTGATGACTACAAGAATGACAGCCAGAACATCGTCATCAACCACAGCGATGACAGCAGCCAAACCCGCATTAGCTGGAGTGAAAGCACCAGTGAACGCGCCTATGCGACAGATGGGGCCGTTGGATTTAGCACCCAAGGCCATAACGACCAGCTGACAGCCATGCACAGCCGAAAGGTCGGTGACGCTTTTCGCGTAACAGTCGGTGTGGACCTTGACGAGCAAGGCTACGACGACGGGTTTGACCAGCGAAGTCGCGACAACAACGCAGCTTACGCCAACCTGCAGCGCGAGAGTAATGACCTGATTGTCTCCGGTGGTATTCGCGTTGATGACAACGATGACTTTGGTAGACACACCTCCTGGCGCTTGACTGCACTGACGCCGACAGCGTTTGACGGTATTTCTGCGAAGGCGGCCATTGGCACGGGCTTCCGAGCACCATCACCCTACGAGATTGGCTACAACACAGGACCCTGGGCGTTTAGCCCAGCGACAGACTCTCCGCTAAAGGAAGAGCGAAGTGAGGGCTGGGAAATTGGCCTACGTGATGTAACGGGTGCTGTGACCTGGGATCTGACCTACTTCAACCAACAGATTACCGACGCCATTATTTTTGATTTGGTGAACTACAGTGGTTACGTCCAGATTGCTGGCGAGTCCGAATCTACCGGCATTGAAGCATCCGTGGACTGGCAGCTCGCGGAGCGTTTCTCGGTCGGCGGATTCGTGTCACAACTGGATGCAGAAGATTCGCAAGGTGCACGGCTGCCCTATCGGCCAGAGCTCACGATGCAGCTTAACGCGCGCTATAACGACGGCGATTCCAGCTGGATGCTAATCGCTCGGCACACAGCGGATCGAGTAGACGAGTTTGGGTCGGCTCTGTCTGACTACACCGTGATGGACGCAACCTTTTCTCGTAAGGTGACCGGCTCGATTAGTCTGTCAGTACGAGCAGAGAACCTGACCAATCAGGCCTACACTGACATTGCAGGTTACCGAAGCCCACGTCGTGCGCTTTATGTCGGTGTAAAGCTAGCCATTTGAGATATGACTATGGATAAAGATGCGAAGCACAAAGCGTCGATGGAAAAACAGAAGTCCAATGTCGATGCATCGATCGCTGCTGCTGATACAGAACAAAGCATTGTTTTACTGCTAACAGGCAACGGTAAAGGGAAGACCAGCTCTGCCTTCGGCATGGTGATGCGGGCCATGGGCTACGGTCAGCGCGTTGGCATTGTCCAATTCATCAAGGGTGAACAACTATCGGGTGAGGAACTGTTCGCCCGTGAACACCTTCCCGACTCTGATTTTTATCAGATGGGGACCGGGTTCACCTGGGACACACAAAACCGCCAAAGTGATATCGAGGCTGCTGAACGCACATGGGCCGAAGCCGCTCGAATGCTGCAAGACCCCGCCTACGACCTGGTGGTGCTCGATGAAATCACCTATATGCTTTCGTTTGATTACCTTGATGAGGCACAGGTCATTAAAACTGTTCAGGCGCGCCCGGAGCACCAGAGTGTTGTGCTCACAGGGCGCGGCGGTGGGAGTGGCTTACAAACACTGGCAGACACCGTCTCCGAAGTTAAGGAGGTCAAACACGCGTTTCGTGCCGGCATCAAAGCTCGAAAAGGCGTTGATTACTAAGTGCGCGACTCCATCCACCCTGCGCTGCGCTTAAAACCCTTCGTCGCTTACAAGTCGATTAACGCGTTTTTTCAGGGAGTGTGGGGGACGGCTTATGTCGCACTCATGGCGCCTTTACCGCCCGAGGCCTTCTCGCTGGGCCCGCTCGCATTCAGTTTGGGTCCACTACTGGTGGCACTGGCCTACTCTCGACTCCTGAACCTAAACTGGTTTTTCCGAATATCAGTGAGCGTCGAGGTCATTGCGCTACTGAGTGTTGTCGCCGTGTTGCTCTACCCGCAAAGCTTTTTACTGGCCGCTGGTGTCTACCTCGGATTCCAGCTAGCGCTGATATTTGGAAACTATTTGGTTAGGCTCGAGACGCTGGTGATTGCTAAGGAAAGCTTTAAACCCGTCGATATTGGTAAAACGCTCGGCGCCCTCGCCGGTGCCCTCTTTGCCCTGGGGTTTTATCAATGGGCCCGCACGTGGCTAGAGACCGAGGATACGCTCGCACTGATTCAGTACCTGCACTATCCCTTGTTGGTCGTACAGCTGAGTAATTTATCGTTGCTCATCGCTTCATTCGATCGCGATAAATTCGATCAGCCGCTTTAGGCGGCAGATGCTTGAGTGACTCAGTCTAGAAGGTCTGGCTGCTCGCTGAGAATCACATCGAACAACGGCTGACCACTGAACCAACCCGACAAGTTACTGCCGACCTGCTTTTGGGTATGAACCGCCATCTCGTGCGGGATTGGTTTCGGCTCTCCCGCAGCCTCTGCAAGCAGTTGTGCCTGGCAGGTTCGCTCCATAGTGACGTACCACCAGGTAGCCTCCTCAACGGATTGGCCGACTGTCAGGTGCCCGTGATTTTTTAAGATAATCGCTTTCTTATCACCCAAGGTTTGAGCGAGTCGTTCGCCCTCATCCATATCAACGACAACACCGGTGTAGTCATCCAACAGCGCATGATCACCATAGAATGAGCAAGCATCCTGAGTGAGCGGATCCAGCAGACGACCAAGGGAAGCCCACGCTTTGCCGTAGATAGAGTGTGCGTGTGCCGCTGCTGTGACATCGGGACGCGCTGCATGAATCTGGCTATGAATCGTAAACGCGGCACCATTGAGAATGCCGCTGCCCTCAACAATATTTCCGTCGTGATCGACGCGAATCAAATCGGATACGCGCATCATTTTGAATGAACGGCCCATGGGGTTTACCCAGAAGGTCTCGGGGTCCAGTGGGTCCCGAACGGTAATGTGCCCCGCTACACCCTCATCGAACCCAAATCGACCAAAAATCCGCAGAGCGGCGGCCAAGCGCTGCTTGCGGAATAGCTGTTCATCCATGGGGCTTCGTTCTACCTGCCCCATGTTCTCATCGGCATTCATGATCAGATTGTTGACTTGCTGGTTCATAAGCTCGGTTCCTATCGCGTCCTTGTTTTTCGGTACTCGCCTGCGCGCTTGGGTAATTCAGCATCACTAGGTATGGGTAACCCGTGATCTTTTAAGTGTGCCACATAATGGGTGAGTTCGGTTCCCAGTTTCGCCGAGACCTCTTCAGGCTTCAGGGCTTCACCGCACTCGCTACACGCCATTATCGGCTCACAGTCCTGTGCGCAACGACTGTGCCAATAAGTCATGGGTGGTCCATTTTCGTCTGCCAACCATTGATCACCCCATTGACTCAAACTCATCAGAACAGGGTAAAGACCCAGTCCTTTGCGCGTCAACCGGTACTCGAAGCGCTCCGGATTCCGACTGTAGGGTACTTTGGTCATGACACCCGACTCTACCAATGAATTGAGTCGCTCAGTAAGTCGGTGTCGAGTCACACCCAGGTTCTTGTGGAACCCCTCAAAGCGGCGGGTCCCCTTGAACGCATCTCTGATAATCAGGAGCGTCCAGCGTTCCCCGATAATAGAAAGCGCCCGAGCCACGGAACATACCTGTTCGTCTATATTTTCCCATTTCATTTTGGAACTGTGCTTCGGTAAGCAGGGTTTGGCAAGACGCAGCGCAAAAAAAAGCCCAGTCGAATGACTGGGCTTGCCGAACCAGTGGGCATGATTATCCAAACTGATTCATGGTGTTGTCAGCGCCACCGGCTTTGAGTGCCGCATCACCGGAGAAGTACTCTTTGTGGTCATCGCCCATGTCTGAGCCAGCCATGTTCTGGTGCTTAACACAGGCGATACCCTGACGAATCTCTTTACGCTGCACCCCTGCGACGTAGCCGAGCATCCCGGCCTCACCAAAGTACTCTTTGGCCAAGTTATCAGTCGACAGTGCTGCCGTGTGATAAGTGGGCAGGGTAATCAAATGGTGGAATATACCTGCCTCCCGCGCCGCATCGGCTTGGAATGACTGAATTCTGCGGTCAGCTTCGATCGCTAAATCAGTCTCGTCGTAATCGGCTGACATTAGCTCATCACGAGCGTAGGGAGACACGTCCTGCCCCTCTTCAGCCCATGAGTCAAAAACCTGCTGGCGGAAGTTGAGCGTCCAGTTAAACGATGGGCTGTTGTTGTAAACCAGCTTCGCGTTTGGAACGACCTCGCGAATACGATTAACCATGCCTGCAATCTGACCCACATGCGGCTTCTCGGTCTCAATCCACAGAAGGTCGGCGCCATTCTGTAGCGAGGTAATGCAGTCGAGAACAACACGGTCTTCTCCCGTATTAGGCTTGAATCGGAACAAACCTGATGCGAGACGTTTGGGACGCAACAGCTGACCATTGGCCTTCACAACGACGTCGCCATTGGCCAAATCATCTGCAGTTTGAACGACATCGCCGTCAAGGAAACTATTGTACTGATCACCCAAATCGCCTGGCTCATTGGTCACAGCAATCTGCTTAGTCAGGCCGGCACCCAGTGAGTCCGTGCGAGCGACAATGATGCCGTTTTCTACGCCCAACTCGATGAACGCATAGCGAACCGCGCGAATTTTAGCGAGGAAGTCAGCGTGTGGAACCGTAACTTTGCCGTCCTGGTGGCCACACTGCTTTTCATCAGACACCTGATTTTCGATCTGAATGGCACAAGCACCGGCTTCGATCATCTTCTTGGCGAGAAGGTAGGTTGCTTCCTCATTACCAAAGCCGGCATCAATGTCGGCAATGATGGGAACGACGTGCGTCTGGAAATTATCGATCTGGTTGATGATCGCCCGCTCTTGAACATCATTGTTAGCCGCCCGTGCCGCATCGAGTTGACGGAAAAGACCGCCCAACTCGCGCGCGTCGGCCTGACGCAAGAACGTATACAGCTCCTCAATCAGAGCGGGTACTGAGGTTTTTTCATGCATCGATTGATCTGGCAAAGGACCAAACTCTGAGCGCAGGGCAGCGATCATCCAGCCAGAGAGGTACAAGTAGCGGCGGTTGGTGTCACCAAAA
>CAJWQE010000034.1 GCA_913045375.1 uncultured Halieaceae bacterium | reverse complement strand
TCTGGTCGCTCCCACAAACACGTGCAGAACTCCTACTTAAGCTTCAAGAGGTGGGATATGGTCAAGATCAACTTAAATCTATCCAAGCATTAGTCGGAGCAAAGGAATCCGATATTTATGACGTTCTCAGATATATATCTTTCAGAAAAAACATGCTCAAAAGATCTGATCGGATGATTAACTCAAGGGAGCTTTACTATCCGACTATTGATAAGCCGCATCAAGATTTTGTAGACTTCGTTGGTCATCAATATATTAATCGTGGTGTTTGGGAGCTGTCCCAAGAAAATTTACCAAAACTCATTGAGCTTAGATATAAAACAATTGCCGATGCAACAAATGAGCTTGGTGAGATATCTCTGATTAAAAGTGTTTATGATGGATTTCAGAAATCTCTTTATGAAGCTGAAGTAGCATGAGTAGTGATCTAACTTTAGAACAACTAATTCATCTAGAAAATCCCGATTATAAAAATCATAGATTTAAAATAAGTGTAGTAACAATGTAGCATTTTATTGCATAAAATGATGAGTAATGATGAGTTTTATGAATCTCTTTCATCACTAAACTTTTTTTAATTCTGCTTGAAAGCCCATTCCATTGCAGTTATATTTACTACCCACTTGTGATGCGGGAATAGCTCAGCTGGTAGAGCGCAACCTTGCCAAGGTTGAGGTCGCGAGTTCGAACCTCGTTTCCCGCTCCATTTTCTCTTCGTGTGTGTGTCTGGTTCGCTGGTGTATCTCAGCGAAGCGCATAAAGACCTCAAACCACACCAACGCTTGGCGGCTTCGTGACTCTTGAGCTCTGGCTACTACTGGCAATGACGTTATTGGCTGGCGCTATGTCACCCGGTCCCAGCGTCGCGCTTGTCCTTCGCACTGCTATCACACACGGTCGTTCAAGTGCTCTCGCCGTAGCGCTCGCACATGGGGTCGGAATCAGCGTCTACGCCCTCGCTGTAGTGCTTGGCTTAGCCGCCCTGATTCAAAACTCAGTCTTTTTCATGAACGCCCTGCAGATCGGTGGGGCGCTGTTCCTCCTCTATCTGGGTTGTCGGATGCTATTTGGCGGTATCAGGGCTCTGACGGAAGCCACTAGAGAAGGTGGGGATGGAACTGATCAAGTAACGAGTAAAGACAATAATTCAGTTCTGGGGCTCTGGCAGCACGCTTTAAACGGTTTCCTTATCGTTTTTTTCAATCCAAAGGTGGTGATTTTTTTCGTCGCGATTTTTAGCCAGTTCCTGAGTACCGAACAATTAATCTCAACACAGGTGTTCGCCGCGCTAATGGCGGGCCTCATTGATGCAGCTTGGTATGCTCTTGTCGGCATATTGGCGAGCAATCAGCGCTTTGCGGCAACGTTATTTCAAGCCTCACCGGTTATTGACAGTGCGTTCGGAACCCTCTTCGTGAGCTTTGGTATCGCTGTGATCCTAAGTTTGTTCTGAGCGCTCAGGTTTTATTGGTTGAGGGCCGCAACAACCCTCGCGTGAAACTCCTCGATGAAAAAGGTGGGAGCCGCCCGGATGGCCATCGCATTAGGCACCGAGCCAATCCAGTTTGAATCAGCAACAGAACCAGGAATAAGGAACATTTTTCGCTCGTCTGATCGATTGAGGTAAGGCTGATACAGGCTTGCCCGAACCAAAATCAGATTGTGTTTGAAGTCCATTGCGATGAATTGACCATCAAAGCCGCGAGTAACAATCACAAGGTTTAGGCAACCACCATTGCCATCCTCCTCGCCACAAAAACTCCAGAATTGCTTATCGTAGAAGCTGTCCATCGCACGAACTTGCGATACGTAGCTGCCATACTGTGTCCCACTCTCCAGCTCGATACCGCCTAAGTGCATGAGGTAACCAAACTTCGCAAAATCACGAGGTGTGGCATCGAGGCAGCAATACGTTAGGTAGTTCCCGTTCGACTGACCGCTTTCCACGTTATCGCGCCACCAATAAGCGGTCATATTGATAGGCTCGAAGAGTTCCGTTTGTGCAAACGTTCCGGGATCCTGTCCGGTCGCTCGAAACAGGATTTCGCCCAGAACCTGAGTATCACAATTCGAGTAGAGAAATTCGCCGGCTCTGTAAATGCCATCGGAGTCCCAGGGATAGGCAGCACCATCGACTGCAAGATCACGATTGATGCATCCCGACATTTGATCCGGGTAAAACACGATATTCCCACCGGCTGCCGCATCTCCCTGGTTCTCACACTCTCCGAGGTTGCCGGTGCTGGATAAAAAGCACATAGGTACAAGCCCCGAGCGCATGTCTAATAGTTGCTCAATGGTGATATTGATGCGGTCATCGGCCTGCCATTCGGAGATGAAATCTGACGCTAGCTGGTCGGTCGATGTGATGAAGCCTTTCTCGATGGCCATGCCGATCAGCATGCTGGTAAACGACTTCGCGGTAGACCATGAGGTCATCAGGCTTGCGCTGTCGCGAGTTCCATAGTTTTCAATCCAGAATGCGGGATCTTGATCGCCAGGGTAGGAACCCAGAGAAGTGAGCGTATTAACCTCACCGTCCGCAATGCCTCGATACTCCTCCGCGATGAGTTTGCCGTCTCGTATGACCAGTGCTGCCTGGGTAAAGGTCCCGTCTTGCATGGCGTAATCAAAGGCATCCGACAATGCTGCGGCGTTAAACCCGGCATCAGCTGCGGATTGCGTCTCCCAGGTATCGGGATGCGGAGACTCAAAGCTCGGCGGCGGCGTTACAACAGAGGAGGGTGGTGCTGAGCCTCCGCCACCGCCACCGCAGGCTTGAAGTGAGAGGGCTACGATGAAGGAAAGATTAACTAGCTTGTTCATACGTAGCCTCCCAGGCTTTATTGGCAGACGTTTACTGATGGGCTTCTGCGGTTGCTTTGGCCCATTTGTAGTCGGCTTTTCCATTCGGCGCGCGTTGCACGACATCAACGCAAATGGCTTGTTTGGGGGCTTTGTACCCGGCGAGTTGTGACCGAACATGCTCTCGCAACCCGTCTTCACCAATGGGTGCGGTCCCTGGCTTCTGCGAGTACACCGCGACGACTCGGTTGCCAAGGCGCTCGTCCGGTAATCCCACGACGAGGCAGTCCTCTACATCATTGTGCCGCTTGATGGACTCCTCAACCTCTTCCGTGAACACTTTCTCACCACCGGTGTTGATGCATTGAGATCCCCGACCCAAAAGAGTGATGCTTCCATCCGCCTCCACCGTCGCAAAATCTCCCGGGAAGGAGTAACGAACACCATTGACGGTTCGGAAGGTTCGCGCGGACTTCTCTTCATCTTTGTAGTAACCACGAGGCACGATGCCTGCCGTCGCAACCATCCCCATTTCGCCCGATCCAGGTGCGACGGGCTCATCATCTTCGTTGAACACTTTTACGTATTCCGCGATGCTAAATTTCGCAGTTTTCGCGGCGTTGTCTCGCGTACTAATCGACCCGCCCATGGAACCCTCTGTCGAGCCCATGATGTCGTTGAGCACCATATCCTGATGCTCTAGCAGGCCTTCTTTAATCTCTGAGGACCACATGACACCTGAAGACGCAATCTGACCTACCCGTGACAAGTCATACGGCTTACCTGCCGCCTTTGCAGCATCGAGCGCGGCTAAAATTGGACGAGCAAATGCGTCGCCGACAATGGTCAGATCGCTGACTTCATTATCAACCACACACTGCAATAAGGCGTCCGCATCCAGATGCTGAGTTCGTTGTGTGATTACCGTGCCGCCGCAGTTCAACGCAACCATGGTCCCAATCCACATGCCTGTTCCATGCATCTGAGGGCAAGCGGGCAAGCTTCGATGCACCGCGCCCATCTCGGTAATCGCTTTTGCTCCGGCAAGAACCTCATCAATGGAAGTTGGTGGCGGGAGTCCACGCGATGTATAGCCGCCGATGCATAGCCAATGGGCGAGGGCACCGTTGTCATACATAACGCCCTTCGGCATGCCGGTGGTACCGCCGGTATACAGCATGTAGCGATCGTCGTAGGCACTTGGCGTGAAGGGGAGAGGTGTCGAGTCGGCTAGGGCCGTCTCATAATCCAAGGCACCCTCTAGCAGCGGATTGCCCGATTCATCCTCTACCTGAATGTAGAGCTTTATCTTGGGAAGGCTGTCTCGAATTTCGGCAATGCGAGGTGCATAGCTCGCATGATAGATAACCACCTCGGCGTCGCTATTATCGAGCAGGTAGATCAACTCCTCTGCACGATAGCGGTAATTGACGTTGACTGGGCAGACTGACTGCTTGAAGCAGCCAAAGTGCGCTTCTGTGTATTCGTTGCAGTTGAGCATGTACATGCCCACAGAAGCCCCATTGGTTACACCGTTGTCGCTAAATAAACCCGCGAGACGGGCTGCTCGCTCGTTAAACTGTGACCAAGTGACTGTATTACCTTCGCAGATTAGTGCGGGTCTGTCGGGAAATGTTTCTGAAAGCGCTGTCCAGACATTATTGAAGTGAAATTCCATTGTTTTGCTCCGCTGAATTTATTGTTGTTTCACAGCGCGGCGCTGACACGGGAATCAAACGCCGATCCACAACCTTGAGCGTCTCATGAGCAACAAGAGAATGCTAGAGCATAGAGCGGCGTCGGTAGCGTCTCGCCGAGGTTTCGGCGAGAGAAGAGATTAGGACGAGAATGAGTCGACGACGCGTACCATGCCCAAGTTAGTGCCTTTTACTCGGGTTTTCTTTAGGTGCTTCAAAATCGGCTTGGGCATACCCTCGGGAAGGTCGACAGTCGAGTAGTGTTCGAAAATATTAATACTGCCAATAAACTGGCCTTCGATACCGGCCTCGTTGGCAATGGCTCCAACGATTTCGCGCGCTTTAACGCCCTGTTTTCGACCGACGGCAAGCCAGAAGCGCTCCATAACAACGTCTGGATGCTCATCAAGTGGTCTGGCACGTCCCAGCTCTTTCGCTGTGTAGGTAAGCGGCACCTCGCGTTCCTTACCTCGTTTGTCACGAAGCGGAAGGGGTTCGCGTGATTTCTTCGGGCGCTCACTGTCACCACCGAGGGGCTTTTTTGTGGTCCGTGTTTCACGAGGGGATTCGGTGCCGTCGATGATCATAGTCGCTAGCGCCAGCGCAATATCCCGATGGGTGTTTCCCTCGTTGATTAACTGCTCAATGGCATCATTCGCGCGAGGGTGGTGTTGCGTTTCCAGACCAGAACGAAGTTGTGCGATCAATCGCTCTCGTGCTTTCGCGTCAATATCTTCAAACGACGGGAGATCAATTTGCTCAATCTTCTGTTTTGTAACGCGCTCGATGTTATGAAGCATGCGGCGTTCTCGGGGAGCCACGAACAAGATTGCTTTGCCTTCGCGCCCAGCACGACCGGTTCTGCCAATGCGGTGCACATAGGACTCTCTGTCAAAGGGAATGTCATAGTTGATGACGTGTGTAATTCGCTCTACATCCAGTCCTCGTGCCGCGACATCAGTGGCGACGACAATATCGAGTCGTCCATCCTTGAGTTGCTCGACTGTTTTAAAACGCGTTTTTTGATCGATATCGCCGTTTAACGGGGATGCGTTAAAGCCCCGCTGGCGCAATTGGTCTGCAATGGCTGACGTGCTCTCTCGGGTTCTGACGAACACAATGACGCCTTGTGTATCCTCGACACCCAGGAAGCGTGTCAGGGCGTCGAGTTTGTTCGTGCCCTTTACCAGCCAATAGCGTTGTTGAATGTTCGCATTGGTTGTGGCGGCCGATGTAATGGCGACTTCCACTGGATCTTGCAAATGCTCACTCGCAATCTCCCTGATGCGCTGGGGCATGGTTGCCGAGAAGAGGGCGACGCGCCGGCCCTTGGGTGTCTGAGCGAGGATTTCATCGACATCATCGATGAAGCCCATTCTTAGCATTTCATCCGCCTCATCGAGGACGACTGACTGTATTTCACTGAAATCGGCACTGCCTCGCTTCAGGTGGTCCAGCAAACGCCCGGGCGTAGCAACGACGATATGAACTCCTTCTTTTAGGCTGCGAAGTTGCTGGCGCATATCATTACCCCCGCACAGCGCCACGACTCGGCAGCCATCAGACGATTTGGCGTAGCTTCTGAACGCATCCGCAACTTGCATTGACAGTTCACGCGTTGGACAGAGCACGAGCACCTGTGGGTTTCGCCGTTTGTAGTCGAGCTTGGCTAATGCTGGAAGCGCAAATGCCGCCGTTTTGCCCGTGCCTGTCTGGGCAATCCCAACCACATCCCTGTTTGCCATCAGAGCTGGAATGGTTTCCGCCTGAATGGGCGTTGCCTCTTCGTAGCCCAGTACGCTGAGGGATTCCAATAGAAAAGGTGGTAACCCAAGGCTTGAAAACGCCATGGGTGAAGGGGTGGTGTCGGTCATAACGGATATACGGGCGAGGAAAGCGCGCAGACTACGCTTTAAGGCCCCAATTCAAAAGGGAAATCCTGCCACTATTTGCAGTTAACTCTCGTGATCCAACTTAGGACTGTGCTTTCGTTCCTGTCAGCGCGGCCTCCGTTTTCGATATGTCTCCCAGTAGCGTCCGGTGAGCCATCCAGAAGAAGAACACCCCCGAGGTACCCATGGTGAGAGCCGTTAACATCGCGTACCGCAGATTTTCCTCGCCAAAGATGGGGATGTAGGCATCAGAAAGGGCGCCCACGACTAGCGGCCCTAAACCAAGGCCGATCATGTTGATAACGAATAGCAAAACAGCCGAGGCGCTTGCCCGCATGTTAGGAGCAACTAGTGTGTGGCAGATGGCGATACAGGGCCCCAGGTACAACGTGTTCAGGATATGAGCTGGGGTGTAAGCCAGAACCACATAGAGGGGCTCGCTCCCGAGCAAGGTGTAATAAGACAGCGGTAACGACAGTATCAGTCCCCAAAGCGCAATACGGACATACCATCGCTTATCGCGTTTACCCCATCGATCGGCAAGGTAGCCTCCAAGAAAGGTTCCCAGCATTCCAGTCGAGCCCGAGATAACGCCCATGAACATGCCCACCTCTGTCACTGTGAGTCCGTAATTTCGGATGAGCAGTGAAGGAAAAAAGTTACCGTTGCCGTAGCCAACGAAGGACGCGGTTGAGCAGCCCAGCGCAATCCACCAAAACGCCGGTCGTTGAAGTAGAAAAACGATGGTTTCTTTGAAGCTCGCTTTTTCGTTCTCAACTGCATTTGGCAGCAAGGTTCGGGGCGGCTCCCGCACAAGCAGCAACAGGAGAAAAGCCAAGACTACGCCGGGGATACCAACGATAAAAAATGCATTGCGCCAACCGTAGGTGTCCGCGATCCAACCGCCGGCAAAGTAACCAAAAAAGATGCCTAGATAGATGCCTGTGGTATAGATGGATAGCGCGGTGCCGCGCTGCTCCTCAGGGAAGTAGTCGCTGAGCATAGAATGCGAGGGCGGCGACCCGCCCGCCTCACCGAGCCCCACGCCCAGCCGGGCCAATAGAAGCTGTGTGTAGTTCTGCACCATGCCCGACAAAGCGGTCATAACGCTCCAGATGCCGAGCGAGACGGCAACAATATTTCGTCGATTGCTTCGATCCGCCAACCAGGCGATAGGGATGCCAGCGGTGACGTAGACCACAGCAAAGCTGAAGCCGGTTAATAGCCCCAGCTGAGTATCACTGAGCCCGAGCTCTGCTTTGATGGGCTCCTGCAAAATGACCAGAATCTGACGATCGATGAAGTTAAAGGCATAGACTACGGTGAGGATGGCCAGAACAAACCACTTGTAGTTATTGGATTGTGGGTCAGTCACGCTGTCTCTCTGCGTTAGTCTGAGTCTATTCTGGGTAAGCTTCGCTCAACTTGCGTTGTTGCATCCAACCCTTTCGACACAGCATGCCATAGTTGGGGTAAGCTTCCAGTCCCATGGCAAACAGCAATACAGCCCAATGAGCGACGAGCAGTCCCTGACCCATCTCGATAGCAAAGGCGAGGCCCACATGGTTGATGTGGGAGACAAGGCCGTGACTCAACGGATCGCTACAGCACGATCCAAGATCAGAATGCAGCCAGAAACCTTGGCGGCGATTGAATCGAGCGAACTTAAGAAGGGTGATGCGCTTGCTACGGCTCGCATCGCAGCTATTCAGGCTGCCAAGAAAACCAGCGACTTAATACCCCTGTGCCATCCCTTGCCCATTACGAAGGTGTCCGTCGATCTCACCATCGATCACGACCTCCCAGGTGTGGTAATCGATGTCACCTGTAAGGTTAAAGGCCAGACTGGCATTGAAATGGAGGCGCTGACCGCGGCGTCCATTGCAGCGCTCACGCTGTATGACATGGCCAAGGGGATAGATCGGGGCATGGTAATCGAGCAGACCGCGCTGTTGCACAAGTCAGGTGGTAAAACAGGAGAGTGGCAGAATGACGATTACCGTTAAGTTCTTTTCGTTGATCCGCGAGGCCGTGGAGACTGAGCAGTTAGTGCTTGAACTGAATGAGAAGTTGACGACGGTCGAGGCGTTAAAAAATGAGCTCGGTCTGCGGGGTGAGGCGTGGAAAGAGGCGCTCTCTCACCCAAATTTAATTCAGGCGGTCAATCAGCGAGTGGTCTTCCAAGAGGAAGGCATCAGCGACGGGGATGAGGTTGCCTTTTTCCCTCCGATGACGGGTGGATGATGTGTTGGTGCACGTAACGGACGAGGCGATTGACCCGGGCGAACTGGCGACCCGCTTCTATAGGTCTCATCCCGATGCCGCTGTCGCCACATTTGCCGGCTTTGTTCGTGATTTCAATGATGATGGGCAGGTCGATAGTTTGTATCTCGAATGCTACGTCGAAATGGCGACACGTGTTTTGAACGATCTAGGAAAAACAGCACAGGAGCGTTTTGGTCTTCGGGCATGGCAAATCGTGCATCGCTTCGGCCAAATGGAAACTGAAGACCCCATTGTTTTTGTCGCTGCCAGCGCCGATCACCGTGGAGAGGCGTTTGCTGGTTGCGAGTTTGTCATGGATACGCTCAAGACAGATGCTCCTTTTTGGAAGCGAGAGCATTCCGGCGACGAAGGCCAATGGGTTACAGTCAAAGCCGTCGATAAGGACCGCCGAGAAAGGTGGTCCACTGAGGGTCTCGATCAATGAAGTATTGCAGCAGTTGCGCGCACGAGGTCGTTCGCAAGATCCCAGAGGGCGAGGACCGTGAGCGGGATGTCTGCCCATCCTGCGGTGAGATCTTCTACGTCAACCCCAAGATTATTGTTGGCTGCATACCCACTGTAGGTGATCAAGTGCTCCTTTGTAAGCGGGCTATCGAGCCGCGCTACGGCAAATGGACCTTACCTGCAGGATTCATGGAAAATCGCGAGACCACCGCAGAGGGCGCTGCTCGGGAAATGTGGGAAGAAGCCGAGGCGCGCGCTGTCGACATGGCGCTCTACCGCATATTCGATGTCCCTCACATTAGTCAGGTATATGTCTTTTACCGATGTGAGGTCTTGGACGGCCAGTTTGGTGTGGGCTCAGAAAGTCTTGAGAGCAAACTCTATTCCGAGGCGGATATTCCATGGGACGAGCTTGCGTTCCCTGTTGTCATCGAGATGCTCAGAGAGTTTTTTGAGGACCGAAAAACCCAGGAGTTTCCGGTACGTAACAGCACGATCCGGTACCAGAAACGTCGGACCGGTTAGGCCAGCAGATTAGCTATTTTTCATAGCTCTATTTTTAACCCAACGATAATCAGAGGAGTTGTCATGTCACTTCCAACCACAGGATCACCCGCTCCGGGCTTTACGCTTGAGGACAATAATGGCGCTGAGGTCTCACTGAGCGATTTCAAGGGCAAAAAAAATGTACTGGTCTATTTCTACCCTAAGGCGATGACGCCCGGATGCACGGTACAAGCACAGGGGTTACGTGATATCGCAGCAGAGCTCGACGGACATGATGTTGTCGTGTTGGGCATCAGCCCAGACCCAGTAAAGCGTTTAGCCAAGTTTGTAGAGCGCGACGCGCTCAATTTCCAGCTGCTCAGCGATGAAGATCACGCCGTGGCGGATGCTTATGGTGCCTGGGGACCAAAGAAGTTCATGGGACGGGAGTTCGACGGAATTCTGAGAACGAGCTACCTAATCGATAAAGAGGGCAATCTTCGAGAGATTCTTAACAAGTTCAAGACCAAGGACCACCATGACGTGGTGCTGAACACGATCGCTGAGCTGGGCCTATGATCGATCTTTACACATCGCCAACGCCCAACGGTCACAAGGTGTCGATTGCGCTGGAGGAGATGGGACTCGATTACGAGGTGCACACTATCGATCTGAGGTCGGGTGAGCAGAAGCAGGAGCCATTTTTAACGCACTCACCGAATGGGCGTATACCTGCCATTTACGATCGGGACTATGATCTTTCCATCTTTGAGTCCGGGGCTATCATGATTCACCTCGCCGAGAAGTCGGGTCAATTCCTGCCCACCGATACAGTGGGTCGATCTCGGGTAATTCAGTGGTTGATGTTCCAAATGGGTGGTATCGGCCCCATGATGGGTCAGGCGAATGTGTTCTACCGTTATTTCCCAGAGAAGATTCAAGCTGCCATTGACCGCTATCAAAGCGAGGGCCGCCGCTTGTTTGAGGTATTGAATACGCAGTTGAGCAAGACAGAATACCTCGCCGGTGATTACAGTATTGCCGATATGGCAAATTGGGCGTGGGTTAGAACGCATCGGTGGAGCGGTATCGAAATCGAGGGTTTGGAGCACCTTCAGCGCTGGCACAATACCATTAAGGTCCGTCCCGCGGCGGAGAAAGGAATCACCGTTCCGGTCGACATGCGTTTGCTTCGTGATGGGAAAGAAGACTCGAAAGAGACCAAAGACTTCATTAAGGGCGCCCAATCGATGGTGCAGGGCATCAAACAGGACTGAGTAGCGTGTTTAGAGTTATTACGTGTAATACCAACGGTATTCGAGCTGCGCAGCGCAAAGGTTTCTTCGAGTGGCTGGCGAAACAGGACGCCGATGTGGTGTGTATTCAGGAGACCAAGGCGCAGGAACACCAGTTAGTGGATGATGCATTTCGGCCCGATGGCTATCATTGCTATTACAACGATGCCGAGCGCAAGGGTTACAGCGGTACAGCGTTGTACGCCAAGCAAAAGCCGTCAGCGATCGAGGTGAAAGTAGGATGGGAGCCAGTCGATTCCGAAGGACGCTACTTACGGGCTGACTTCGATGGCATCAGTGTTATATCCCTCTACGTCCCCTCGGGCTCGAGTAATGATGATGCACAGGCGAGAAAAGATGTCTTCATGGAGCGCTTTACGCCCCATATGGCAGAGCTGTTAAAGGAAAAGCGGGAGTTCATCATCTGCGCCGACTGGAATACCTGTCACCAGAACATCGATCTCAAAAATTGGCGAAGCAACCAGAAAAACTCGGGCTTTATGCCGCATGAGCGTGAATGGCTCACTAAGCTTTATGAGGAACAGGGCTGGGTTGATGTTTTTCGGCAGATGACCACAGAGCCCGATCTTTACACTTGGTGGTCCAATCGCGGACAAGCGTGGGCAAACAACACGGGGTGGCGATTGGACTATATGCTGGTATCACCCGGTTTATCGGGCACGGGAACAAATTTCGCCATCTATCGTGATGAGCGGTTCTCAGATCACGCGCCTGTTACCATCGATTTTAATTTATAGAATTCAATACCCATTAATCATTTAACTTTCTGTTTTATATAAGGTTTACGATATGTTTATAAGTCAGGCACATGCACAAGCAGCGAACCAACCTCCAGCGGGAGGCGAGTGGTTCCTGCCCATCATGATGATTGGTCTGCTGGTTTTTATGTATTTCACAACGATCAGACCTCAACGAAAACGCCAAAAAGAGCACGCCGAACTGGTTAACTCGCTCGGTAAGGGTGACGAGGTGCTTATGAGTTCCGGCTTGATGGGCAAGATTGTGGACTTGTCGGACCTTTACGTAGTCGTCAATGTCTCAGACAAGGTTGATTTGAAGTTCCAGCGAACACACGTCACTGCAACGCTGCCAAAGGGCACGATCAAAACCCTTGGGGCTTAAAACTATCCTTAACTATCCACCCAGGGAGCCACTGGCGGTTCTCCCATCACCGTTTCACTTGCTCAGCCGGGCGTCTGAGCGATGGGGGCAGGGTCGCCGCATCTGGTGCAAGCGCGATGACCTTACCGGCGCGTTACTGACGGGCAATAAGGTGAGGAAGCTTGAGTTCCTTGCAGCGGAAGCACTCAATACTGGATGCACCGTATTGGTGACTGCGGGTGCCTTGCAGAGCAATCATTGCCGTGCAACCGCCGCGGTGGCCGCCCAGTTAGGCCTCAAGTGTGAGCTGATACTGAGGGGAGAGGAGCAGGAGCTCAGCGGCAACTACCTTCTCAGCAAGATGCTGAACGCTGAGATTACGTATGTGTCGCGGCGCACCACGGGCGATGAAATGACAGTTCATCTGGCCGACTCCGAGAGACGATGGGCGGCCAAGGGTGAGAAAGCGTTAACGATCCCCATTGGCGGCAGCGATTCGATGGGTATTTGGGGTTATATCCTCGCCGTTGAAGAACTCATGGCTGATATGGAGCAAAACGCTCTGTCCCAGGTGGCTATTGTGCACGCTACTGGATCGGGCGGTACGCAAGCGGGATTAAATGCGGGGGTTTTATTGCACGGTGCGTCGGCTGATGTCATTAGCTATGCGGTGTGCGACGACGAGAGCTATTTCAATGCCAAAGCACAGGAGGATTGGGAAAACCTTCGTGCTTATCGCTCAGAGCTTCCCGACGAACCGATCAAGACGCTCACTAGTGATAAATACATTGGACCCGGATATGGCCGAGCGGGCGATGAGATCTTTGATACGCTGGCTGAACTTGCGCGGCTTGAAGGTATTACCTTGGACCCAGTGTACACAGGCAAGGCATATCACGGCCTGGTCACTGATTTGTCACAAAACACCTTTCCATCGGAGGCATCCGACATCATTTTTATGCACACAGGCGGGGTATTCGGTATCTTCCCCCATGCATCGGCTGTGCAGGCGGCGCTGGGGCGCGGTTGAACGGCTGTTCAAGCAACCATAGAAAAGGGGCAGGATGATGCTTGAGACAATAATTCAGGAAGTGAACGCGGTGGCGTGGGGTCTACCCATGCTCATTTTACTGCTTGGCACGGGGATTTATCTCACGCTCGGCCTGGGCTTCATGACAATACGTAAAGTGCCTCGTGCGGTCTCACTGCTGTTCTCGGGTGTGTCAGGTCGCGGTGAGGGCGATATTGTCCCCTTCAAAGCTCTGATGACGTCACTGTCCGCCACTATCGGTACGGGTAACATCGCAGGTGTTGCTACAGCGATTACTCTGGGTGGTCCTGGTGCCTTGTTCTGGATGTGGATCACCGCGCTATTCGGGATGGCGACCAAGTACGCTGAAGGCGTTCTCGCGGTTCGCTACCGCGAGCAAGATGATCAGGGCGGGTATTCAGGCGGCCCCATGTACTACATTCGCAATGGCCTCAGCGCTCGCTACGGTGCGTTTGCGACTGGGTTGGCCTTCGCATTCGCTTTATTTGGTGCGACGGCCGGTTTTGGTCTTGCTAATACGGTTCAATCGAACTCCGTAGCCCAAGTTTTGACAGATAACGCGGGCGTTCCCTGGTGGATCACCGGCCTGGCTCTCATGCTCATGGTGGGCGCAGTGATTCTCGGTGGTATTAAGCGAATTGCCGACACGGCCGGCGCTGTCGTACCCGCAATGGCGATCTCGTACATCATCATGAGCTTGATCGTCATACTGATGAACATTACCGATGTGCCTGCAGCGTTTGCCACTATCGTGGATAGCGCCTTCAACGGTGCTTCAGCCGCCGGAGGCTTCGCAGGAGCGACAGTCTGGGCTGCTATTCGATTTGGTGTTGCACGCGGCATTTTTTCTAATGAGGCGGGTTTGGGCAGTGCGCCCATTGCGCACGCTGCTGCGAAAACGAATGAGCCCGTGGAGCAGGGGCTTGTGGCCATGCTCGGCACCATGATTGATACGTTGATTGTCTGCACCATGACAGGTCTCGTAATTGTGCTAACCGGGGTTCTTGAGTCGGGTGTTTCGGGAGCTAGCCTGACCTCGATGGCTTTCGGCGCCGTTTTACCAGGCGGTGAATGGGTGGTGACCATCGGTGTCGTTGTATTCGCGACCACAACCATGATGGGTTGGGCCTTTTACGGTGAGCGATGTGTGGTTTATCTGTTTGGAACGAAGGGCATCATGCCGTTTCGGGTATTGTGGGTGCTTGCGATCCCTGTAGGCGCCGGCGCGGATCTAGGCTTAATTTGGTTGGTCGCAGATACACTTAACGCCTTCATGGCCATTCCGAACCTGATAGGGCTTCTATTGTTGTCGCCTGTTGTATTTGCACTAACGCGAGAGTATTTCGCGCGTAAGCCATCGGGCACAGAAGTTGCCGCCGAGTGATTTCTAGACCGGGAATACTGAATGTATGTCTAATTTGGCACCAGAGAAGTTAGTTATAGCGATCTCGTCACGAGCGCTGTTCAATCTGGACGCTGAGCATTTAGTCTATGAAGAACAGGGGCTTGAGGCGTATTCCGCATATCAAATCGAACATGAGGATACCCCCCTAGATCCGGGGCAAGCATTCAATCTCGCCAAGAAACTGCTAGCGCTGAATGACGTCTTATCCGAGCCTCTCGGTGTTGAAATCGTTCTTCTGTCCCGCAACTCCGCGGATACGGGACTACGAATCTTCAACTCCATTGAGCACTACGGCCTGCCGATTACTCGAGCCGCTTTTTGCGGTGGCGAATCACCCTGGCGCTATATCCAGGCGTTTGGGTGTCATTTGTTTTTGTCGTCTGAGTCTGCCGATGTGCGAAAGGCGCTAGAAAACGATGTGGCTGCGGCGACGTTGGTATCGAAGCCAGTTGATGACTCGGCGAGTTCAACTATCCGCTTCGCGTTCGATGGCGATGCAGTGCTGTTTTCAGACGAGGCAGAGAAAGTCTACAAGTCAGAGGGACTTGAGGCGTTTACGGCGAGCGAGAAAGCACATCGTAATGAGCCTTTGATGGGCGGTCCCTTTAAGAGCTTCTTAAGTGCGCTTCATGTACTGCAACAATCGCTTCCCGGGGAAGCTCAGTTGATAAGAACAGCGCTCGTAACAGCTCGTTCGGCGCCCGCGCATGAACGCGTAATCCGAACGTTGCGGGCATGGGATATTCGTCTCGATGAGTCCATTTTCCTTGGCGGTCTTCCGAAGGTTGAGTTCTTGAAAGCCTACGATGCTGATGTGTTTTTTGATGATCAGCAAACCCACTGCGAGTTGGCGGCGGACCATATTGCGACCGGGCATGTGCCGCACGGTGTCGCTAACGAGTCCTAATCGAGTCTGTACACTTCGTTAGAACCAAAGTATCTTAGGCGGCAGTTTTTAATTCCCTAAGGTGCTTATGAAGCTTCAGCAACTCAAATACATTTGGGAGGTGGCTCACCACGATCTCAATGTATCTGCCACGGCGCAAAGCCTTTACACGTCACAGCCGGGCATCAGTAAGCAAATACGACTATTGGAAGGTGAGCTGGGTGTTGAAATATTTGCCCGGAGTGGCAAGCACCTAACGCATATCACACCCGCGGGCGAAGCGATCATCGACATGGCTGGCGAGATTCTGCGGAAGACGGAGTCAATAAAGCGAATCGCACAGGATTACTCGGATAACGTCGCGGGCAGCATGTCGGTGGCTACAACGCATGGTCAGGCGCGTTACGTGCTGCCGGAGTCGATCTCGCAGTTCGTTGCTGATCACCCTGATGTCTCATTGGAGCTAAAGCAAGGTAGCCCGCATCAGATAGCAGAGATGGCAGCCAAGGGCGCTGTAGACTTCGCCATAGCAACAGAAGCGCTACAGCAGTACGCGTCACTGGTAACGCTGCCGTTCTTTAGATGGTCGCATTGTGTGGTTGTCCCTCAAGAGCATCCACTAACAGCCATTTCCGACCCAACACTAGAGCAGGTGGCCCAATACCCCATCGTGACCTACACCGAGGGTTTCACGGGTCGTTATCGCATTGATGAAGGATTTGAGGCGCGAGGCTTGACGCCAAACTACGCTGTGACAGCGGCCGACGCCGACGTCATCAAAACTTACGTCAGACGTGGGCTCGGTGTCGGCATCATTTCAACAATGGCTTTTGAGGATCAATCAGATACAGATCTGGTACGAATCGGGTCCCCCAATTACTTCTCGCCCCTACTATCGTGCATCGCCTTCAGGCGAGGGACGTTCTTACGTGGCTTTATGTTCGACTTCATCGAACAGCTAGCGCCGCACCTCGATCCGGAGTTCGTTCGCCACGCCATGTCTATCGCAGATCCGGAAGAGCGTAACGAGTTTTGTTCAAGGCTCGAAGTTCCGCGCATTTAGCGAATAAAGACGTCAAAAATACGGCTAATGGACGAGGTTTTTTACTCAAATAGTGTGCGATTATTCGCTCGGTCATCGGATACGGCTCGTGTGCGTATGAACCCTAGTCTTGGGGAATTCGCACGAGATAACGCAGTGTCGGTATTGGCTGCGCTACAGGAAAAAGAATGGACTTAACACCAGATAACGATATGACACCAACACTCACCAATCCTTTTGAAAATACCGACGACGAGGCCACAGTCTCCACTGACTATCAGGCGGCCGTTGCTCGAGGTGAGGAGCTGCAGGGGCTCCCACGATCAGCCGCAACCGATCGGAATATTCAGCGTCAACACAGCAAGAATCGAATGACCGTTTGGGAGCGCATCGAATTCTTGGTCGATGAGGAGCCCACCATTCTTTACCAGAATTGGGGTCCAAACCTTGACGGTGCCTCGCTTGTTACCGCGATTGGCTCCATAGACGGGCGCGATGTTGCAATCTACGGGCATGATTTCACCGTTCGAGCCGGCTCAATGGACGCAACTAATGGTGAAAAGCTTGCACGACTGTTTGAGCTTGCTGGAGAGCGGAAGATTCCACTGATTGGGTTGAATGACTCTGCAGGTGCCTACATTCCCGCGGGCGTGGGGGGCTTGGATGGATACGCTGAAGCATTTACGGGTCTGCGAAAGATCTCAGGCGTCGTTCCAAGCATCATGTGTATGTTCGGCTTCAACGCGGGTGGTGGAAGCTATTTACCTCGCCAAGGCAGTTTCCTCATACAGCCTAAAGATACATTTTTTGGACTGACCGGCCCCGGCGTCGTTAAGTCAGTTCTGGGTGAAGACATCACACCTGATGAGCTGGGTGGCCCTGGAGTCCACAGTCAAACTGGAGTTACAGACTTTGTCGTCGAAGACGAAGTTGCAGCGCTGCGTAAAGTTCGAGAAATCCTGCGCTATTTACCCGATAGCAACGCCAACGCCCCTGAGGTTCAGGCGTGCTCGGATCCGATAGACCGCAGTACTAGCGACATCGACACGCTATTGAGAACCGCGTTCGAATCGCCTACAGGCTTTAATACGCCCGTCGATAGCTCAATTATCATTCAGCAGCTCTGTGATCATGGGGATTTCCTCGAAATACAGGAGGAGCGGGCTAAGAACACGATTACCTGCCTTGGCCGAATTGGAGGACATGTGGTTGGCTTCGTGGCTAACAACTCGGCCGTTTCGTCGGGTCAGATAGACATTGATGCGGCATTAAAGAACGCGCGATTCATTCGTTTTTGCAACCTCTACAACATACCCGTGATGTTTTTAGAGGATACGACTGGCTTCCTTCCAGGCCGAGAGCAGGAGCACCGAGGCATTGTGCAAGCGGGTAGGGCCATGCTGGATTCCATTGTTGACCTGAGAACACCGCGCTTCCTCATTCTAATTCGAAACGCTTTTGGCGGTGCCTATGCGTCGTACAACAACTATCCAACAGGCGCGGATCTGGTGGTTGCGTTGCCAACGACGCGAGTAGCTGTAATGGGTCCCGCTGGCGTTGAGTACGTTTACAAAGACGAACTGAAAGCGATCCGTGCGGCCATACCCAAGCGCACTGCCGATACAAAGGCCGACTTGATGAACCAAGGTGTGTCAGAGGCCGCTGCGGATGATCAGGCGTCAGCCGCGGCATCCGAGTGGGCCAAAGCAGCCGAAGCCGATCTGGCGAAACGTTACGAGCGGGAAATTATGAACCCTGAAGAGGCACTGAGCCTTGGTTCAGTATCGCAAATCGTTATGCCCTCTGACCTTAGAGCCGTAATCGCAAAACACCTCATGTTCTGCCTGCGCCACTACACGCCCGAGCCTATGGGTGGCGTACAGCGCGAATTTCATTAAAAATCAGCGAGTTACATTGGAGTTTTACTGTGTCAAACGAACACTACTTACATAATGCGCTGATTCACCAAGACCGTCGTCTTGGCAACAGCGGCTCTGCTTGGGTGCGTCAATTTGACTGCACTCACATTAAGCCACTCATCATCTGCCGCGGCCCCATCAGAAAGGAAGCCATGGACGTTTTCGCTGAGATGGGAATCAACGACTACGGCATTTTGCTGTCTGAGAAGGACTCTATTGTGTACCCGCGCGCCATCGCGCCTGAGCTTCGGATCATCGGTGACCCGAACCGGGTTCATCGAGTCAGCGATTATTCAGGCGTCGACAAAGCTGATCGTGAGGCACGTATCAATGAGATTATTCAGATCGCCCACGACCACGGCTATAACGCGATATTCGCAGGCTACGGCTTCATGGCGGAAGACGAGACTATGGTCGCGTCTATGGAGAATGCGGGCCTCAACTTTATTGGACCTTGCTCTCGAACCGTTCGTCAGGCGGGCTTAAAGGATGAAGCCAAGCGCACCGCACTCAAGTCAGGCGTGTCGGTAACACCCGGTGTCGACAATGCAACGGCGCTTACCTTGCTAAAGAAACACCCCACAGCTGAAGCACTAGGCGATTTATGTCGCGAAAAAGGCCTCGATAACGTGGATCTAGCCGATGGTGAGCTCGAGGACTTGGCTGATCGCGTGCTCGGTGCGTCTTACAAGGCGGGTATTGATCTCTACACCATCGATGAGCTCATCGAGACGCTGCAAGAGGCGGTTCAGGGGATGAACGACAAGTACCCTAACAATCGCGTGCGCCTGAAAGCCATTGGTGGGGGCGGTGGTAAAGGCCAGCGTATTGTTGAGCGGGGCGAGGCTGAGCGCACTGGCGAGCTCGTGAAGGAGATTTTGCAGGAGGTAAAGGCCTCAGGCGTTGGTGATAACAAGAATGTCTTGGTTGAACTCAATATCGAGTCAACGCGCCACCAGGAAATCCAAGTGATTGGTAACGGAGAGTGGTGCACTACGCTGGGCGGTCGTGACTGCTCACTGCAAATGCATGAGCAAAAGCTGCTCGAAGTCTCTGTGACACGCGAATCCCTCATTCAAGCGGCAGAGGAAGCCGACGCCGCAGGACTGAAGGATGAAGCGGCAGTGCTGAGAGCTGATGTTGTCACTCTGGATACCATGGAAGAGGAGGCTTCTCGTTTTGGCGCGGCTGTGGGTCTTGACTCGGTCTCTACCTTCGAGTGCATCGTCGATACCGATAGCCACTTCTTCATGGAGATGAATACCCGTATTCAGGTAGAGCACCGCGTCTCTGAGCTGTGCTATGCACTTAAATTTAGTAATCCCGATAACAGCGGTGAGAGTTTCACTGTCAATTCGCTGGTTGAGGCGATGGTTTTGTTGGCCGCGCACGGGCCCAAGCTGCCGCCGCCAGAACGTGTTTTGCGCAACAATGACAGCCTTGAAGCACGGATGAATGCCACCAATGACGCCTTGCAACCGCATGCAGGGGGGCAAATTGAGCATTGGTCAGACGCGGTTGAAGGCGAAATTCGTGATGATCAGGGCATCTGTGTTCACAACCCGGATACTGATGTGTTCATGAAATACACGCTTGCGGGTGCCTATGACTCCAACATCGCGCTGATTCTGAGTGTGGGAGACAGTCGACTCACGGCTTATGAAGAAATGGCTGAGATCCTGCGGGTCACGACGCTTCGTGGTCGAGACTTAAGTACCAACCTCAATTTCCACTACGGCCTGGTTCATTGGTTCTTAAGCCGAACAGTGCACGCCCGGCCCACAACAAAATTCATTGTGCCGTATCTGACGGCCGTAGGTGAGCTCGCTGCAGCCGCGCGTGAGATCGATCTTGAAGCTGCGTGGCGGGGTTATACCCGCGCTAATTCCAGCAGTGGCGCCAGTGTTCTCGATGCAAAGAAGACCCTGGTATTGCGCCCCATTGAAAAGCTTTTGGCCTGCCCACACACGTTGTCGGGCTGGCTCAGTGCCAATAAAGACGCTTTTGCCTTTGATAATGGCCGGGTGAGTTTTACGGAAAATCCTGTCGATCTTCTCGTCGATACCTATCACTTCTTGAACCTCGATAGTGAGGGTTCAGCCGCGGCATCTGAGAAGATCTGGTCGCAGGATGCGCACCTTTTGGAAACGGCCGAGGCCTTCTACATGGATGCCGCAAAGGCGCTGAATGTCGACTCTTGGGAGACGTTAGCCAGCCATTTAGCGGAAAACTCAGCGGATAACTTATCTGATGATCAATGGCGGGCGATACAGGCGGCGCATGCAGGACACCAGGCAGGCCTGTCGCTTCTACTGTTGCTACCCGCCATGGCTGCACAGACCGGGTTTTACGAGCTTGAGGTCAACACTGACCTGAGTATTCACATTCCTGACCGCCTTCTAGATGATGTGCATCAGGACACAATGGCAAAAGCCCTAGCGCCTCCACCAGTCGCAAAGTCTGATGAGATCGTAGCCACAAGTGGTGGCATGTTCTACGGTCGGGAAGCGCCTGGTGAGCCGCTTTATGTCGAGGCAGGCTCGACCTTCAAGACGGGCGACCCTTTGTTCATTGTTGAAGTCATGAAGATGTTCAACAAGGTCAATGCACCCTTTGACGGTAGAATTGACGAGGTCTTGGTAGAGGGAGATGGGGTGATCATTAAGAAAGGGCAACCCATCTTCAAAGTGACGCCTAACGAGAGGCCTGAAGACGTCTCAGAGGAAGAACTCGCAGCCCGACGTGCTAAGAGCACTCAGGAACTGCTGGACAGCGTGATTTAGAAACGGAGCATCAAATGATCACAGGTTTAGATCATATCGCCATTGCGGTCCCCGACCTGGAGGCGGCGATTCAGCGCTTTATGGCCGACTTTGGGCTGGAGTATGAGGGTACTGAGGAAGTCGAGGCTGCTAAGACTTCGACGGCGTTTTTTCCACTACCACCCACCAGTATTGAGTTGGTCCATCCGCTTCGTGGCGAGGGCGCCATTGCGAAATACCTCGAAAAGCGGGGAGGCGGTATTCATCATCTGTGTTTTAGGACTGATGACATTGATGCCGATGTAGCTCGGTTGAAAGAGAAGGGGTATCAGTTCATTGGTGATGAGCCGACGCCGGGTGCTCACGGCGCACGGGTGATCTTTATTCACCCCAAGAGCTGTGACGGCGTCCTAATTGAATTATCTGAGCCGCAGCAGGGAGATCACTGATGTCGGTTTACAACCCAGATAAAGCAACCAAGGGCGCATGGGCAGCACTGGTAGAAAAGCAGAGTAAGGGCCTCACGCCAGACGAGTTCACCTGGTTTACTCCTGAAGATATCCCCATGAAGGTGCTGTACACCGCCGAGGACACGGCTGAGCTTCCCTACACGGACACTATGCCAGGGCTCAGTCCCTACATTCGAGGACCGCAGGCGACTATGTACGCTGGTCGACGTTGGACTATTCGTCAATATGCCGGGTTTTCGACGGCGGAAGAGAGTAATGCCTTCTATCGCAAGGCTCTGGCGGCGGGTGGCCAGGGTGTCTCTGTTGCCTTTGATCTCGCAACCCACAGAGGATACGACTCCGATCACCCCCGAGTAGCAGGTGATGTGGGCAAGGCGGGTGTTGCGGTCGATTCCGTTGAAGACATGAAGATCTTGTTCGACGGCATTCCGCTGGACAAAGTATCTGTGTCCATGACGATGAACGGAGCGGTACTGCCTGTGCTTGCAGGCTATATCGTGGCTGCGGAAGAGCAGGGTGTCGGTCCTGAAGCGCTCGCGGGAACGATTCAGAACGACATCTTGAAAGAATTTATGGTGCGTAATACCTACATTTACCCACCGGTTCCGAGCATGCGCATCATTGGCGATATCATTGCCTATTGCTCCAAGAACATGCCTAAGTTCAACACCATTTCGATCTCTGGGTATCACATGCAGGAAGCGGGCGCTAACGCCGCGCTTGAGTTGGCATACACCCTAGCCGACGGAAAGGAATACATCCGTACTGCCATTGCGGCCGGTCTCAATATCGATGAATTTGCTCCCAGACTCTCGTTCTTCTGGGGTATTGGCATGAATTTCTACATGGAAATCGCCAAAATGCGAGCCGCTCGTTTGCTGTGGGCAGAAATTGTGGGTGAGTTCTCACCCGAAAACCCTAAAAGTTCAATGTTGCGGACACATTGTCAGACATCTGGCTGGTCACTTACCGAGCAGGATCCCTACAACAACATTGTCCGAACAACGATAGAGGCAATGGCTGCTGTATTTGGTGGCACACAAAGCCTGCATACCAATGCGCTTGATGAAGCCATTGCGTTGCCTTCAGACTTCGCCGCCCGAATTGCTCGTAACACTCAGCTAGTACTCCAAGAGGAGACTGGCATCAGCCAGGTTGTGGATCCTTGGGGTGGCTCTTACATGATGGAGTCACTGACCAATGAGATTGCGCAGAAAGCCCGGGCACTTATCGCCGAGGTCGAGGATGCAGGTGGTATGGCTCAGGCGATCGAGACAGGTCTCCCAAAACTACGCATTGAAGAAGCGGCGGCCAAGAAACAAGCACGTATTGATCGTGGTGAGGATGTCATCGTCGGCGTTAACAAATATCAGATTAGCGAACAGGACGAGGTTGATATCCTCGAAGTCGACAACGATGCGGTTCGAGACTCACAGATTGAAAGACTCGATCGTATCCGTTCCTCGCGTGACGCTGCATCGGTTGAAGCGTGTTTAAGTGCCTTGTCGAAGGCCGCCGAGACGGGTGAGGGCAATTTGCTCGCTCTTGCGGTTGAAGCGACGCGGCACCGTGCTACCGTGGGAGAAATATCAGACGCGCTTGAAACGCACTTCGGCCGCTTTGTCGCAAGTGCACAGACGGTTTCAGGTGTTTATGGTGCCGCTTACGAGCAGGACGAAAACTGGAAACAAATCGCAATGGATATTGAGCGCTTTGTCGAAGAACATGGCCGTCGCCCTCGAATACTCGTGGCGAAAATGGGCCAAGATGGACATGACCGGGGTGCCAAGGTCGTTGCTACAGCGTTTGCAGATGTCGGTTTTGACGTGGATCTATCGCCCATGTTCTCCACACCCGAAGAGGTTGCTCGACAAGCCGTTGAGAACGATGTGCATATTGTCGGTGCTTCGAGCCTCGCCGCAGGCCATAAGACTCTGGTGCCACAACTTATTGAAGCGCTTAAGGCTGAGGGCGCCGATGACATCGTCGTCATCGCGGGGGGTGTTATCCCGCAGCAAGACTATGACTACCTTTATGATGCGGGTGTAAGCCTCATATTTGGTCCTGGAACGCCGATTCCTGATGCTGCACGAAAGGTGCTGGATGCCGTTAACGCCAACCGCTGAGGCCATCGTTGCGGGTAATCGACGGGCGCTTGCAAAGGCAATCACGCTTGTAGAAAGCTCGCGACCTCAGGACCGTGAGGCCGCGCAGGCGCTACTTAACGAACTGTTACCGCATACGGGCAAGAGTTTGCGCGTTGGCGTTACAGGTGTGCCGGGTGTCGGTAAATCAACGTTCATTGAATCCTTTGGTCAGCATGTCATCGCCAAGGGTCATAAAGTGGCCGTGTTAGCCGTAGATCCTAGTTCTCCTATGGCTGGTGGCTCCATTCTCGGCGACAAAACCCGCATGGAGCACCTTTCTCGAGATCCATCTGCATTTATCCGTCCATCCCCCGCTGGGAAGGCGTTAGGCGGTGTAGCGCTCAAAACGCGAGAATCTATGCTGCTTTGCGAAGCGGCAGGCTTTGATGTGGTGCTGGTCGAGACTGTGGGGGTAGGCCAGTCCGAGCACCAGGTAGGAAGCATGGTGGATTTCTTCCTAATCCTGTTGCTACCCGGTGGTGGAGACGAGTTACAAGGGATAAAGAAGGGCATTTTGGAGCTCGCCGATGCCATTATGATCAATAAAGCAGACGGCGAAAGCGAGAGTTTGGCACGTAAAACCAAGCTTCATTACCAAAGCGCCATGTCGTTACTGGCGAGCAATGACTTTTGGAAGCCCGAGGTTCACACCTGCTCAGCACTTGAGCGGCAGGGCATCGAGGAATGCTGGTCTATGATGGAGCGTTTTCAGCAGGAGGCGAAGGACTGCCACGCCTACGATCGCAAGCGCGCCGAGCAGAACCTGCAGTGGATGTGGCAGCTCACAGATGAAATGCTGCGTCAGCAACTCACCGACCACCCGGGTGTCGGCAAGATGTTGCCGGGGCTGAGGGATCAAGTTGGTCGTGGAGAGCTCACCCCAGTGACCGCAGCCACTCAAATCATTGCGCAATTACGGGGCGACTAAGCTATGCGTTTTCTTCCTCTCGACAAGCTGATTAATGTTCAAGAGGGCTACCGTAAGCGCTTCAAAATAGACTCAACAGATCTCATTCTCTCAAAAGAAAATGATCAGATTGTTGCCTTTGGTGCCGTCTGTCCCCACCAAGAACAATCATTGGAAGAAGGGCAAATAGAAGATGGCATCATCTTTTGCCCACGTCATCAGTTCGCATTTGATCTCAGAACGGGTGAGCATACTGCCGGGCACTGTCAGTCATTACC
>CAJWQE010000033.1 GCA_913045375.1 uncultured Halieaceae bacterium | reverse complement strand
GGCCAGGTCATGGGTGTGGCGGAAACGTTCTCAGCGTGCTCCTTAATGGCACGACCAAGGTCGGGCCGACAGAGCGCGCCTCTTGCCAACATGAATGCGCCACAGCCACTTTGCTCGCGGCAGCGTGCGAGATCACTGGGCGTCCATATCTCACCGTTTGCGATGATGGGAATCCCCCGGAGTTTAGAAATAGTACTTAGTTGCGACCAATGTGCAGGGGGACGGTAGGCCTGGGCTTTTGTTCTTGCATGGACCGTTAGCTCGCCGATACCACTTTTAATGGCATAGTCGGCGATATCAGAGAACTGAGAATCGTCATCGAAGCCAAGTCTCACCTTTGCGGTCACAGGCGTGTCTGCCGGCGTCGCATCTCTCACGGCTTTGCAGATATCGAAAATAATCTTGGGGGTTTTCAACAAGGTGGCACCGCCGCGAGACTTATTGACCGTTTTTGCGGGACAGCCAAAGTTGAGGTCGATGCCTGGTGCGCCCAGTTTGGCGGCTATTTTCGCGTTTGCGGCCATCAAAGCAGGATCTGACCCGAGCAACTGAACGTAAACCGGAGTACCAGAGGCTGTTCTTCCCTCAGTTTTGAGTTCGGGACACAGTCGATGGAAGACTTTTGGAGGGAGCACCGTACTAGAAACACGAACAAACTCGGTGACACAACGCTCGTAGCCACCGATTGCTGTCAGCATCTCGCGCATGACCGATTCCATCACTCCTTCCATGGGAGCGAGTAGCAATCGTGGCGTTGGGTCTGAGGATTTGTTCATAACATCTTTGAAAGTAGGGTAACTCGTAGCGTAAATCTTACAGATGACGCGATCGTTCTACGTTTGTAGACTGTCGGTTTGGTCGCAATATTAGCCGTTTGTTACAGGGCAAGTCACAATGAATCCCAATTATCTTGATTTCGAGCAGCCTATCGCAGAGCTTGAGATGAAAATCGAGGAACTAAAATCAGTTGTTGATGATTCCGAGATTAATATCAGCGATGAGATAGATCGTCTCAAGTCCAAGAGTCACAAGCTGACGCAATCGATTTATTCCGATTTGAGTCCCTGGGATATTGTACGCGTTGCTCGTCACCCGCTGCGGCCTTATTCGCTCGATTACATTCCGTTGGTGTTCGATGACTTTGATGAGCTCCATGGCGATCGCCATTTTGGCGACGATAAAGCCATTGTCGGCGGTGTCGCGCGCCTTAACGACCGTCCCGTTATGGTCATTGGTCAGGAAAAGGGTAGAGCGGTCAAAGATAAGGTGCACCGGAACTTTGGTATGCCGAAGCCCGAGGGTTATCGCAAAGCATTGCGCCTAATGGAGATGGCCGAGCGCTTTAAAATGCCGGTAGTGACGCTGATTGATACTCCCGGAGCCTACCCTGGTATTGACTCGGAAGAGCGCGGCATCTCTGAGGCGATTGCTCAGAATCTTGCCGTTATGTCGCGTCTGAGAACCCCGATCGTGTGTGTGGTGATCGGCGAGGGATCGTCCGGTGGTGCCCTGGGCATTGGTGTCGGAGATCACCTGGCGATGCTTCAGTACTCAACCTACTTCGTTATTTCGCCCGAGGGTTGCGCAAATATCATTTGGAAGAGCAGTGAATTCGCGCCCCAAGCGGCCGAGGCGATGGGTGTGACGTCATCGACACTCGAGGAGCTTGGCATTGTCGACACGACCATCCAAGAACCTTTGGGCGGTGCACACCGTGATGTCGAAGAGATGGCGCGTCGCATCCGAGACCATGTCTCGGGTCAGCTCGACCGTTTGTGTGCCACTGACATGGATAGCTTGGTTGAGTCTCGGTATCAGCGATTGATGGCCTACGGTAGCGCATGATCGCGTCATGGCGCTGCTTCCGGCACTGATTGCGCAAATCGACTCACTGCAAACAGCCAGCAGAATCTTTGTTGGCTTTTCAGGTGGTGCCGACAGTCACAGCCTCCTCCATGCGTTGGTTGAACTCTCCCGGCGTGAAGCCTTGCCTCCCATTATTGCGTTGCACATCAATCACGGACTTCATGAAGACGCCAATGACTGGTCCGCGCATTGCGCAGCGGTGGCTTCTGATCTCGGCGTTGAATTTCATGAGCGGGTTGTATCCGTCGATGCGGGAGCATCCCCTGAAGCGCAAGCGCGGGATGCTAGATACAGCGTATTCGAATCTTTCCTGGCTTCCGGAGACGTTCTTTTGCTCGGTCATCACCTCGATGATCAGGTTGAGACCGTACTGTTCCGCCTGATTCGAGGAGCAGGGCCCTCGGGGCTGGCTGGAATACCCGAAAAACGACCATTGGGCAGAGGTTTGCTCATGAGACCGTTGCTGGGCATAACGCGAGACCAGATTGAGAACTATGCAGGCTCCCACCAACTCGCTTATTTGCATGATGGGAGCAACGACGACACGCGCTACGATCGTAATTTCCTGCGACACGAGGTCCTGCCGCTTATCGAGTCTCGCTGGCCCGGTTATCGCTCCGGATTTGCCCGTTCCGCGGCACTCAGCGGTGAGCTGGCCACATTGGGCCATTTTGACAACCTAACCGAGTACACCCGGTATGGCGGACCCTATTTGCCCATGGATGTTCACGATGCCAAAAGCTTGCATCGCGCGCTGCACGGATGGCTAAAAGAACTAAATGCCCCTCTACCTGACTTTGTGGCATTAGAGGAGTTCGCTCGTCAGTGCATGCACGCACAGGGAGATAAGCTGCCTGAGTTGAGAGTAGCGGACTATCTTTTGCAGCGATGGCGTCAGGGAATCCATCTGTATCCTGTCGACATTGATCGTGACTTCGATATTTCGTGTGAGGTTGGTGGTGCGCTCGAAGGCAGATGGGGCTCTATTGCGTGGCAAGAGGCGAATATGGGTTTGCCCGCGGGTGTTTCCATCCAGGTCAGAGCACCGCGTCACGGAGAGGCTGTATCGCTTGGGCGGCGGCCCCGGCGCTCCGTGGGACAATGGCTCCAAGAGGCTGGCGTTCCGCCCTATTTGCGAGGGTGTTATCCGCTAGTGCAAGTCGGTGATGAGATCATCGCCATTCCTGATGTCGGGCTGGTCTCAGACAGCTCAAATTTGAGCCTCTGTAAAGGAGGATTAGTACCGGTCTGGACGCCTCCAAAAATAGCCTTTCTAAATTGAGCGAGTGAAGACTCTTTGGTAAGCTGAACGCCCATCGGAGCTATGCTGTCGGCAACCGTTTGTTCGCCGCCCCACAGTTCCTCTTGCTTTGGTGGAGTTCATGACGCGATACGTTTTTGTTACCGGCGGTGTTGTTTCCTCGTTAGGAAAAGGAATAGCGGCGGCATCGCTCGCTGCTGTGCTCGAGGCGCGTGGCCTCAAAGTCACACTTCTGAAATTAGACCCCTATATCAACGTTGATCCGGGAACGATGAGTCCGTTTCAGCATGGGGAAGTTTTCGTTACCGACGACGGTGCGGAGACAGACTTGGATCTCGGTCACTACGAGCGTTTCACCCGCGCAACGATGTCCAAACGCAATAACTTCACCACCGGTCAGGTTTACGATGAGGTTTTGAGAAAAGAACGCCGTGGCGACTATTTAGGCGGAACTGTTCAGGTTATTCCTCACATCACAGACGAGATCAAGCGACGTGTGATTGCGGGTGCCGAGGGCGCCGATGTGGCGGTCGTTGAGGTGGGAGGTACCGTCGGTGATATCGAAAGCCAACCGTTCCTGGAAGCGCTGAGACAGTTAAAGCTTGAGGCGGGTGCATCGCGCGCATTGCTGATGCACCTCACTTTAGTACCCTACATTCCCACTGCGGGTGAAATTAAAACCAAGCCAACTCAGCACTCGGTCAAGGAACTTCGCTCCATCGGCCTTCAGGCAGATGTGTTGTTGTGCCGATGCTCTGTCGATATCGACGACAGCGCCCGCAAAAAGATCTCGCTTTTTACCAACGTTGAAGAGCGGGCTGTGATTCCTGTGCTGGATGCTGATTCGATTTACAAGATTCCAAAAAATCTGCATGAAAAGGGCCTAGATGACTACATTCTTGAGCGGTTTGGCATGTCGCCTAGTGATGCTGACTTCACCGAATGGGATGACGTTGTCGCCAGAGAGTTCGCCGAGCGACGCGCTCGAGTGAAAGTAGGAATGGTGGGCAAATATACTGATCTCATTGACGCTTATAAGTCGCTCAATGAAGCCCTTGGGCATGCGGGTTTGCACACCAACACGCACGTTGATATCGAATACATCGATGCGGAGGACCTCGAAACTCAGGGAACCGATATTCTGGCAACGCTGGACGCTATTTTGGTCCCCGGTGGCTTTGGCGACCGCGGCATTGAGGGCAAAATTGCAGCAGTGAAGTACGCGAGGGAAAACAAGATTCCTTACCTCGGTATTTGTCTCGGCATGCATATGGCCATGATTGAGTTTGCTCGGAACGTGTGTGGGCTTGAAGGAGCGCACTCGACCGAAATGAATATCGATACGCCATACCCCGTCATCGGCCTTATCACCGAATGGCAGACAGAAACAGGCGATATCGAAGTTCGTGATGAGCACTCGGATATGGGCGGCACGATGCGCTTGGGATCACAGCCTTGCTATCTGGTCGACGGCACGAAGACCCGTGAGATCTACGGCAGTGACGTGGTTAGAGAACGTCATCGTCATCGTTATGAAGTGAACAATACGCTGGTGCCAAAGCTAGAGGCCGAGGGAATGACGATTTCGGGCTGGTCGCAGGATCAAGGTCTGGTGGAGATGGTTGAGCTTGCCGATCACCCCTGGTTTGTGGCCTGCCAGTTCCACCCCGAGTTTACTTCCCGCCCGCGCGGCGGCCATCCGCTGTTTTCAAGCTTCATTAATGCGGCGGTTGAGGTTAAGCACTGATGGCGCAGAAGACTGTCAGCATCGGTGAAGTCACATTTGCTAACGACAAACCCTTTGTCCTCGTTGGTGGGGTCAATGTCTTGGAGTCGGAACAGTTTGCGGTCGACGTTGCGGGCACTTACAAGGAAATATGCGCTGAGCTAAATATTCCTCTGGTATTCAAAGCGTCTTATGACAAGGCAAACCGTTCCTCGATCAACTCGTTTCGCGGTCCCGGACTGGAGAGAGGGCTTGCGATCTTTGAGGCGGTCAAAAAGACCACGGGTTTGGCCACCATTACCGACGTTCATACGCCGGAAGAGGCGGCACTCGCCGCCAGCGTGGTCGATATTATTCAGCTACCAGCTTTTCTGGCGCGTCAGACAGACCTTGTGCGAGCTATGGCAGAGACGGGCGCTGCCATCAACATCAAAAAGCCTCAGTTTCTGAGCCCTGAACAGATGAGCAACATCGTTCATAAGTTCAGAGAGTGTGGCAATGACCGTCTGATCCTGTGCGAGCGAGGCAGCAACTTTGGCTACGACAATTTGGTGGTCGATATGTTGGGGTTCGGTGTTATGCGCAAAACGACAGGCGACGTGCCGGTCATTTTTGACGTTACTCATGCCCTGCAGCGTCGAGATCCCGGTGATGCAGCCTCAGGTGGCCGCCGATCTCAGGTAGTAGAGTTAGCAAGGGCCGGTATGGCAACTGGCCTGGCAGGGCTCTTTTTGGAGTCGCACCCGGATCCAGACAAGGCGCTGTGTGACGGGCCGAGCGCTTTGCCATTAAAGAACCTGCGACCATTTTTGGAACAAGTAAAAGCCATCGACGACCTCGTCAAAGGGCTACCTCAACTGGAAATTAACTGACACTGAGTGGAGTAAGTGGTGAGCGAAATTATCGATATTCGTGCGTTTGAAGTCATGGACTCTCGAGGTAACCCTACGGTAATGGCCGAGGTCACCTTGGATGATGATACCGTTGGCGTGGCTTATGCGCCGTCAGGCGCAAGTACAGGTTCGCGAGAGGCGCTTGAGTTGCGAGACGCAGACCCGTCGCGTTACTTGGGTAAAGGCGTCCTGAACGCTGTCGCCAATGTGAACGGACCGATTCGCGAATGTTTGATTGGTCACGATGCCATGGATCAGCGCGCGGTCGATCAGCGCATGCTTGATGCCGACGGTACGCCCAACAAGAGCAAATATGGCGCAAACGCTATCTTGGCCGTCTCGTTAGCGACCGCCCGAGCCGCGGCGCAATCGGCAAAAATACCTCTGTATCAGCATATCGCTAATCTTGCCGGCACCACGCAGCTGACGATGCCTGTGCCCATGATGAATATTCTCAATGGTGGAGAGCATGCTGATAACAATGTCGATATTCAGGAGTTCATGATCCAGCCTGTATCCGCAACATCCTTCGCAGAGGCGCTGCGGGTTGGTGCGGAAATCTTCCATAACCTCAAGAAAGTGCTTGGTGCGCGTGGCATGGCGACGTCTGTCGGCGATGAGGGAGGTTTTGCACCTGACTTGCCATCGAATGCTGCGGCGCTTGAGGTCATTGCAGAGGCGGTAGCGAATGCAGGCTATGTCCTCGGCGAAGACATCACATTGGCACTGGATTGTGCGGCCTCCGAATTCTATCGAGACGGTGAATATCATCTGTCGGGCGAGGGCCGTTCTTTCTCAAGCGAAGGGTTTTCAGACTATCTGGCAAATCTTGCTGCCGCTCATCCCATCGTATCGATTGAGGATGGTCTGGACGAATCTGACTGGGCTGGTTGGGCTTACCTCACCCAGCAACTCGGGGATAAAGTCCAACTCGTAGGTGATGATCTATTCGTTACCAACACCAGCATATTGAAACGCGGAATCGATGAGAATATCGGTAACTCAATCCTGATTAAGTTCAATCAAATAGGTTCACTCAGCGAGACCCTCGATGCAATCAAAATGGCTCAGGATGCGGGCTTCACGGCTGTCATCTCTCATCGCAGTGGTGAGACTGAAGACGCCACGATTGCCGATCTTGCTGTAGGTACGGGCGCAGGACAAATCAAAACAGGATCACTTTGTCGATCTGACCGCGTGGCGAAATATAACCGGCTTTTACGCATTGAAGCCGAACTCGGCATGACCGCTCCCTACCGAGGCAGAGCGGAATTGGAACGAGGCGCCTGATTCGATGCGGCCCCTGCTGCTAGGGCTTCTGGGGCTGCTGCTCCTCTTGCAGTACCGACTATGGCTGGGTGAAGGCGGTATTCGTGAGCGACAAGGGCTTGAAGCACAGGTCCGCGTGGGTGAGGAGGGTAATCAGCTGCTCAGAGAGCGTAATGACGCGCTAGCGCGCCAGGTACTCGAGCTTCAAGAGGGCGACGAGATGCTCGAGGCCGTCGCGCGCGAAGAGCTCGGATTGGTTCGGCAAGGAGAGGAGTTTATTCTTTTTGTCGATGATGACACCAAAGAGAAGTCGCCGTGAGCAGCAGTATCTGGGCAGTTATCCCGGCCGCCGGCAGTGGCAGGCGAATGGCGGCTGAAGTGCCAAAGCAGTACCTTCTGGTAAATGGCGTACCCATCCTCGAGCATACGTTGAGTGCCTTGTTGGCCTGTCCCGATATACGCGGTTTGGTGGTGGTTTTGGATCCGAGTGATCGACGTGCCGACTCTATCGAAAGCCTTTCTGATCCGCGGGTATTCCGAGCAGCGGGAGGCAGTGAGCGAGCAGATTCAGTGCTATCTGGCCTTCAGGCCATCGCGCCGTATGCGAGCTCCGATGACTGGGTGCTCGTCCACGATGCGGCGCGTCCCTGTATTTCGGTTTCTGTATTGCGACAGTTGATCGATCATACGGTCGAAAGTGGCGTGGGTACCGTCCTTGCCCAAGCCTCCACCGATACATTGAAACGTGTCTCTTCGAGTATGAGGGTAAGTGAGTCGCTAGATCGCCGCGTTGTGTGGCGGGCACAAACACCTCAAATGTTCCGATTGTCTGAACTTGAGACAGCGTTATCGTCGGCACTGGACGAGCAGTTGCCCGTAACAGATGAGTCGATGGCCATGGAGTTATCGGGCTTTCCTGTGTCGATTCTAGAGGGGCCCTCAACCAACATTAAAGTAACCCTACCTGTCGATTTGGAGTTTGCAGAGATTATCTTGCGGCGCATGGCAGAGGAGATCGACTCATGAGAATTGGTCATGGCTATGACGTGCACGCCTTTGGCGAAGGTGATCACATCATGCTTTGTGGTGTTCGCATCGCGCATCAAAATGGCTTGATGGCGCATTCGGACGGTGACGTGGCACTTCACGCGCTCACTGATGCCCTGTTGGGTGCCCTTGCACTCGGCGATATTGGACACCACTTCCCTGACGATGATCCGACCTTCGAGGACGCAGATAGTCGACAGCTGTTGAGGCAGGTGATGGCGCTGGTTAAAGCGCGGGGTTTCACATTGGGCAATGCCGACCTCACCATTATTGCGCAAGCACCTAAACTCGCCGCACACATCGCCGCCATGCGTCAGAATCTTTCCGAGGATCTAAGCGGCGATGTAGATCTAATTAATGTCAAAGCGACGACAACGGAAAAGCTGGGCTTTGTGGGACGCGAGGAAGGGATTGCAGTGCACGCGGTCGTGTTGCTGAAGGAGAGTCCATCCCTGTGACTGATCTTCGCGGTATCGGCATGACGTCGCAACGAACGCGACTGAGACTCATTGAGCGTTTGAAGGCACAGGGCATTGTCGACGAGCAGGTGCTCGAAGCAATGACAGAGACGCCTAGACACTTGTTCGTTGATGAAGCGCTGTCCCATAGAGCCTATGAAGACACCGCACTACCGATTGGATTCAATCAAACCCTTAGTCAACCATATATCGTTGCAAGGATGACGGAGCTGGCTCTGCAGGCTGGCAGGCCAAAACGGGTGTTGGAACTGGGCACGGGCTCCGGTTATCAAAGTGCGGTCTTATCGAAGGTGGCCGATGAAATTTACTCGGTTGAGCGAATCAAGCCGCTGTTGGACAAGGCGCGGGTGCGACTTCGCAAACTCAAGGCGCGAAATGTACGCTGTAAGCATGGTGATGGCTTTGAGGGCTGGGAAGAGTTTGCGCCCTTTGATGTCATTTTGGGCGCCGCTGCACCTGAAACAGTACCCGAGAATTTGCTCTCTCAGCTCGCACCAGGTGGTCTATTACTTTTGCCTGTGGGTGGCGATTCGCAGAAACTCATACAGATTCAGTTAACCGAAGAAGGTTTCGAAGAAACGATTATTGAAGATGTTTTCTTCGTTCCGATGCGAGAAGGACTGCAACGGTGAGCCTACGTCGCCAACATTGGCTGGGGCTGTATCTCCGCGGGATCGCCATGGGTGCGGCAGACCTTGTGCCTGGCGTATCTGGCGGAACGATCGCACTCATCACCGGTATCTACGATCGGTTTATTGCGGCCATTGCCAGCGTCGGTATCGACGCCCTACGTATGGTGCTCTCAGGAAAGGTTAAAGACGCCTGGGCGCATGTTGACGGAAACTTTCTGGTTGCCGTAGGTGCGGGAGTACTCTCGTCCGTCGTCGCACTAGCCTCATTGCTTAACTGGTTGCTTCTGAATTACCCGCTACCGTTGTGGGCGCTGTTTTGTGGTTTGATTTTGGCAAGTGCGATACATCTGTTTTACAAAAGTCGCATTCACTGGACGAGACGTGATTACGCACTATGGCTCACAGGTGTGGGCGTTGCTACTGTGATCGGTCTCATGCAGGCAACTCAGCTGCCCGTTGGCCCCGTCAGTGTCTTTTTCGCCGGGGCCATTGCTATATCCGCCATGTTACTGCCGGGTATTTCGGGTAGTTTTCTGTTGCTCATTATGGGGATGTACCAACCGGTGATCAGTGCGCTCGTGAATGTTGATCTGGCTACCGTTGGACTTTTCGCGCTGGGTTGTCTCTGTGGGTTGCTGGTCTTTTCTCGGTTGTTAAAAGCGCTGCTGGCGCGCGCTCAGCGGGCCACCATGGCAGTCCTTTATGGCTTCCTGTTGGGTTCAGTCATTATGTTGTGGCCTTGGCAGCAACCGATCTCGTCGGTGATCGATCGGCACGGTGAAAACCGTGTCGTGCAGAGTGTGCCCGTATTGCCTCAGACCTACGAGGAGTTGGTAGGAGAACCTATGCTTTGGCTGTGCCTTATTGCTTTTAGTTTAGGTGCTGGACTCGTTTCACTGCTCCTGTCAGTTGAGTCTGTTGAGCACTAGGTCTTGGTCAATCCTCCTGCCATGCGTGTATTGTTAGCCATCCTCGTGTTAACGACATGGCTTGCAGGGTGCTCGGGAACAGATCCAGACAACTTGCGACCCTGGGAAAAAACAGACCAAAGCGAGGATAATACTAACCGCACCAAGGATTACGGTTCCAAGCTTGAAGAGGGCAAACCCTATGTCGTGGTAAAAGGTGACACGCTGTATTCCATCGCCTTTCGGTTGGGTATCGATTTCCGCGAGTTAGCCGCGCGGAACGGCATTCAGTCGCCCTATATCATCAAAGTAGGGCAGACGCTCAGAACCGCAAGACCAGCGCCTCAGCCGTCGACAAAAACTCAAAAAGTTGTGCCCAAAGTCGCTTCACCGCCCAAAAAACCCAATAAAACGGCTTCGAAGCAGTCAAAAGTGACATCGGTAACCAAACCGTCATCAAAGTCGCAGGTGCCAAGTGATACTGTGAATAAGTCACAATCTGTGTCGCGCTGGCGCTGGCCCTCGGCAGGGAAGGTTGTTCGAACGTATTCGAGCAATCGCCACAAGGGCATCGATATTGCCGGTAAGCGGGGCGACCCGGTGAAGGCTGTGGCGGCTGGAAAAGTAGTTTATGCCGGGACGGGCGTAACGGGCTACGGCTCGCTACTAATCATTAAACACAACGATACGTACTTGAGTGCCTACGGTCACAACGAGCGATTGCTAGTCTCGGAGAACATGAACATACAGGCAGGGCAGCAAATTGCGACCATGGGCAGCAGTGGAACAGATACAGTGAAACTTCACTTCGAGTTGCGTAGGCGGGGGCAGCCTATAGACCCGCTGACATTGCTTCCCAGACGTCGGTAGGAGTGTGGGTCGCCAAAGAGGGGGAACACTCTCATGGCAGATCTGGAAACACTTGAAGCACCTGCAGCCAACGAGGCCGCATTAAATTTTCAAACTGAAACGAATGGAACTCGCGATTCACAGGCGCCCTCGGAGGTGTCTCGTGACGCTGATCCGGTACAGCTTTATCTCAACGAGATTGGATCGACACCACTTTTAACAGCAGCTGAAGAAATTCTGGTTGCAAGGGCATCTTTAGCCGGCGACGAGGCTGCTCGCCATCGGATGATCAACAGTAATTTGCGTCTAGTGGTGATGATTGCGAAGCGGTACACGAATCGTGGTCTACCACTTCTTGACCTGATCGAAGAGGGGAATCTCGGGTTGATGCGCGCTGTTGAGAAATTTGATCCGGAGCGCGGCTTTCGATTCTCTACCTACGCTACGTGGTGGATCCGCCAAAGTATTGAGCGCGCGTTAATGAACCAAGGTAGAACAATCAGGCTACCGATTCATATTCAGAAAGACATCAATACGATTGTGCGGTGCACCCGTGAGTTAAGGAGCTCATTGAGGCGCGAACCATCGACGAGCGAAATCGCCGACGTCCTCGATCGCGACCCCGGGGAGGTCAGCAAACTACTCAAGCTGTCCGAAAAAATCACCTCCGTTGACAACCAATTGTCCGATGACAGTGAGCGAAGCCTTGTTGATACGGTCTCTTCACCTGTGGAGGACAATCCGCTTTCACTCGTCGATGACGAGAGGGTCGAGGGATGTCTCGAAGAGTGGCTGGACGATCTTCCAGATCGTCAGCGTGAGATACTGGCTAGGCGGTTCGGTCTGATGGGCTATGAAGCATCAACCTTGGAGGCTGTAGGAGAGGAGGTTGGCCTCACCCGAGAGCGGGTGAGGCAGATACAGATTGATGCATTGGCTAGGCTCAAGCGCGCCGCGTTGCGTGATGGACTCTCGGAAGAGGAGTTGCTGGTCTAACGACTAGCGCTCCAAGAGTGCAAGTTTGCCGGGCTTTCCTTCCCAATCAGCGGCGTCTGCTGGCGCGTCTTTCTTTTCTGTGATGTTTGGCCAGATCTCGGCCAATTCCGCATTGAGTTCAAGGAAGTTTTCCTGATCTGCGGGTAACTCGTCTTCAGAAAAAATCGCGTCAATGGGGCACTCGGGCTCGCAGAGTGCACAGTCGATACACTCATCCGGGTGGATCACCAAAAAGTTTGGACCCTCGTAAAAACAGTCCACTGGACACACTTCCACGCAGTCTGTGTGTTTACATTTAATGCAGTCTTCGCCAACGACGAATGTCATAGTGTTTCCCCCAATACCCGCTTTAATTAGTAATTTACCGCGGTGAGTGTAAAAATATTAAGACGAACTAAGTGTCTAGTAAAGTTTTCAGCGTGTACAGCGCGTCCAAGGCCTCTTTGGGCGACATTCGGTCAGGATCGATGTCTGACAAGACGTCTAGGACTGGACTATTGACTGTGGGTGTACTGAAAAGATCTTCCTGTCCACCGATGGCCGGTGGGCGCTCTACCATCTGCTGACTCTCTAGCTCGCCAAGTTTCTGCCGCGCGTGAAGTAATACCCCCGTCGGAACGCCTGCTAGTTTAGCAACTTCTAGCCCAAAACTGCGATTTGCGGGACCTTCTTGAATGTGATGCATGAACACAACGTGGTCTTCGTGTTCTGTAGCATCCAAATGAACGTTGGCCATCGAGGCGTGATCATCAGGAAGGGCTGTCAGTTCGAAATAGTGGGTCGCAAAAAAGGTAAGCGCCCGCACTCGTTCTGCGAGTGCGACCGCCGACGCCCAGGCGATGCTCAACCCATCAAATGTGCTGGTGCCTCGACCAACCTCATCCATGAGTACCAGGCTTCGTTCGGTCGCGTTGTGCAGGATATTGGCCGTTTCGGTCATTTCGACCATGAAGGTCGATAGCCCGCTTGCGAGATCGTCCGACGAACCGATGCGAGTGAAGATTCGGTCAACCAGTGATAGGGCAACGCTGTCAGCTGGTACAAACGCGCCACAATGCGCTAAAAGAACAATGAGCGCGTTTTGCCGCATGTACGTTGATTTACCACCCATATTGGGCCCCGTGATAAGCAGCATGCGCCGCTGCTCGTTGAGCAGGGTATTGTTGGCGATAAACGGCTTATCGCTGACTTGCTCTACAACGGGATGTCGCCCATTCGAGATATCGAGCTGTGCTTCCTCGCTAAACGAGGGACGGCTCAGTGATAGAGCATCAGCGCGCTCGGCGAAACAGGCGAGTACATCAAGATCGCAGATGGCTCGCGATGTCGTTTGTAGCGGCAGTAAATCCTCCGCAATTCGCTCTACTAAAGCCTCATATAGAAATTTTTCTCGAGCGAGGGCGCGACTTCGGCTGGACAGGGCTTTGTCTTCGAACTGCTTCAGCTCGGGTGTAATGAATCGTTCCACGTTTTTGAGCGTCTGCCGGCGTTGGTAGGTGTCAGGGGCTTGATCTGACTGCTGTCGGCTGATTTCGATGTAATATCCATGAACCCTGTTGTAACCCACTTTCAGGGTCGATAGCCCTGTGGCCTCCCGCTCACGACGCTCAATATCAACGAGGTATTCGCCCGCGTTCTCACTAATACCGCGTAGTTCATCAAGTTCTTCGTCATAGCCTTCGGCGAGAACGCCACCATCCCTAATGACAACAGGGGGTGAGTCAACGAGCGCTCTGCTCAGAAGCTCACAGAGCTCGGGATATTGACCAATATCACTCTGAAGTGCTTGAAGCAGGTTGGTGTCTTGTGGCGTGGCTGTGCCTAGTGCCGGTAACGCCCAAAGGCTATCGCGCAAACGCGTCAGGTCTCGAGGCCGTGAGGACCGCAATGCGACCCTTGCCAAGATGCGCTCAAGATCTGAGATGGGCTTGAGTGCCTGACGCGTTGTCTCAAACGCATAGTTTTGAGCGAGGCGCGAGACAGCATCAAGGCGATCCTCGAGCACAGAGCGGACCCTCACGGGCCTGTGCAGCCAGCGCTTAAGGTGGCGCGTACCCATGGCCGTCACGGTCGAGTTGTATACGGAGAATAATGTGTTGTCTTCTCCGCCATGCAAGTTCAAATCAATTTCGAGATTTCGACGTGTTGCCGCATCGAGAATGACTGAGTCGCTTTGCCGCTCATGACGTATGGAAGTGAGGTGTGGCAACTCGTTGCGCTGCGTATCTTTAACATAGTCGAGTAGACAGCCTGCTGCCGCGATGGCCAGCGAGAGCTCGTCGCAACCAAATCCACTCAAATCGCGTGTCTGAAAGTGCTGATTCAGCTGGGTGCGGGCGCTGTCTTCATCGAATTGCCAGGTTGCGAGGCGTCTGATTGCAACATGGTCGGCCAAGGTCGTTATGCTCGCATCCTCGGGAAGCAATACCTCAGCGGGAGACAGCCGCTGTAATTCCGCACTGAGGGCTTCATCACCCTCAACTTCAGTAACCAGAAATCGTCCGCTACTCAGATCCATCCAAGCGATACCGGCACGGAGCTGGTGTCGAAATACGGATACGATCAGCGAATCACCACTGGCATCGAGTAGGGATTCATCGGTGAGTGTGCCCGGTGTGACAACGCGAACCACCTTTCTTTCGACCGGTCCTTTGGATTCGTTTGGGTCTCCAATTTGTTCCGCAATGGCGACGGAGAATCCTGCCCGGACAAGCTTTGCTAGGTAGCTCTCGGCGGCGTGGTAGGGCACGCCGGCCATCGGGATGGGTTCGCCAGCTGACTTCCCACGCGACGTCAGCGTGATATCGAGCACGGGTGCTGCAATCTCTGCATCCCGATAAAAGAGCTCGTAGAAATCGCCCATGCGATAAAACAGCAGTTCGTCCGGGTGCGCCTCTTTAATGGCCAGGAACTGGCGCATCATCGGCGTGTGCTGACTTGTGTCCGGGGTCGTCGGCATGAACTGCGGCATGGTCAAATTCGAAAGGTCGAGGATAGGTTAAAAGTGACCTCGTTTAAATCCCGAGCACGGCATAAAACCGGCGTTATTCGGTTATGCCTAGATTAATCTGAGCTGTTTCCTACTGGGTACTGGTCGCCACCTGTTTTAGTCGCTATCGTCACGTCAGAACGCAAAAAAATAGATGGATTTTTTATGATAAGAACAACGCTCGCTCTGTTAGCAACCCTCGGCACCCAATCTGCCTTAGCCGCCACCGTAATTCATGCGGGGTTCCTATTTGATACCAATGAGGGTGAACTCCTCGAGAAGCAAACAATAACCATAGAAGGCGGTCGGGTTGTCTCGGTTGACGACGGCTTCCTCACGCCCGAGGGAAGTACTGTGATCGACCTCAGTGCTGCTTACGTCTCCCCAGGCTTCATGGATATGCACGTCCACCTCGACGGTGAGCTTGATCCGCCCGCGAGCTACTCTGAGGAGTTCTTCATGAACTCGGCTGATATCGCACTGCGGTCAACGGTATTTGCGCGAAGGACCTTGGATGCAGGGTTCACCACTGTTCGGGATCTGGGTGCAGGGGACATCCAAGCCATCTTTGCACTGCGTGATGCAATCGCAAAGAACATTGTGCCGGGTCCTCGAATTTTCGCGGCAGGTAAGGCAATGGCGACCACGGGTGGTCATGCGGACCCAACAAACGGGGTAAGGTCTAATTTGCGTGGCGATCCCGGACCAAAAGATGGCGTGATTAACGGCCCTGATGATGCTTACAAAGCGGTAAGACAGCGATATAAGGACGGGAGTGACGTTGTTAAGTTGACGGTGACAGGGGGTGTCCTGTCGCTTGCCAAGAGTGGGGATAACCCTCAGTTCACGGATGAGGAGCTGGAAGCCGTGGTTAAAGCGGCGAAGGACTACGACTTCGTGGTGGCAGTTCACGCCCATGGCGCACTGGGTATGAAGCGCGCCATCAGAGCCGGTGTCGACACTGTAGAGCACGGAACGTATATGGACGAGGAAGCCATGCGCCTTATGCGTAAAAACGGCACTTGGTATGTTCCCACCATCTCCGCCGGCAAATGGGTAGGTGACCTAGCGGAGCTCGACAATAAATTGCCGGCTGTGGTGCGTCCAAAGGCAGCGGCGATAGGCCCCCAGATACAAGACACCTTTGGTGCGGCCTACAAGTCGGGGGTCAAAATTGCGTTTGGTACTGATGCTGGTGTGTCTCCGCACGGAGCCAATGGCAAGGAATTTCGGTTCATGGTTGAAGCCGGCATGCCCATCATGGAGGCGATACAGTCGGCAACCGTGAATGCTGCTGATTTACTCAATGTCGAGGATGAGTTGGGGCAGATCGCACCTGGATTTCACGCTGATATTGTCGCGTTCAATAAAAATCCTCTCGAGGATGTGCGTGTATTGGAGCGACCCAACTTCGTCATGAAAGCGGGCGCCGTATTCCGACATGACGGTGAATGATCGTGCGGTTCGTTAACGGCTTACTACTGTGTCTTTTGCCTCTATGGGGGGTGGCTGCGGATCAGCCCGTGGCGATTGCCCTACATGGCGGAGCGGGGACGATCGAGCGGGATCGCATGAGTACTGAGGTCGAGGCTGAATACCGCAGCTTTCTCGATAGCGCGATATCCGAGGGTTATCGGCAGCTCCAAGCCGGTGAAGAGGGCCTCGATGTGGTTGTGGCCATAATCCAGCGCATGGAAGATTCGCCCCTGTTCAACGCGGGTAAGGGTTCGGTTTACACCTGGGATGGGAAGCACGAGCTCGATGCGTCGATTATGCATGGTGCGCAGCTGAATGCGGGTGCAGTTGCGGGTGTGACCACTGTTCAATCCCCGATTGCGCTTGCCAGAGCCGTAATGGAGCAGTCGCCGCATGTCATGCTCGCGTCCAAGGGGGCGGAACTGTTTGCCAGGGAGTTGGGCGTTCCCGAGGTGTCGCCAGCGTATTTTGAGACCGAGCGGCGTAAACGTGCCCTTGAGTCCTATAAAGCGCGCAAGCAGGCGGGTGTAGAGCCTCGTGTCGACTATAAGTTCGGTACCGTGGGCGTGGTGGTGCTCGATTCAAAGGGCAACCTCGTCGCAGGAACCTCTACCGGTGGTATGACCGGGAAGCGCTGGGGAAGAATTGGTGATGCACCAGTGATCGGTGCTGGCACCTATGCGGACAATCGCTCTTGTGCGGTCTCTGCGACGGGTCACGGCGAATACTTCATTCGTCATACCGTGGCGAGAGATATTTGTGCGCGCATGCAGTTTGCCGGACAGAGCCTCCAAGAAGCCGCAGAGACCGTCATTACGGATGAGCTGGTGGCGGCGGGCGGTGACGGCGGCGTTGTGGCGGTAGATGCGAGTGGTGAGGTGTCTATGGTCTTCAACACACCGGGTATGTACCGGGCGAGCGTGAGTGGCTCTGGCGAAAAGCGCATAGGAATCTTTGGCGACGAGCCGTAGGCACGCGTAGATGGCATCTCCTGTCGCTTTAGGCGACAGGTGATCAGATAGGCTGATTTCAAACGTGAAAAAGCCACGTAAACTGCATTGCAATTTCATCGAAATATACTGATTATATATACAGTACTTAATTCTTACGGAGAAACTCATGGACCCGAACAAGCAAAAGGCCTTGGATGCCGCACTAGCGCAAATTGAACGTCAGTTCGGAAAGGGTACCGTCATGCGGATGGGTGATCAGGAGCGTGTGGCAATCCCCGCGATATCCACCGGCTCACTCGGTCTAGATATTGCCCTGGGCATAGGCGGATTGCCGCGCGGACGAATCGTGGAGATCTATGGTCCTGAGTCTTCGGGTAAGACAACACTAACGCTACAGGTCATCGCGGAAGCTCAAAAAATGGGTGGTACGGCCGCGTTTGTCGATGCTGAGCATGCGCTGGACCCACAGTATGCTGAGAAACTTGGCGTGCAGATGGATGACTTAATCGTCTCCCAGCCCGATACCGGCGAACAGGCCCTCGAAGTGGCAGAAATGCTGGTGAGATCAGGCGCTGTCGACGTACTGGTTGTCGACTCGGTCGCGGCCTTGACGCCAAAGGCTGAAATTGAGGGTGATATGGGTGATTCACACGTCGGCCTTCAGGCGCGACTGCTGAGTCAGGCAATGCGCAAACTCACGGGCGCCATTAAGCAAACTAACTGTCTTGTTATTTTCATTAACCAGATTCGTATGAAGATCGGTGTGATGTTTGGCAGCCCTGAGACCACAACAGGTGGTAACGCGCTCAAGTTTTATTCGTCGGTTCGCCTCGACATTCGTCGTATTGGCGCGATCAAGGAGGGCGACGAGATCGTAGGTAATGAAACCCGGGTCAAAGTGGTTAAGAACAAAGTATCGCCGCCATTTAAACAGGCCGAATTCCAGATCATGTACGGCGCGGGCATCTATCACATGGGTGAGGTACTCGACTGGGGCGTGAAGCTTAACCTTGTTGATAAGTCAGGTGCTTGGTACGCCTATAAGGGTGACAAGATCGGTCAGGGTAAGGCAAATGCTGCGAAGTTCCTCGATGATAACCCGGCGCTGGCAACCGAGATTGAGGATGAGATCCGACGTCAGACCATGAATTTACCGGCACCAGAACCTGAAGCCGCTGCCGCTCCAGATTCAGCGCCGGTCGAGGAGTCTGTTGAGGGATAAATCGCCGGTGGAGGTGCGTTCCTCGGATGTGCGCCGAGCAGCAATGGATTTGCTGGCTCGGCGTGAACACTCCTCACAGGAAATGATCACCAAACTTAAGCGCCGCTTTCGAAAACGACTCGAAGGCGATGATCTGTACCACGATGTGGTCGATGAGTTGGTAGCGGATGGATTGCTAAGCGACGAGCGGTATGCAGCCTCCATGGCCCGCCAGCTGGTTAATCGGGGCTGCGGTCCCAAAAAGCTATCGTTTGAACTTCGGCAAAAGGGCTGTGACCCCGGCAGCGCGGTCGACTCGGCGTTTCCCGACGGTATCGACTGGCACGCACTCGCCGAAGACGTTTACGAGCGCAAGTTTGGGGGGAAGCCGCTCCCATCTGATTGGGATAGTAAACAAAAAGAGCGGGCGAAGCGGGGAAGGTTCATGGCTTCTCGAGGGTTCTCACCATCTCACTTCATGCACTTGCTCGAGGCTACGTCAGGCGAGATGGAGGAGCAGGACTTGTAATGATGCGTTGCAGCGTTTCAAAAAAAGATTTAGCTGCTAATACCGCTTTCAAGTAATGCTCCACGCAATTCGCGGGCCTTTGCCTGAACAATCCCTGAGTTGTCGGGGCCCATTCTCAAGACCTGCTTTTGCAATGAGCTCAGTGCTTCCAGCTCGGGGTCCATGTAGACCCAGTTGGCCTCGCGTTTCATTAACTCTGGGCTCTGTGGCGCTATCGGTGTCGCCAGGATTTCGGTCGTTGCCGCAAGCACTGCGCTGCGAATATCAAAATCACCCACGCCCATTCGGGACAGGGCTTCGGTTGCGATTTGCTCGTAATCATTGAGTAACTCGACGATGGCCAACACATCGATGCCATTGACCCACTGCGCAAAACCGTCGTAACGACTAAAGCCAGACGGATCCATTGTCACTCGGAGTCCGTCGTCGCTGATCGGGAAGGGCTTTGAGGGACGACCAACCGGTAGAAGCTTGTAAGGTACTTCACCCCTTCGCAGCGCATCAACAATAGCCACCGCGCGCTCGACTATATAGTCCCCAGCAACGAATTGAGCGAGTGCTTTACCACCATTGACGCTTTCAATGGATTCACGCGCGTAGGTATCGGCGGTTTCTTCGGTAACCGTTGGTTCAGGTGGCAACTCCGGTAGGACCTCTTCTTCAACGGCAACGACTTCATCTTCGACAGGTTCAGGCTCAGGAGCCGGGACCATCTCAATCTCAACAGGTTGTATTTCTGTGATTTGTTCGGGGACTTCTGACTTTCCATAGTCTCCAGTCATCAGAATAAATACTAAGGTCGCCAGGATCCCTGCGAATAGGATGGCGAGAATGATTGGATTGGCTTTGTTGCCTGCCGCTTTGTCGGTCATTGATGTTCCCCCGGTGGTAATGTGTGCAAGCCTACCGAAGAAACATTAGACCTGCGACTCTTAGATAAGTTCTGGAGGGCGGTCCGGTTTTGCATAGGTGAAACGTTGGCCGGCACTCACACTGTGATAAGCATCAAGGCCAACGCCGGCAACAATATCCATGCTCTTAAGATCCAGCGTTCCGTCGTCTCGGCGTGCATGATCGGATAAGTGAATCTGCTCGATAGACCCGATGACGAGATGAGTACCGTTGATAGTCAGTGGCAGGTGCTCCGCCAATGTAAGACCTAACTGCAACGGGGATTCCGCGACAAAAGGCGCTGTGAAATCCTCATGCCAGTATTCGGTGAAACCACAGGCGTCGAACTCAGATTGGTCGCGTTCAAACCTGGCTGATGTGTGATGAGCACGTTGCGCCATGTCGCGAGTAACTGCGTTAACCGAGTACGTCTTTGTTGCGAGAAGATTTTCGAGCGTATGTCGCTCTGTGCCTTCAGGCGCAGGCCTGATGATCATGCCTAACAGCGCAGGGTCTGCGCCCACGTGGAAACATGAGTTAATAACACAAAGGTTGGTGCGGTTGTCCTCATTGACGGTACCCACGAGTACCACAGGTTTAAAGCCTGGAAGGCTGTTGACGAGCGCAACCCGCTGACGTCTTTCCAGCGATTGAAGTGCTTGCTTATCAATCACGCCTGAGGCTTCGTCTTCTCGGGCGATGCGCCATACAGACCATCGTAACGTCGCTTAGCCCAGAACGCGTAGACAGGGTCCACAATCTGTTTGATAAGCGGCCAGCGTAGCCAGGCCCAAAGCATGCCGTAGCGCGTGTGCTGCCAAGCGGCAACATTCGCATCGGCACCCACTACCCACTCCTCACCACGCTTAAGATGCAAATTCAGCAGCAAGTCTTCCTTGGATGGCATTTCGGGAGTGATGTCGGCCTGGTGGATGTCTACAAGGTTCAAACTGTCACGCTTTAGTCTCGCGAGATGCTTCATTTCTCGCGCACACAAAGGGCAGGCACCGTCGTAGTAAAGGGTTTCTTTCGTCATTACTCAATCCAGCAGAGTCGTGCGTTAATCGTAGTGACTTGGAGGCGCAAAAACCTTGATTGCTCAACTAGCGTCCATTTCCGCGAGCATCTTTTTAATGCTCTCTTTAAGTTTCAGCTCATCTCCGCGCTTAAATCCGATGTGAATTTCTCTAACACGCCCTTCCGCATCGAGAAGATAGCCTGATGGCATGCCATCAACCGCGAACAAGCGAGCTATGTCACCTTCAGTGTCAATGACAACGGGGTAATCCACTGTGTATCGTGCTAGAAAGTCCCATGCGTCTTCTTCAACAACATCAACGCTGATCGCAAGAAACTGTACCGGGTCGTCAGAGAACGCTTCATTCAAGCTATTGAGTGCAGGAAGCGACAAGCGGCAGGGTCCGCACCAGGACGCCCAGAAATCCACGTAGGTGATCTTCCCCCGGAAATCGGACATCGACAGTTTGCCCTCGGCATTCTGAATCGCCGGGAGAGTCCAGTCGGGTGCCGGAACAGGCGGGTTAACGCTAACTACATTGTTCTTGCCCGCTGCGTGAGCGCCTGAAGTGAGAAATAAGCTGACAGTGATGAGTGCAGTGATGAGGCGCTTCATGGTTTGTTCCATGTCGAAAACGTCTAGTTTACGCGTTTTATTGATGGGGTGATCACAACACACGTGTTGTCCTTGGCATCGAATAGCGCATAATCAAGACAGTGAATGGAGTTATGCCAATCGCATGGGCTTGAGTAAACAGAAAAACAAGCTGAACACCCACGGTTAGTCTGGTCTTACATTGATTGAACTAATGATTGCGGTTGCGATCATTGGCATCCTGGCGGCGATCGCTTTGCCGTCCTACAGTTTAGAGAGTGCTACCAACTGTACGGTGGATGGCATTACTTGCAGCTTCTCCGTGCCTGTTGGAACGTCATCATTAGCGATCTCCTTTGAGATCAATCCGGCGAATGGCATATGTACAGATCGAAGGGTCGGACAGACAGATAATCATGAAGTTACTTTAAATCTAGGGAATCTTGTGGGTAATCAAACCACATGCACCGTAACGTTCGACTTTTATACGGGCGGCGGGGGTGGAGCCACCAATAGTTGCCAAGCACCTACCTCCTCGGGTTGCTAGTAGATAAGAATCATCACCAACAATCCGCAAGCGACGCGTAACTGCCTGATCCATCGGGGCCTGACTGGTTAATAGCAAATGTTCCGCAGCTATCGCCGTTCTGCCCGCCATTGGTGTTTGGAGCAGCACTCGCGACAAAAGCAGTCGCACTGCTGGAGACAATCGACACGTTGTAGTAATCGCGTGAGGTGGAGTTGTAGGTGCTGAGCCCTAAGGCACTCATGCTAGAGGCGTAGCTTCCGTTGTCCGCTCGATATTTCTCCTGCTCGACTTGAACAAACATGAGGGTGTTCCTAGCGTCGGCGCGTCGCGCCTTCTGAACCTGCGAGTTCCAGGAGGGAAGGGCTACACTGGCGAGAATGGCGACGATGGCTACCACAATCAACAGTTCTACGAGCGTCATTCCTCTATTATTTTTATTGTTCATGATGTCTCGCCTCATGAAAAAACACCCTGAGTGAATGTAATCACAACAGGGTGTTTCGGTACCACTGATAACGTCACGATTAACGGTTTCGGCCCAGCCTCTCGTGCGCATCAACCCACTCATTGGTTCGTGTCGCTTTATCAACTCGCGTTGCTGCTGCCAGTGACAATTCGCCAGCAACCACTAGTCCCGCAGCGATTTCGCAAAGCTTGAGCGCACGGTCCTTACCAAAGCAGTCCATCATCTCGAGGCATTCGCGCTGCGTCGGCAAATTCGTGCCGCCGCCATAGCTTGCCATGATGATAGAGGGCAGTGTGATTGAGAAATAGTGATCACCCTCGCGCGTCATACGCTGATACACCGTGCACTGGTTGGACTCACCAATATTCGCCAGATCCTGGCCTGTAGCGGCGTACAGTGCCGCCAAGCCATTGGCTGGGTGACTGGCGTTGTTCGAGCTTGAGGTCGTTAGTGCAGACAACGTTGTAATCTGATACCCGTACTGCATCTGCTCTGGCGTGATACGGAGGTTATCCATCAGCACTTTGCGAGGAATGGTGACTTCGGCTGTGACGCGTCTGCCACGACCTTTCAGCATGTTGACCGCTGATGTCTTTTTCTCGGTATCCCAATTGCCGGACAGCATGTAGTTACGCATTGCCCCGGGGTAGTTCTTACGAATCCATTCACAGGCAAAGAACGTCGCTCTGCTGGTCATGTTCTGGCCCGCAGCATCACCGGTCGAGTAGTCAAAGCGACAGGCCACAAAGTTGTGTGTGTGGTAGTTCTCGATCTCGAGTAGTTTTCCGACAGAGGTTGTGCTCTCTGCCTGCTCTCTGATCGCATCGACGTTGGCTCGCAGCCACAGTTGGAAGTCTCGCGCTTCTCGTGCATCGCTAAAGATGAACAAAGGAGCCCGCTGCATCGATTCAGCAGAGACGGTGGTTTTTACGCCACCAGACTCACGAATAACCTTCATACCGCGGTTGTAGCTCGCCAACATGGTGCCTTCAACAGTGGCCATTGGAACAAAAAACTCGCCCTTGGCATATTCACCGTCAACGAGGAGCGGTCCCGCGATTCCGATAGGGATCTGGGAAACACCCCAGATGTTCTCGATGTTTCCGGACATGACGTGCGGGTCATACGAGAACTGCTTGGTGTGGTTTAACTTGGCACCGGTCTGGGCTTCGATAAACGCTTGACGTTCAGCAATGATTTCCGGGCTGTAGTCGTCCTCATTCGAGCGAGGAATTTTCGCGCGTTTGTCGCTCATACTTACAGAATCCGTGCTTTAGCCGCGTTGTATTGCTCAACGAGAGTGGCAATGTACTCGCCCGCTGTCTCGCGCGCTTTGACTGCACCAATGCCTTGGCCAGAGCCCCAAATGTCCTTCCATGCCTTCGCATCGGTGTTGCCACCCGATCCAAAGTCCATCTTGGTTGGGTCGCTCTCGGGCAGATTGTTGGGATCGAGGCCAGCGTTCTCAATTGATGGCTTCAGGTAGTTGCCGTGAACACCGGTAAAGAGATTACTGTAAATGATGTCGTCGGCTCCGCAGTCAACGATGGCTTGCTTGTAGCCGTCGTCCGCGTTGGCCTCTTCGGTGGCGATGAAAGCTGAGCCAATGTAGCCCATATCAGCGCCCATCGCTTGCGCCGCGAGGACAGAGTCACCCGTGGCCATAGAGCCTGATAGCAGCAACGGTCCGTCGAACCACTCGCGAATTTCCTGAATTAACGCAAATGGCGAGAGCTGTCCCGCGTGACCACCGGCACCGGCGGCAACTGCAATGAGGCCATCTGCGCCCTTACTGATGGCACTTTTGGCAAAACGGTTGTTAATAATGTCGTGGAGGACGATGCCACCCCAACCATGGACTTGGTCATTTACCCACTGTTTTGCGCCAAGTGAAGTGATGATGATGGGCACTTCGTATTTCTCGCACATGTCCATGTCATGCTTTAGTCGCGCGTTTGAGCCGTGGACGATTTGGTTCACCGCAAACGGTGCCGCTTTGTTGTCGGGATTATTTTTGTCGTGATCTTTCAGCTCGGACGTGATGCGATCGAGCCACTCCTCGAGCACGGGTTCGGGTCTCGCGTTGAGTGCTGGGAACGAACCAATAACACCAGCCTTGCATTGAGCAATTACGAGATCCGGGTTGGAAATGATGAATAGGGGCGAACCAATGACCGGAATCGACAAGTTGTCTTTGAGAATTGATGGTACTGCCATGTGAGTCTCCTAATAACGCAGGACTGAGTGTCAGATAGAAATTCGGATTTGAACTTACAGTATGTTTTTTTTGCCAGCAAGCAAACACGACATGATTCCGCGTATTCATCGTGGTTTTGCCCGTGCATAATGTTGGCAAGGAATTTGTGACAGCCTCGTATGTATCACCAACACTTTGGACTCAACGAAGCGCCGTTCTCGATCGCGGTCAACCCGCGCTATCTATTCATGAGTCAACGGCACCGCGACGCTCTTGCACATCTTCTTTACGGTGTGAGCGGGGGTGGTGGTTTTATCCTACTGACTGGTGAGGTTGGTACAGGGAAGACAACGGTTAATCGTTGCTTACTCGAGCAGTTACCTGACACCACCGATTTAGCCATCATTTTGAATCCGGCGCTGAGCGCCCTTGAATTACTTGCCAGCGCCTGTGATGAGTTGG
>CAJWQE010000032.1 GCA_913045375.1 uncultured Halieaceae bacterium | reverse complement strand
TCTTCGGTGCACGCGGATGGCGTTGTTTGACACTACGAAATTTTCCCCATGTGTATGAGCAGTTCGCGCGTTTGATCGGCAAAATCTGTGAACGCGCCGTCTACTTCTAGATCGTTGAATAGCTTTTTATGCAATGTCTCGAAGTTTACACCGGGTATAGATTCCGAATCTGCTCGCAAGGTATAGGGATGCAAAAAAAGACCAAGCTTTTTGGCGGCCACGACCAGTTCAGAGGCGCCGCCCAACATATTCTCAAGAAGATTTACGTCAGGGCCGATTCCATGGGCATACGTTGCGACTTCTTTTAGCCCTGACATCGTATGCATGGCCTCGAAATCGCCGCGCCAGTTGGTGATGCTCTCAGTGTGGATGAGCTGGACTAGCGGTCCTTTGAAAATTCCTTCGCGGGCAAAGCGCTTCAGTGTCTCCGGATCAAAGCACTGAATCACTGTCTCGGCATTTCCGCCCAGTCGGTCAAATGTCGTCAGAACGCCCAGGACCGCTTGGTAGATGTCAACGTATTGTTGCTCGTGAAACTCTGGGCGCTTCAGTTCAATGTATACACCTGTCCGTTTGCCCGATGCTGCATTGAGTCGGTCGACGGTTTCAATCTCCTCTGCCAAGGTCGGTACCTTAAATTCAACCCCAGTGCCCGAGTAGCGCCCCGGAAATACAGGATTACCGTCACTATCTGTCCTCTCGTGCGCGTTCAGCAGTTTTATCTCTTCAAGCGTGAAGTCGATGGCATAAAACAGTCCATCGTCTCGGTGCCGCTCTGGAAACAATGCTGCGACATTAGTCGTCAGTTCGAGTGTTACGTCATGCAGCACAATCGGAACGCCATCTGACGTTAGAACCACATCTTGCTCGATGTAATCTGCACCGAATGTATGTGCGAGTTCTACGGCGGGTAAGGTATGTTCGGGGAGATAACCGCAGGCGCCGCGATGCGCAATGATCGCTGGACACGGCATCTTTATATTGCCCATCTGCGTTTCCCCCAAAACGAATCAGAACTGACTAGGGTTTTTACAGCAAACCCTGTATTTTGCTCAAGTTGATATGCTAAACAGCCAGGTACTTGTGATCTATTGGAGGTCCTGGTGATTGACAGGGTTTTTTTGGTGGCAAACCAACCAAACAACAATCGGGCACCCAATCCGCCTTTGGGCTACTCCCGTGAATGTGATCTCAGTGAGGCAAAGCAGATTCGCTTGGTTGCTGAATTTCACGCGAATCGGATTAGACCCAGCCGGATTGCGTATCGACTTGGTATCGATATCGCATTGATTGACGCGCTTTTGGCGGGTGAGTACCAAGCGTCGTTTTTTACCGAGCAGTTAGCTGCTGCTCAGAGACGTCGCCGGGACTTGCGGATGCGCTCTTCAGAGCGACTGCGTGGTCAAGCCGCTTATGAGATTAGGGTGAAGGCGCAGCGTGATTACGATGCGTCGCTTTCACAACCTTAATCGCTTGACGTCGTGCTTTGGCTAACGTCAACAGGATAAAAAGAAAAAGGAGCTTGTATGAACGGATTAGAGCGGTGGCACCATGTAATGAAAGAGGGGGACATGGAGACACTCTATGACCTGCTTCATCCAGACTGTGTTTTTATATCGCCCGTGGTTCATACCCCACAGGAAGGCCGCGAAATCACCTATGCCTATTTGAGAGCTGCTAACAAAGCGCTGTCCGAGGACTTTCAGTACGTGCGAGAGGTGGTGCAGGATAATTATGCCGTCCTTGAGTTCACAGTGAAGGTGGATGGAATCTTCGTAAACGGCGTGGACATCATTACCTTTGAGGGTGATCAGATTGTCGAATTCAAGGTTATGGTTCGACCACTTAAAGCAGTGAATGCTGTCTGGAAACAGATGGGCGAGATGCTGGAGCAGTTGAAGGCGGCGAGCTGACCTCAGTAACTAACACAGCGTCCAAAAAAAAGGGCCGACGCGAGGTCAGCCCTTTTTCCCTTCATTTCAACTACGCTGAGCCGAGATTAGAACGAAAGGCTCGCCTTGATACCGATGTTGCGACCCGCCAGCGGCACTTCATCTTTAACAAATGAAGTGTGGCTACGAGCGATCTCGTTAGTCAAATTGCGACCAAATGCGCTAATTGTGAGCATAGCCCCATCACCAACATCGATGCTGTGCGATAGACGACCATTAACTAGCCGGTAATCTGCTGTAGGGGTCTCAAAGCTGCTAATCGTATTTTGGCTGCCGACGTCTTGAACTTCCACCATGGCGCGAGTCATACCGCGGCTGTAGTCCATTGCAAAAACATTCCTAGATGGAGTGATACGGGGCACATTGCCACCAGCAGAAAAATCAGCTTTGACCTGATCACGATGCAATCGAACCTCTAATTCCCCTCCCGCTATGTTGAAGCGTCGGCCAATCTCGATTTCATAACCGCTGAAGGTTGCATCAGCTTGCATATACTCTGCTAAAAGAAGGCCGCCGTGCTCTTCATGCTCACCCTCGTGACCTTCTTCCTCATGCTCCTCGTGCTCCTCCTCCGACTCATCTCGCAGGTAGATATAATTATCGATAGTGTTTCGATAAATTGATGCGCTGGCGAACCACGTTTCATCGTTGTAGAACAAGTTAAAATCGATATTGTTCGATTCCTCAGGCTTGAGATTAGCATCACCTACTTCGTAACGCGCCACTGCCAAGTGCTCACCATTCATAAAGAGTTCCATGGCAGAGGGCGTGCGAGTGACGAAACCCAAATTTACCGAGCCGGACAGGGAATCGGTGAGGCTTCTGCCAATTGTGATGACACCACTGACAGACTGATCTTTGAACGTAAACGGTTCTAATTCAAAACCCTCGTGTTCGTCATGATGCTCTTCTTCATCATGCCCCTCTTCCTCATGTCCCTCTTCTTCATGCTCCTCCTCTTCGTGCATCTCTCGGATCGTTCCTTTTCGTTCAATATCGTCGTATCGAATACCAACATCAATGTCAAAACCAGAGACATCGAAGCCGCCGAATGCACCGATAGTGGTTTCAGTAGATTTAACAGGCTCCATAAAAGCTTCTTCACCAAGCACCGCTACCTTCTCAGAGACCTGATTCACGACTACTCGACGTGGATTTTCTGCCGAGCCTAAATTAAAGACCATTTGAACCTCAGTAGAGTCGTTGCTAAAGAGGGTTGGCTCTTCAGAATGTCCTTCATGTTCATCCTCGTGTTCATCCTCACCATCGCCCTCTGCATGCTGCTCGAGTAACGTGTAGTCGGTATCACGAATACTGAATTGAACGCTGTTTAGGAGTGCGTTATTAACATTTAGGAGCCCTTCGATTGTGAAGACTTCTGAGTCGGTCTGGGAGAAGATACGCTCTCCCTCATGCTCGTCGTGATCTTCTTCACCCTCGTGGTCATCATCATGGTCTTCGCTCTCGTGGTCATCGTCGTGATCTTCCCCGTGACCTTCCTCTCCGTGTCCGCCGTGCTCTTCACCGTGAAAGGGAATACCGTAGGTGTAGCTGATGTCTTGGTAAGAGGCCCCTAAAAATCCCCACTCACCTGTTTTAGAAATGCCAAACCGGTGTGCTTTCGTTTCATAGTCCGAATTAGCGAGAGTGCCCATGTCTTCTTCATGGTCCTCGTCATGGTCATCATGCTCCTCGTCGTGGTCATCATGCTCTTCGTCATGATCCTCCTCTTCATGCAGGATGGCCCCATTTGGAACTTCGTACGCCTGTGCGTCGAAACCGGTAAAGCTATAGCTGAGATTAAAACCACCAATATTTCTTTTGAAGGCTGTGCTGAACCCCTCTCCCTCATTACCGGTTTGCTGCTCAGCGGATAATGTGAAGAGTGGTTCTTCAATGTCTGACTTTGCGATCGTATTGTCGACAACATTAATAATGCCGCCACTCGCGCCATTACTGTGAAGCAGGGCCGCAGCACCACGGACAATTTCAACCTGCTCAATGTTACCTAGATCCAGGTCAATGGGGTGGTCAGGGCCAATGCCTGCGACATCACGAACTACTAGGTTGTTCTGTAATACCTTGACACGATTATTGGAGAGCCCGCGAATTACTGGTTGTCCTACCGCCGGTCCAAAGTTATTCGATGAGACTCCTGCAATTGTGCTTAGGTGCTCGCCTAACGACTGGGTAAGATTCTCAGCAATGTTAGCGCCAGAGATGACTGCTACTGAACTTTCGTTTTGTCCCTGAACTTGGTGGGTAAATGATGATGTGATTACGACTTCTTCGAGAGTCGACTCTTGTGAAAATGCAAGTGGCGCGACGATAAGCGCAACCACAGGTAAGGCATAGCGTGCCATAAATGAACTCCTAAAAATTAAATAAATCAATCGATGTGGGATTTGATTTATTTAGTTGGTGGAGCCCTTGATGAATAGTTATTGAAGTGAGTTGACAGTACAACGGCAGTGCTAAGGACGCTGTAAGCTGAAGATATTTGTGGTTCACAATATGTATGTGACGTTTCTACTGCTGAAGCTGCGTTACTGCAGCCATGGCACTCGACGAATTCGTGCGTACCATCGGGGATGATGTCATGGTTAGCCGCATGCGCCACGGGGCCCATAATGAGCAAAGCGGCAATGAGTGCGGAAATGAACAGCTTAACTTTCACAGTGTTTTCTTTTGATCCTGCGTTTTTTAAAGCGCCCCGTTATTATACTCCACGCCCGCACGGTAACAGTGAGAGCGCATGAAGTTTAACCCAAATAGTACAATTTATGACACTGTATGGTCTCTACGTCTGTAATCTAGCGCACGAACCTGAGTGAGAAAGCTATGCAACGAATCGTGGTCGGAATCAGTGGAGCATCCGGGGTCGTGTATGGGGTCAGGGCTCTCGAGATGCTGAGAGCACTCGATATTGAAACGCACCTCGTGATGTCGAAATCAGCCGAGCTTACGATTCACTATGAACTAGATCAGTCGGCCAAGGAGGTGAAAGCCCTGGCATCGGAGGTTCACTCAGTTCGTGACGTCGGTGCATCGATTGCCAGTGGATCATTTAAAAGTCTTGGCATGTTGATCGCACCTTGCTCCATTAGAACGCTTGGCGAAATCACGTCTGGCGTAACCTCGTCACTTCTTACGCGTGCGGCTGATGTCGCACTCAAGGAGCGCCGTCGCTTGGTACTGATGGTTAGAGAAACACCATTCCACCTTGGGCATTTGAACAATATGGTGGCTGCTACGGAAATGGGGGCGGTTATAGCGCCGCCGCTTCCCGCGTTTTATGCAAATCCCAAGAGTTTGGATGACATTGTGAATCACAGTGTCGGTAGAGCTTTGGATTTATTTGGACTCGACGCACCGGATACACATCGCTGGACCGAGAGTTAATGGTTTCCGAAACACCCTCGCGCCATAGCCCACTGATATGGCTCGTCTTTCTCGTCATTGTGATCGATTTAGTTGGGTTTGGACTCGTTATTCCCCTGCTTCCCTTCATGGCACCCAGCTTGGGCGGCGATTCAACAGATGTCGCGTTCATCATGATTACCTATGCCTTGGGCGCAGCCTTGGTATCACCTGCCTGGGGGAAGTTTTCCGATAAGTCGGGACGGCGTCAGGCGCTTGTCCTGGCCCTGCTTTGCAGTTGTATTGCCTACATAGTGACCGCTATGGCCGATACGCTCTGGCAGGTCTATCTTGGACGTGCCCTCTCTGGCCTTGCCGCGGGCAGCTTGCCGGTAGCCACCGCATTAATGGCTGACCTCAGTCCACCTGAGAGACGCGCTAAGGCCATGGGCTTGGTGGGCACGGCGTTTGGTCTTGGGCTGATTGCGGGCCCAGTCCTCGGGGGGCTATTGACGGGAGACTCGGAAAGTTTCGCGTTGCCGTTTTACACCGCCGCTGTGATGTCGCTCGTGGCGGCGGTCTGTGCTCAAACTATGCTGCCGGCAACGATGGTTAGACCCCTTTCATCACGTTCTGATGCGCAGGAGCGAGCGGCTTCGGTATCAGTACTTGGGCCTACGCAGAACAAGCTGCTACTCATGCAGTACGTAACTCATACCTCCTCGGTAAGCGCCATTATCTATCTCTTTCCACTGTGGGTCGCTGATGTATTTACCTGGGGTCCCAAGGATGTGGGCTACTTTTTCGGTCTGGTTGGTGTAGTGATGATTACCTTGCAAGGCGGATTACTGGCGGCGCTGACGAAAGTGTTTGGTCATATAAATGTGTTGCGAGTGGGCTCGGTAACGTTTGCTTTCTCTTTGTTTATCGTTGCAACCGCAACTACCACGCCTTCGATGCCCGTGATGATACTCCTAGCATTCTGCGGTTCTACGGTGTGTTTGCCACTGCTAAATGCCATTGCCTCTGAAGTTGTGGACCCCAGTCATCGCGGGCGAATGATGGGCCTCACGGCCTCGGCATCGTCTACAGGGCGGATCGTTGGGCCGCTATTTGCCGCAGGACTATTGAACTCCATGGACTTCAGTACTGCTTGGTTAGGCAGCGCACTCATGGTGCTGTTTTTGGTCGTTTGGTCGTTTACGGCCGCGCGTAAATTTAATCGACTGGAGCTGAGCTGAGATGAAAGTTGTTGTTACCTTTCCGATTCCAGATGTCGCGAAGCAAATGATTTCAGAGCAGGCGGTGCTTCAGTGCTGGGAAAGTGAAGAAAGCATCCCTACCTCGACACTCATCGATTGGGCCACTGACGCCGACGCTATCCTGACTACCTTGACCTGTTCCATTGACAGCGAGTTACTCGCACATGCTCAGCAACTAAAAGTTATCTCTACCGTCTCGGTGGGTGTTGACCACATCGACGTTGATGCAGCGGCGGAGCATGGTGTCATTGTCGGACACACGCCTGGCGTTTTGACCGATAGCACGGCCGACCTTACGCTCGCGCTCATGTTAGGCGTGGGGCGGCGCGTTGCAGAGGGTGATGCGCTGATTCGATCCGGTGCCTGGAGTGACGGTTGGAAGCCCAACTTACTCCTGGGCACTGACCTTAGTGGGGCGACGGTTGGCCTTATTGGACTCGGTCCCATTGGGCAGGCGGTAGCCACCCGATTGAAAGGCTTTGGGTGTCGTGTGCTTGCGTCGAATCGAACATTGCGATCGGTCGAAGGCATCGAACTTGTCGATCGCGACATACTGCTGTCAACCGCTGACATTGTCTCGTTGCACACGGCGCTGACACCAGAAACATCGGGGATGATCGGTCGGCGAGAACTCGCATTGATGCAAGATGGCGCCATGCTGATTAACACGGCGCGCGGTGCGCTCGTCGATGAAGCAGCGCTGGTTGCCGAGATCAAGTCGGGACGGTTACGAGCTGGTCTAGACGTTTATGCCGAAGAGCCTTTGCCTCTGGCTAGCGAACTTCGCGAACTCCCGGGTTGCGTATTGCTGCCGCATGTTGGCAGTGCAACCGAGCGCACCCGACGCGCCATGTTCGAGCTTGCGCTAGCGAACTTATTTGCAGGCTTGCAGGGCCGCGATTTACCTGCTCGACTTGGCGCCGCCTGAGCTACGGCCCGCTCACAAAGCGGAGGATTTTTAGTACACCCTAGTGAGTGCCATTTTGGACAATGCTATCGGCGATCTTGTTCTACTGCCTTGCAGAGGGCTCGAAAATCGATCTAGGAGAAAAACAACAGCTTTATGATCATCGCAATGATGGCGATGGTCAGTACCCGGCGAATGAGTTGCTCACCGTGTGAGAGTGTTAATCGGGCGCCGACCATTCCGCCAGCGATATTCCCTATGGCGGCGATAGCCCCAACTAACCAGAGAACCTCACTTGTGGCTGCAAATACGAACACGGCCAACAAGGTATAGGTAAAGATGATGAAGACCTTAAGAATGTTGGTATCCACAAGGCTCAGGCCAATCACCCTGTGCATAATCGGCAAGACGACAAAGCCCATGCCTATTTGAATAAAGCCACCCCAAAATCCTGCGATGGCCATTAACACGTGTCCAAGGCGTAGATTTTTAGGCTCGTTATCAGCATCACTCTGCTTTTTGGCTTGGGGCGCCTGCATCAAGATCAAAACAGCTACCATAACAATGGCCAAGAGACCTTCGAACTGCTCATTATTTAGTTTCGTACTGAGCCAAGCGCCCAGTAGTGCTGGCGGAATAGCCACCAAGGTCAAGGTAACGCAAAGCTTGGCGTGGGGTACGCCGTGGCGCAGGTAGGTGACGATGGCGGAGGCATTATGTGCAACGATAGTAATGCGATTGGTGCCATTGGCAACGGGTCCAGGCATGCCTAAAAACATCATGATGGGCACGGTCAGGATTGAGCCGCCACCTGCCATGACATTGACGAGACCGGCACCAAAGCCAGCCACAATCAGGACAACGATTTCCCACCAAACCAAGTCCATCATGAGCTGGGGGTCCTCATCGTCACGAACTCTTCTGCGGCCGTTGGGTGAATCCCCACCGTGCTATCAAAGTGTGCTTTGGTTGCGCCGGCCTTCATTGCGACTGCCATGCCCTGACAAATCTCGCCCGCGTCAGGACCCACCATATGTAAGCCTATGACCCGATCTGTCGATTTATCGACGATCAGCTTCATCAAGGTCCTCTCATCGCGCCCACTTAGGGTGTGTTTCATGGGCCTGAAGTCCGACTTGAAGATCTGAAGCTCGAGTCCCAAGTCTCGCGCTGCTTCCTCGGTCAGCCCAACCGTACCAATGTTCGGCTGACAGAATACGGCGGTAGGGATGAATTCGTAGTCCATGACTTTGGAATCGTTCCCAAAGTGGGTGTGAGCAAATGCCATGGCTTGGGCTATTGCGACGGGCGTGAGCTGAGGGCCGCCTGTCATATCACCCAAGGCAAAAATGCTGGGCTCGTCGGTTTGGAATTGCGCGTCGGCTTTGACGTACCCTCTACTATCAAGCGTGACCTTGGTGTGCTCCAGGCCCAGGCCTTTAATGTTGGGGTGTCGGCCGGTCGCACACAGTACCGTGTCAACAACCAGCGTGCTGCCATCGGTCAGTCTCGCCTCGTAGCCATCGTTGACCGGGGTCAACGATTCGATATTGGTATTAAAGCGAAGGTCAACGCCGGTCTTGCGGATCTCTTCGGCAGCAAAGCTGCGGATATCATCGTCAAATCCGCGCATGAAGAGGTCGCCTCGGTAGAGCTGGGTTACCTGTGACCCTAGGCCGTTAAAAATGCCTGCGAATTCGGTGGCAATGTAGCCACCTCCGATCACTAAAAGGCGCTCAGGGAACGACTCCAAGTCAAATATTTCATTGGAGGTAATGGCGTGTTCATTGCCGGGAAAATCCGGTTTCGTAGGCCATGAGCCGGTTGCTAATAGGATTTTGTCGGCCTGGTATTGGATCCCGTTGACTTCGACAGTGTGCGCGTCGATCAAGCGCGCCATTCCATCTAGTGTCGTGGCCCCTGAGCCATCGAGTAGGCGCTCGTAAATACTGTTCAGTCGACCTATTTCACGAGATTTATTATCGCGAAGCGTCGCCCAGTCAAAGGCAGCTTCACCTACCTGCCACCCGAAGCCGGCAGCATCTTTAAACGCCTTGCCGAATTCGCTGCCGTAGACGTAAAGCTTCTTTGGCACGCAGCCAACGTTCACGCAGGTGCCTCCCAAATAGAGTCCTTCCGCTACGATGACTTTTGCTCCAAGGCTGGCGGCAACACGTGAGGCCCTGACACCGCCTGAGCCCGCGCCAATGACAAATAAATCGCAACTGGTATCCTTATGGCTTTCCGGCATTGTTGGGCGCTCCGCGTTAGGTTTTAGCGTAGAGAGTAGCTCAGCTTCTCGATGACTCTAATGCAGACCCACCGAATGATGATTGTACCGCGATACACAGATCGATCTCTCGATTGGTCGTTAAGAATGACCTTTTTCTTGGGTTTATGTCTGACGGCTCTATTTCTCTCTCCGACCGTAAACGCGCTTACCAATGCACGCATTGTGCTCCATGATGGGTCTTCCATCGTCGCCGATATCGTCGATTATCGAGGTGATGAAATCACACTATCTACAAGCTTTAGCCGCGACTTAAAAATCGACACGGCGTTAATCAAGGATATTCAGGCGTCTGCGGATGATCGAGAGGTATCGACCCTACTGTTGAAAGATGGTCGGCGCGTCGAAACCGCACCAATGATGGTCACCTCCGGGATCATGGCCCTGTCCGATGGTGAAATTATTAAGTTGGCCGACGTCGACAAGCTCAATCCTGAGCCTTGGGAAATGGGACAAGGTTATGCCTGGGAGGGCCTAGCGTCCGCTGCCTTTACCTTTGCACGCGGTAATACCGACTCCGATCAACTCGATGTTGCAGTTAATACGCAGTTTGATAGTACGCGGGATCGAATCACCTTGCGGGCCAATGTGGAACAGGATACCTCTGTTGTCTCCGTCCAGACGGAAGGTAACGGAGGCACAAACGAAATAGTGCGTTCGCGTGAGCCCTCTGCCGACAATTGGCAGGTGGTGACTAAGTACGACTATTACCTCGAGGATTGGACCAATCACTACCTTGGGGTCAACGCATCGGTAGAGGCCGACAAATTTGCTGACATTCGGTTGCGAAGTTATCTCGGTCCTTATTACGGGCGAAAGTTATTTGATAGTGCTTGGGGCAAGCTTGATGGCGAACTTGGATTTGTCTGGGTCGATACCGATTTTTTCAACGCGCAAGACACAGAGTATCTAGGTGCTAACTGGAACGTCACGGGAGAAAGCGAAATCCTAGGTGGCGACTCAAAGGTATATCTGACGCACGTTGGTATCTTGAACGTTAGTGACGACAACAGCGTCATCCTGGATACCACTATTGGCTTCGGTTTCCCTTTCTTTTTTGGGCTGGAGGCCGCCGCGGAGTTCACTGTCGATTACGATGGCGCAGCCGCGGCAGGGAAAAAAGAGATTGATCAGTCGTATAACTTGAGAGTTGGCTATAGTTGGTGACCTACTAGCCTGCAGGCCCTTCCTTTGAGCAACGACACGTCACCGATTTCTTTCCTGCCACTGGGTGGCTGCGGCGAGATCGGCATGAACCTAAATCTGTTTTCGTCTCAGGGTCGCTGGTTGATGGTGGACTGTGGGATCACGTTTGAGCAAGCGAACGAGGACCACCGCGGTAGGCCGTCTATCCAGATGCCGGATCCAACCTTCATATCGAGTCAACGAGATCAGTTGGACGGCTTGGTGGTGACGCATGCGCACGAGGATCACTTCGGTGCCATCCCGTATTTATGGCAGGAACTTCAGTGCCCCGTTTACGCGACTCCCTTTGCTGCAGCTGTCCTCCGAAAAAAAGCGGCCTGGCGAGGTGCGCCTCCACCTGCGCCATTGATCGAGGTTTTGCCGGGTGATACGCATACCATTGGTTCGTTCGACGTTACCTGGCTACCCATAACCCACTCGACCCCCGAAACTTGTGCACTGCTGCTGGAGTCGCAGGGTACCCGGATCCTGCATACCGCTGATTGGAAAATAGATGCGCGACCTGTCATTGGATCGCCGTGGTCGCCCAGTACCTGGAAGACCCTCGCTGCGAAGGGTATCGATGCCGTGATTTGTGACTCAACGAATGCAACAACTCCCGGCAGATCGCCGACCGAGGGTGAGGTTGGCGATGCTTTGGTAAAGCTCGTTACATCATTGAAGGGGCGGGTCGTCGTTGCCTGCTTTGCCAGCAATATTGCTCGGGTCCAAAGCGTATTTCGCGCGGCCCACGCCTCGGAGCGTCGTGTCGGATTACTGGGGCGCTCGCTGGATATTATGGTGCGATCTGCTAAGCATTCCGGTGTATTCGAACCGAAGGTGCCGATCATTGATGCCGAGCATTTAGGGTACCTGCCTGAGAATGAAGTGCTGGCTGTCGCTACCGGCACTCAAGGCGAAATTGGCGCAGCGCTTCACAGATTGATGATGGACACACATCCACATCTCTCATTGGGCGAGGGTGATACTGTTATTTTCTCGTCGAAAACTATCCCCGGTAACGAGGAATCTGTACATCGGTTGATCGAAGGTTTGAAGGATCGTGGTGTGAGCGTCATCCATGCGGATGATACTGCAACGACGCTTCATGCATCGGGGCACCCATGCCAGGATGAGCTCAAGGATCTATATGAAACCTTAAAGCCTCGGCTAAGCATTCCCGTCCACGGTGAAAAGCGTCACATGGAGGCCAACGCCACTATCGCCCGGGAAAGCGGTGTTCCAGTGACGTTTACAGGTAATAACGGAGACCTTTTCTATTTATCCCCTTCGCCGGGTGTCCGCCGAAAGTGGGCGCCCGTGGGGAGATTGCAAGTTGATGAGAAAGCGAGAAAGTTAGAGCGCATCGCGAGCTAATTGGCGCCCCAACTATGTACCCTAGTCTGCGCCTTGGCTGACTCGAATGACCTTTCCGCCGGCTTCATCTATGACGGCGACCGATCCATCGCTCAGAGCCCGGACATCGCGAACACGTGCCTCAAGGTCGGGGAATGGCTCACTTAAAACAGGCTTTTCTCCTGACACATCAACCGCGACCACCTTTTTGGCCTTGAGCCCACCGACGAGTAACTTACCAGTGAGGCTTGGAATGGCTGAACTTGTGTACAGCGCGAGACCCGATGTCGCAATACTGGGCACCCAATAGGTGACCGGTTGCTCCATGCCGGGTGCTTCTGTGAAGGGAGAGATAATAGCGCCCGAGTAGTCGACACCGTAGGTAATTGCCGGCCAGCCATAGTTCTTGCCCGCTTCGATGCGATTGAGTTCGTCCCCACCTTTCGGTCCGTGCTCGGTCATCCAGATCGACTGAGTTGCCGCATCGACGATCAACCCTTGCGGGTTTCGATGGCCGTAGCTGTAGACGTAAGGCGCGTCTGGAAACGGATTGTCGGCAGGCGCCTCACCGGCTTCGGTCATGCGTAGCAATTTTCCGAGCTGGCTGCCTGTTTTCTGCGCATCTTCACGTAAGGTGTAGCCCTCACCGACCGACAGCAGCATGGTGCCATCGGCCAAAAAGGCCATGCGACCTCCGAAGTGACCGCCGCCGCGTTTGGTTGGGCTGACCTCGAAGATAACGGTGACGTCGGTCAGGGCGTTTCCATTCAGGACTCCCCGCGCTACGGTCGTTTGATTACTGTCTTCTGAACCTGCGGCGTAAGCGAGAAAAACAGTACTGTTGGCAGCGAAGTTGGGGTGAAGCACAACATCGAAAAGCCCGCCCTGTCGTTTGGCGAATACTTCGGGTACGCCTGTGACTGCCGTCATCTCACCTGAGGGTGCCACGCGCTTGATGCTCCCGGGGCGCTCGGTTACCAGGAACCCCCCATCGGGAAGTTCTGCGACCGACCAAGGCGTGTCTAGACCCTCGGCAATGGTCTCCATCTGCAATGCCGCAAGTGACAGCGAGTTCGCACTGCAAAGCGCGGAGACGAGCAAGGCTTTAAAAGAAAGGCGTGAAAACATGAGGCGTCTTCCTAAACTGGATTGTCGGCCGACTATAGCGCAAGATTCCCGCGTCTGTGGAGTGAAGAATTGGATGTTGATATGAGGTGGGTGATAAGTCTGCTGGTGGCAGTTTTGGTTGGTTACAGCCTGAGTATTGTGATCAACGCATCGGTGAGCGCAGCGACCTTGGTTGGTTTTGGTATCGAGGTCAGCCTATCGGACCGACTGGACATGATTACCAAGGAGTGGGTGGGTCTGGGGACCATTTATCTACCCTTGTACCTCATATTACATGCCATCTGCTTTTGGTTGCTGGGCCTTGTACTCCGCAATCGGGCGGTGAAGACCGTTATCGCGCGGGCAACGTACGCGGGAGTTGGCGCACTGTCGCTGATGACATTCTATCTAAGCTTTGATGCGGTGATGGGATCCGGTGGTGTGGTTGTCGCCTCGACCCGAACAACAGCGGGGCTATTTGCACATGCTGCAACAGGAGCGGTCTCGGGCTTGTTATTTCAGTTGTTAACTCATCGGGCCGCCAGTCAGTCCGACTAACCTGCTGTGGAGCTATTAGGACGAAACACTGTCCTAGCTTATGCGCAACGTAACAACAGCTTTCCAGCGTGAGCACCAGAGGACATGTAGGTCTGTGCTTCGAGGGCATCCTTTAATTCGAATGTCTTGTCCATGAGCGGGCGCATTTGACCGCTCTCGACGAGTGGCATGAGCTGTTCATCAACGTCGCGGAAACATCGCGCTTTCTCCTCGTGGGTCAGGCGTCGTAAGGTGCTGCCGGTCAAGGTTGCGCGTTTCATAAGCAGTTGTGTCAGGTCGATTGTGGCCTGGCCGCCCCGCATCAGCCCGATGCAGGCAATTCGTCCATCAACCGCAAGACACTCGAGATTAAATTGTTCGAAATCACCGCCGACCATATCAAGTACGACATCCACACCCCCTAACACACCGTGCTGCGCGCACTGCTCTGTCAGTGGTGCCTCATTGTAATTCAGACTCAAATCGGCGCCGATATCGGCGAGCCGCTGACACTTATCGGCTGAGCCTGCGGTTGCAATGACGCGACAGTTCATCGACTTACCCAGCTGTACTGCAATATTGCCGATACCGCTGGTGCCGCCGTGCACGAGCAAGGTCTCGCCGGGTTCCAGTCCGGCACGAACAACGACGTTGTACCAGACCGTGAGAAATGCCTCGGGAAGGCAGGCTGCAACTTTCATGTCAATCGCCGCGGGCACGCGCAAGGTGCACTCTGCTTTGGCCTTGGCCTGTGTCGCATAGCCGCCACCGTGAACCAGTGCGCAGACCCGCTCACCCGTGACGAAGCCGCTGCGCTCGCCCGCTATGCGGATCGTTCCCGACACCTCGAGCCCCATGACCGGGCTCGCATCTTCAGGTGGCGGATAAAACCCCATGCGCTGTAGCACGTCCGCTCTATTGATACCGGCATAAGCCACATCGATGACAACTTCGTCGGCAGCACAGCTTAGGTCTTCGGCCTCTCTCAGCTCGAGGGTTTCAGGGTCTTCTATGTGAATATAGTGGTGTGACATAGTGGCGCTTAATCGATCCTCGAGTTACTGTTAAAAACAAAATACAACAATTTGGCGAGCATAGCGGCTAATCGCGTGTCGCAGCAAAGTCAGGGGCAAATCATGGCTAAACCAATGTTTCTTCGTAAGCTCAAAAACCGAATCTTTTTTGCAATGGCAACAGTCATTGCAGGGAAGCCGAAAGGCAACTACATGGCGTTTGTCGGTAAAGCGAGTTGCGCACGCCTGTGTGATCGTATCGTCGAGCTAGGACATACCTCGGTTCTGGTGGTAACGGACAGAGCGCTTAGAGATCTCGGCCTGGCAGACGAGGCTGTTGCTGGCCTCAACCGCGATGGCGTAACGCTGACTTGGTATGACAAAGTAGACCCTGATCCTACATACGGACACGTAGAGGAAGGCGCGCGCATTCTGAAAGAGTCCGGTGCGACCGCGATCCTCGCCGTTGGCGGTGGTTCGTCCATTGATTGCGCAAAAGTCATCGCGTTTAGGAAGTATAACGACGGCGATATGACCAAGTGGGCGGGCATGGGCAATGGTCCCGATGAAGCAGCGCCATTGTTCGTGATTCCAACGACATCGGGCACGGGCAGTGAAGCGACTATGGGCGCTGTTATTACGAACCAGGCTTCACACAAGAAAGAGATCATTGGTGGTGAAGCCATCCATCCTAAGGCAGTCGCTTTGGATGCCTGTCTTATGGTGGGTTTACCTAAGCCCATTACAGCGGCGACGGGTATCGATGCGTTAACACATGGTATCGAGGCTTACATCTCGACCTGGGAGCGTGGTAACCGGACCGAAATGGGCCGTATATCAGTTCAAGGCGTTTTTCGATGGCTTCGAATGGCCTGTGAGGAGCCTGGCAATATGGATGCGCGAGAGGGTATGGCGCTTGCGGCGTATAACGCGGGCGTCGCCATTAACCAAGTCAATGTCGGTAACGTACACGCTATCGCGCATCAGCTAGGCGCCAATTTTGGCATACCCCACGGGCACGCGAATGCGTTGGTGCTACCACACGTGCTGACGCTTTACGGAGATACGGCGGTTGATCGCTTGGCTGAGCTTGCTGTGGCAACCGGTATTTCAGATTCGGGTCACCCTGAGACACGGGCACGGGCGTTCATTGCTGAAGTCGAAAAGCTGATTGCCGATGTCGGCATTGCTCCCACGGACCCACGCATCAAGCGCGATAAGTTTGATGTTATTGCCGAGGCGGCCATGGACGAGGGTGATGGCTACTTCTGTCCTAGACAGCTTGAGAAGTCGGAGATTCTAAATCTTCTTGAGGCGATTTCAGAATAAGCGGTGTTGCTAGCCACTGGCTCGCAATCCGCAGAGCTTCCCTAAAATGCTCTGAGTCGCCCTCAGAGCATACGAATCCATGGCTTGCCTGCGGCAGGTGCTTATAGGTTATCTTGCAGCCTGATCGGTGAAGCCTCACGGCAAACCTGGCCCCGTCGTCACGAATTGGATCTCGCTCGGCTGTAATTATCAGTGTCCTCGGGAATAGGTTAAGCGTTGTCCGCCGTCCCGGGAACATTCGCTCCAATTTGGGATCAGCCGGTGCCATACCATTCAGATAGGTATCGCAGAACCATCGCATGTGTCGCGCTGGCACAAGACCCGTTTTAGCGTGCTCGGTGTAGGAGGGCAAATCACTGATGTAATGCTGAGTGGCGGGATAGATCGCCAAACAGCCGGCGATGCCATAGCGTTCCTGAAGCGCCAATGTCGAGGCGATGGCAAGGTTTCCACCAGCGCTATCGCCCGCGAGGATGAAAAGGCCATTGTTAGGGGCGAGATTATCCAAGTTGTCGAGCACCCACTTTGTTGCTTCCAGGCAGTCGTCATGCGCTGCGGGGAAGACGTGCTCTGGGGCAAGCCGGTAGTCGATCGAAATAAGGCTACAGCCGCTATTTAAACTCAGCGCTCGACAAAATCGATCGTGAGTCTCGAGGTTACCCACGACGAAGCCACCGCCGTGTGCATAAATCACCATGGGCTTATCCGCATTGCCATGGTACATGCGTAACCCTACCTGGCGGCCGTCTAGCTCAACACAAAGATTGCTGACTGCAACGGGGTCCAGTGAAACACCGTCCCACAGCTTTGCGTGGCGGCGCAGGTAGAGATAGCGCGCTGCCCGCGCAATGAACCGGTTAAGCAGCGACGTCATCTGCATGGATGAACTCCGAGTTTGGATTGGCAGTGTAGGTGTAAAGTCCATCGGCATTGACGTCGCGAGTGACGTTACCGCGCTGAACCAAGTAGTTCAGGTGCGCAATGGTTTCACCTGTGGCTAAGTGCACTTCGTGTTCTTTTAACTCGCGATTAAACAGATGCACGAAGCATTCGGGAACGGTCTTCGCCTCAGCCAAATTGTTATAAAGCCTCGCAAGTGATTGACGATGGCTATCTATAATCTGGTTGAGACGTGTTCTCGCGCCTTTGAATGGCGACTGGTGTGCGGGTAGTACCAGCAGATCTTCTGGCAGAATATCGAGTAGGCGCGTGTTTGAGGACAGCCAATACTCCAGCGGGTTGCCATCTGGCTCAGTGGGGAATACCGATACGTTAGGCGTAATTCTTGGGAGAATCTGGTCGCCCGCAATGATGAGCTTTAGACCCGGGCAATACAGACAGGCGTGCTCGGGAGAATGGCCTTGGCCGATAACCACCTGCCAATAATGATCCCCGATATTAATCGTCTCTAGGTCCACAATGCGTCGATAACTGTGTGGCAATGGTTCGGACATTTTTCCGAAAGTGCCAAAACGCTGCTGGTAGCTCGCCATCATGTCATCACTGAACCCCGCGCGTTTGTAAAACTGGAGCGCGGTAGTTGGCACCTCGTCAGAGGTGTAGCTAAGAAGCAGACTACCGTTTAAGTATTCGCTTCGCGTCATCCACACCTCGCAATCAAAGCGCTCGCAGAGCCATCCGGCTAAACCGATATGATCGGGGTGTAAGTGCGTACAAATGACACGAACGATGGGCTTTCCTTGCATGAATCCTGTAAAGAGCGACTCCCATTGCGCCTTAGCGCTATCGAGCTTCATGCAGGTGTCGACAACCGTCCAACCGTCTGCCTCTTCGAGCAACCAAATGTTGATGTGGTCGAGCCCGCCGGGCATTTCAAATCGCACCCACCAGACCCCGGGCGCGACTTCGAGTGGCTCACCGTATCCAACGGGACTCTTTCGTCCCCAGGGATAGACGAGTCCCCTGTATTCTTCGTTCACCAACATTCTTTGGAATTTCCTTGAATAAGAGCGCTCTTACCCGATCGGGGTAAGGCGCCGCCGAGCGTGCTTGTGGACAATATAACCATCAACTGGAGATGATACCGTGAATGCGACCTTAGAAACGAATCAGCTACGACAACTTGATCAACAGCATCATTTGCACCCGTTCACTGATTTTCGTGATTACGCGGCAAATGGCGGTCGAATTGTAAGCCGCGCTGAGCACATTTACATATACGACTCTGACGGCAATAAGATTCAAGATGCGATGTCCGGTCTATGGTGCTGCAGTCTTGGCTACAGCCAGGATGGCATTAAGAAAGCGGTCGCTGATCAGCTACTGGAGCTTCCGTTTTACAACAATTTCTTCAAGTGCTCTAACCAACCCGCCGTCGAGCTGGCGACACGCCTCTGTGACATGGCGCCGGCCAACTTTAATAAGGTGTTCTTCACAAACTCGGGGTCTGAGGCAAACGACACGCAGATCAAATTTGTGCACCGGTATTACGAGCTGCTCGGTAAGCCGAGTAAGCGGCTAATCATCAGCCGGAAAAATGCCTACCACGGAAGCACTATCGCAGCCGCATCGTTAGGCGGTATGAGCGCCATGCACGAGCAAACTCAGGGGTTGGACTACATCCGCCACATTGAGCAGCCTTACTGGTTCGAGTTGGGTGGCGATATGAGTCCCGACGAGTTTGGGCTGTGGGCAGCAAACGAGTTGGCGAAGAAAATTGATGAACTCGGCGAGGACAATATCGCAGCGTTCATTGCTGAGCCTATTCAAGGTGCCGGCGGTGTCATCATTCCGCCTGATACCTATTGGCCAGCGGTTCAGAAGATTTTGGATGAGCGCGATATCCTGTTTATTTCGGACGAGGTAATCTGCGGCTTTGGTCGGACCGGTAATTTGTTTGGCTTCCAAACTTATGGAACAAAGCCCGACCTCATCACGTTTGCGAAGGCCGTCACTAATGGCTATATGCCCCTTGGTGGAAGCCTGGTTAGTGACAAAGTGGCCGATGTCTTGCTGGGCCACGGCGGTGAGTTTGCGCATGGTTTGACCTATTCGGGTCATCCGGCCTCATGTGCGGCCGGGCTTGCAACCATGGACGTGCTTCAAAATACGTCTATTCTCGAATCGTCAGCCAACGAGTTGGCACCTTACTTCGCTAAGGCGCTGGAGTCGCTGGCAGATCATCCGGTGGTCGGACAGGTGAGAGCAAAAGGCCTGGTCGCCGCGGTCGAGCTGGTCAAAGACAAAGGGTCGCGGGAGCGCTTGGCACCGGAGTCTGGGGGCGCCGTATACACTCGCGATAGAGCCATTGAAAACGGACTGATGCTGCGACAAACAGGTGATGCGATGATTATGTCGCCACCGTTTGTGACATCGACTGAAGAGGTGAATGCGCTCGTATCAAAGCTGACCTCGGCTCTGGATAAGACGGCAGCGTTTTACAACGTAAAATAGCGGCGTGGGCAATCCCTAACGGCGGTCCCGCCGTATCAGCCACATGACGTTGATAGAAAAAACCTGGTTTAACGCCGTGTGGTTCCAGACCACTTGGTTTAGCTGTGTCCTCGGTAGAGAGGACTGGATGTTGTTGACAGTCGCGCTCATAGCTTTCCACTACGCGGCGGTCGCCGATATTCGCTCCGAACTGAATCGAGTACTCCCGTGTGCGGCCCTTGGGATTGGTGTTGATTTTACTCTGGCGATGACCGGTGTTTATGACTTTGGCGGGCCGTTGTTTCCTCTGTGGATGGTCTGCCTCTGGTTTGTTTTTCCAACGGTGCTGCCAAGAGCCATGGCGTTTTTGTCTGAGAGCCGCTGGCGTCCCATTGTTTTGGGCGCGATCGCTCCTGCCAACTATTTGGCTGGTGCTAAGTTCGGTGCTGTCACATTGCCGCTGGGTGATGTCACCACGATGCTAATTCTGGTACCGCTCTGGATGGTGATGCTGCCACTGATGGTGAAGTTCAGTCAGCGGGAGCTTGCAGCAGCTTAATGCCGGTGGCTCGAGCACTACTCTTCTTTTTTTTCTGTGGCATCCCGCTCGTAGGGCTGAGCCAAACTGAAGACTCTGAGCCCGTACCTTTTGCCTCCGAGGTCCTGACCCTCGAGCAAGCGCGCCCGCTTACGCTTGTGGGAAGCTCGCAGTTACGAGTCGCATTTTTTAAGGTCTTCAATTCCAAGCTATTCACTAAAACCGGTCAGTGGAATGACCCCCGTCACTCGTTCCGGTTTGAACTCACATATCAACGTAATATCTCCGGCAGTTTTCTGGCTAAGCAGACAGCGAAGGAGTGGGATCATCTGGAGTTTGATGACCCTCGACGATCGGAGTGGGAGGCAGCGGTCTTGGCTATGTGGCCAGATGTCAAAAAGGGCGACAGGATTGTGTTTGATGTCGACGAGCAAGGCGTCAGCCGTTTTTTCTACAACGGAACCTGGGTTGGTAGCGTGAAAGATCCTGATTTCGCCCCCGCTTTTATTGCAATTTGGCTGTCTCCAAAAACGTCTCGGCCAGCGCACCGAGAAGGTTTGCTGGCCGAGCAGTAGGCTTTCACTGAGAGACTATGTTAGTCCCAGCTAATTCCTGTTCGGATGCCAAAGGTTCTTGGGCGCATGGGGCCAAAGAAGTGCGATGGCAAAATTCCACCGTTCGCGTTGTAACCGTCCCATGTGAACTCATCGAGCAGGTTTTCGGCGTAGGCCTGGATGTACCAGTTGTCGTTTGATTCGTAGCCAATACGCAGGTTAGTCACTGCGTAGGCATCGATCATGCCCTCTGGATTTCCTTCCCAGCTGCCGCCGCGCTCACTTTCGTAAGACACTTCGATGCTGCTCTTGATCATGCCATTTTGCATGGGGAAGTCGATATCGAGCTTACCTGCGGCCGTGACTTCAGGTGCCCAGAAAACACGGCTACCTTCACAACCAAGGCCATCGCCCTCTACGGCACCATCAGCACCACAGATCTCTGAGAGACCTGTCGCTTCTGTGTCGAGATAACCCACCGAGAGATACAAAGTGGTGTTCTCGCTCATGGCGACAGTGGTTGACGCTTCGACACCGAAGCCATCGGTTTGGCCAACGTTCAACACGCGACCTGAGAAGGCATCTGTCACGCCATCGTCTTCAAAGTCGACGTCGACGTAGCTGATGACCTGCGCATCTTTGTAGTCGTACATGAAAGCGACGATGTCAAAGTTACCGGCACCGTCGAGATAGCTTGTCTTGAATCCAAGCTCGTAAGAGTCCATTTGCTCGGGTCTAAATGAGCCGGGCAAGTAGCCATCTCCCTGTGTAATACCTGTCTCATAGGCAGGCGGGTTGCCTTGGTCATCTTGGATCCAGAAGCTACCAAAGCCACCTGACTTGAAGCCTTGGGTATAGTTAGCAAATACCATCGCGTCATCGGTGGGTGTCCAAGTCAGCGCAATTTTTGCTGTGGTATCACTCCACGACTTTGAGTCTTCGATGTACTCGGCGGTCGCAAAACCATAGGTGAAGTAGGGCCCTAAATAGCTCTCAGGCTCGGGCACAAGGATGCCGAAGTCTTTGTCATCGCTGGTGTAGCGCACGCCCACTTCAACATTCAGTGTCTCGCTGATGTCACGATCCATGCTGACATAGGCTGCCCAGCCGCTGTACTTGCCTTTGAGCATGCCGGTCTCAACCAGATTGCCGTCTGCACTCGGGTAGAAGTCGGTGTAGTAATCGGAGCAACCGCTGTAGAACTCGTAGCCGTAGTACTCGGCGTAGTAGTTCAAGTAGTACTGACACATCAGATCTTCAGAACCAATCGCGGCAAACTCGGCGTCGAGGTCCTCGTCATAGTACGAAACACCCGCGTACCAGCCGAGGGGGCCTTCATCATTGCCGGTCAGGCGCAGTTCCTGCTGGAAGTATTGGCCCGATTGACGGAACTGGAAGTTGTTGATGTTGAGCGGTGTGCCGTCGTAATCCTCTGAGTAGTAGTAATCGTGGTCCTTGTAGCCCGTGTTAGAGGTCAAGGTCGCGAAGCCCAGATCGTAGTCAACGAAGACGCCAATGGTCAGCAAGTTGCCATCATCACCCTCGCCCGCCTCGAGGTCAGAGTCGATTTGCTCGCTCGTGCCATCTAAGGTGGTGTCATCAACGATATAGCCGTCAAACGCATCCCAGATATCTCCGCTATCAATTGCGCGGTACATGGAACCCGACTGCTCTCTGTCTTCGTAGTCGACAACCGTATTGATGGACAATCGGTCACTCTCGTAGGCGGTAGACCAACGTACAGCCATCTTGCTGTGTTCGATTTCACGACGATTTGTCGCTACGTTTTTCGCGAATCCGCGCTCGCTAGAGGAGTAGCCTGCGAGACGCATCGCAAAGCTGTCGTTGACCGGAATGTTGGTTGCGCCCTCAAATACAAAGTGACCACGCTGACCAAAGTCCAGATCCATGTAGGCATCATCGGCGCCAATCTCAGCTTTGCGAGTGTGGACACTAAATGCACCGCCGATCGAGTTACGACCGAACAGGAAACCCTGTGGTCCACGTAGCACCTCGGCACGCTCAATATCAAAGAGACTAGTAACCGCTGAACCGTTACGACCCTCGTAGAGGTCGTTCTTGAAGAATGCCGACGATGGATCGCCGCCAACACCAAAGTCCTGCGTTCTTACACCGCGGATACTGACCGCATCGATGTAGGAGTCCTGAGAGTTACCGCTCACGCCAGGGGTGTAGGAAATCAGATCCTTGACGTCGTTGAGGTTTGTATCTTCGATGAAGTCGCCCGAGAGCGCGGTAATAGCTAGCGGAACGTCCATGACGCCCTGTTCACGCTTAGTCGCGGTAACGACAACTTCTTCAAGGGTTTGGGCGACGGCAGGTCCCGTGCCAACTAAAGCCGCCGAGACAGCTAGCGGCAAAATAAGTCGCGCATTGGGTTTAGCCCCGAATACCTTGGCCATAGTGGTTTCCTCATATGGGTTGGAGCAGTGTGGTGTGGCTATTTATCGGCCTACCTGCTCGTTTTTTTATAAGAAAGCGTAACGCTTCCTTCACATCGCAAATCAGTATACTCCTGACCTAATCTAAGGGAACCCCCTCAAGGGGTACCCCGAGACGTGTCAGCTCGTTAATCATGGGTGAAAGCTCAGTTTCGTACCGACGCCAGCGACCGATGGATCGGGTATGCGCGGGCTCACGGACTTGCACCGAACTCGCGGTGGCAACACCGGATGTACTCTCGTGAAAGTTCAGGCAGGCGTCTTCCCAAGGAAGTTCGAGGGCGCCGATAAGCTTTCTTGCGTTGGGTTCAAGGTCACGCGCCGCCGCTTCATAGCTGATATCGATAATGTGTCCGGGAAACTCCTGTCGAAAATGCGCCATCAAATCGCGATAGCGAGCATGGTGGCGTGCCATCTCGCATTGGTCGTAGGAATGCAGGTACGCGTCCGCGAATAACTGCTTGAAGCTTGCGAAGCATGCGTCCATTGGATCTCTGACAAGATGAACAATCTTTGCTTTGGGAAGCGCCGCCAAAATCAGTGGGATGTTGAGGTAATTGACCGGTAGCTTGTCTACGAAGAAAGGACTTTTATCTCTGAGCTTCGCTGTTGATCGGAGGTACATATGTCCAATCTCTGCGGGATTAACGGTCGCCGCGGTAAGAAAGAGTTCCTTCGAAAACCGTTTTGGATCAACGTGCCGCGACGCCCGCCGAACTGCGAGACCAAATTGTTGTAACTCGCCCGCGGAATATACCTGTGAGTGGCTGGTAATGACTCGCTCGATCAGCGTCGTACCCGTCCGTGGCTGGCCCAAGACGAAAATAGGCGCTGGGTCTTCAGCACCGGGCGCGGCGCTAGCTAGCCACTCCGCTGTGTAAGTCTCTTTGATGGCCTCAAACATGGCCGCTTCATCGGCCTCGCTGAATTCGACAGTTTCACGTCGGGCCTGTGCACCTTGAGTGAAGGCGGAGAAGGCGTCAGCCCAGTTGCCTAAATCCTCATTTTCTTTGCCTATGGCGTAATGCAGAAACCCCTGCGACCGTTTGGATTGCCGCCCAGAATCGATCAATCCCTGCATGGTCTTTATGTGACTGTCGTCTTTTGCTTTTTCTGAGTTGGCAAGACCCCAGTGACACTGTGCACTGTTGGGCTCGAGTTCGATGGCGCGCTTGAAGAGGGCAACCGCCTCGTCAATCTTTCCAAGGAAGACTCGAACATTGCCAAGGTTCATTAACGCGGACGGGCTTTGCGGAACCATCTGGTGCGCGCGCTCAAAAAAGAGCTCGGCGGCTTCGTACTCACCGAGCGAGTTGAGCACGGTACCGGTCAGCTCAATCACCATGGGATCGCTGGGCTGAATTCTGCGGACTTCACGCAGCGCTGACTCAGCCGCTGCGATTCTGCCTTCACCCACATTGAGTTTTGCAAGGTGGGCCCAGGCAGCCGCATGATCGCGGTCTAGCGTAACGACCGATTTAAAGGCCTCGTGTGCGACCTGACGCTGTTTGCCTTCTAAAGCCACCAGACCCACGAGGAAATGCGCGGGCACGTGCTTTTGATTGGCGGCCAAGGCTTTTTTGCAGGCCTCGCCAGCGGTGGCGAGGTCGCCTCGATTGAGAGCCGCAAAGCCATCAGCCAAGGAGAGTTCAGTCACAGTCACTGACCTCCTTGATAGGCAATAAGCGGGTCGGTGTCAGGGTCGCCTGACCAGTGGGACAGCGCTTCCATGAATAGAAAGAAGAGCTCTGCCTGAGAGCTTATATCCAATTTGGCATAAGCATGCTTCCGATGCAGCTTTACCGTTTCGATCGAGATACCGAGCTTCTCAGCAATTAAGCGGGTGTTATGGCCAAGCAAGACCAGCTCCACAACCTGCCTCTCTCGGCGGGTGAGCACACTAGCACCAAACGCTGCAAGCGAGCGATGCATGCGCTCTCGCAGTGTCGTTTTCTTTTGCGCTTCCAGCACCTCCAAGAAGTGTCGTCGGCAGAGCGAGGCCGTCAGCTCGTAAATACTCGCGAGTAATTTTGCTTGCCCAACCCTGAAGCGGGCCCCTTCGGACGTAAGACCAATAGAGATATTGATAAAGTTCTCGTT
>CAJWQE010000031.1 GCA_913045375.1 uncultured Halieaceae bacterium | reverse complement strand
TCTTTCGCGACAGCGCGAGACAGGACAGCGGGTGCTGGATCAGCTAGAGGACGCACCGGATCTGGTGATTGACCCTCGATTTAACGAGGTCCAGACCGACGAGCAAATTGACGTCATGATGCCGATTTTGATTGAGCGGGACCCGCGCTTTGCTGACCTCGTCACCGCGATGAATACGGACACAAAGTCTTTTCAAAAGATTATCGAGACGGTCTTCAACTATTGGGTAAGCCCCGAGTGCGACATTGGCGGCATCCAGAGTTGGGCGGATTACAGTGGTGGCGTGGTCAGTGCCTTTGAAGGCGCCATGGCATCCGCACAGTCAGGTACCGATACGGCCATCTTCACCTCGGGTGGGACCATCGCCACGATGGTGGGTCATGTGCTCAAACTGACGTCTGATCGCGTGTATGAGTTTTACGAGCCGGTGTTCAACTGCTCCATTACTCGCATTATCTTCAATTCAAGGAAGTGCTCCTTGTCGACCTTTAACGACGTGGGGCATTTGCATCTCATGAGTGCTCAGTTACAGGAGCGATTGGTGACCTACCGATGACACAAATCTGGATTGTGAGGCACGGCGAAGCCGCTGCTAGCTGGGAGAAGGACCCGGACCCCGGCCTGTCTGAGCTTGGTCAGTCGCAGGCCGAGGAAACCGCAAATGCGTTGATGGATATTGTGCCCATGGGTGCGCAATTAATTTCGAGTCCGCTGCGGCGTGCACAGGAGACGGCAGCTGCGTTTGCGGACAAGCGTGGTGATGGTGTTCGGGTCGACCCGAGATTCTCCGAAGTGCGCTCGCCCGTTCCGTTGAGCGGTCGCAAGGCCTGGCTCCAGGAGTTCATGCGCCAGGACTGGTCAGAGCAGTCGGACGATCTGTGGGAATGGCGCAGAGATATCTTGTTGGGTTTGAAAGAAGCTACCGGGCCCACGGTGGTGTTTTGCCACTTTCTGGTCATCAACGCGGTTATTGCTGAGATTGAAAATAAACCAGGGGTGCTCCAGGTTTATCCCGCCAATGCGTCATTCCACGAGCTGAAGCTCGAAGGCGGGGAGCTTTCGCTGGTTCAGCTGGGTCAGCAAATGGAAACGCGCGTTAACTAGTGGTTTCGAAGCCCTGGGTTATTTGCGATCCCTGCGGATTCTCATCAAGCCCTCTTGTGCAGTTGATGCAATCAGTTTTCCGTCGCGACTCCATAGCGAGCCACGGTTGTAACCACGGGCGCCGCCAGACCAGGGGCTGTAAGTATCGTAAAGAATCCAATCACTCATATCGGGCACCTCGTGGAACCAGATCGCATGATCGAGACTGGCACCAATAAACACCTTTTCGGGCTGTTCGTAAGGGAAGGCCGAGAACGCAGTGCTGTAGAGTGAGAAATCCGAAATCATCGCCAGCGCTGCTTGTTGTTTACGGACACAGCCATCAAAGGGGCCGATGACTTTAAACCACGACTGCGCAACGGGCTCTTGGGCTTCGGGTAGACGCTCGGTGATACGCTCACGAGTGACACCGAACAGGTCGAGCATATTGCGAGGAATGTTGTTGTCCCGTTGCGCATTCAGAGCTGCCGCTTCTTCGGGCGAAATGACCTCAGGCATGCTCAGAGAATGAGACATACCTTCTTCTTCCACGTGGTAGCTAATCGAAGTATTAAAAATTGCCTCGCCATTCTGTCGGGCAACGACTCGGCGTGTGCAGAAAGAGCGACCATTCCGAATAGGGTCAACCTCGAGCTCAATGGGTAGATCCGCATTACCTGCTCGCAGAAAGTAGCAGTGCATCGAGTGTGCGGTGAGGTGATCGTCAACCGTTTCGTAGGCTGCGAGTAAGCATTGAGCAACCACCTGACCACCGAATAGCCGAAACTGCGGACGTAAGCTGTCACCGATAAACCAATAATCACCCACGCGCTTTGGAGTGATGATGTCTAACACCTCAGGGAAGGTGTGCCTGATAATTTCTTTAGAACCCATGGTTACCTCTGTGCTTTATCTCGGCTTTAAGCCAAAGAAAAAGACATCAAAAAAATCGTGAGCGGCGCTCGTTAGGTCGTCGAGTCGTCGCCACTGGTCTACACCCACTGCTGCGTTGATTGCACTGACCATGAGATGTCGTGTCACTAGGACACTTTGATTCTCAATGGATCCCTCGGAAATACCCTTGGCAATTACTTCACCCAATTTGGCGTGGATTTCTTCGGTTCGGTGCAGGACTGCCCGACGGAGCTCGGGCGGTAGTGCGGTGATCGTAGTGTAACGGATAAGTGGACCGCGATCTGAATTCTGTAGTTCGAAGATCTCGGTACAAACAGCCCCTAATTTGTCGATAGGGGACAAGTCGGTCTGTTCAACCTCCGAGGTGATGCGCTCGAATTGATCCAAGGTGAATTCATAGCATTGCGATAGCAGTGACTCCTTGTTCGCAAAGTGGTAGTAAAAGGCGCCTTTTGAAACGTCTAGCGACTCAGCGATGTCGTCCAGCGACGTACCGCTGAACCCTTTGCGATTGAAGTGCTGTGTTCCAGCTCGCAAGAATGCCTCCTGCTTAATTCTATTCTGGGCTTCACGATTGAAGCCCTGGCTAGGCTGAGCGTTCGCTGAGTTATGGTTGTTTTTCCATTCAAACGAACTGCGTCCGGGAACCAAGCCGTGAGTAAAGAGCTGTCGAATCTTTGAGGCCGCTTCTTTTGATTCGGCCGCCGGCATTTCATAGAGCCAATAAAACGACCAATCCAAAGCAGACAGTAATGCCCTCGCAGTGCTTGTGGTATGACAGTCCCTGATGACGCCTTCCGCAATGCCGTCACGAAGGTAACCACGAAAGCGCTTGAACATTCGCAAGTATTCTTGCTCTAGGAGCGCACGATTCGCTTCAGGGAGCACCGCAAGCTCAAGGGGTGCCGCATAGTAATCACCGCGGTCAGCTAGAGAGTCCAAACTGATTTCAATGTGCCGCTCCATGGCTCGCAGGACGCGCTCCAGCGAGTCGTCCGTCTCGGCTTCTACCTCATCGAGCGATTGATGGAGTCTGGCCAGCGCGCTCTGGTAGCACTGGAAAATGAGATCTTCTTTGGTTCTGACGTAGTAGTAGAGGCTGGTTTTCGTCAGTCCGAGTTTATTAGCCACATCAGCGAGCGTCGTCGAGCGCGCGCCTTTGGTATTAAAGAGTTTTGCAGCGCGCGACAAAATAGCGGCCCGTTTCGCTTGGTGTTGCGCGCCGCGACTAAAGGGTGACCCCGCTTTGGAGTTCCTACTTGGAGATGTCTGTTCTGAGCGCGCCATGTGTTCCAAAGGGACCGTGGATTGGGCCGAGAGATTCTCGCCGTTCGAAGATTTGAACTTTAAGTATTTTTTTTGAACCTGTCCATGGATGGCGCGAAAAGAGACGTGCCACAATAGCGCGGAAGCTGTGGAGTGTGAGAATGACAGACGCAATTAGATTTGAAATGAAAGGCGATGTTGCCGAGCTTTGCTTGTGTGCACCGGAGCGACGCAATGCGATTGGCTCGCGGGAAATCAGTCTCGTGAAGACTGCGATCGACAGCATTCCTGATACCTGCCGGCTGTTCGTCATCCGATCCGAGGGCCCCGTTTTCTGTGCGGGTGCGAACCTTAAGGAAATCACCGATGGCACCATGGACGGAGATGATTTTCAGTCTATGACTAATGCCATTGCTTCGCTTGCGATGCCAAGTCTCGCGATTGTCGAGGGAGACGTCTTCGGTGGCGGCGCTGAGCTTCTTTTCAGCTGCGACTTTCGTCTCGGCGTGACGGGTAAGCACCTAAAAATCCCGGCCGCCGCTGTTGGTCTTTGTTACCCCGTGGAAGGCATCCAGCGCATGACGCAGCGACTTGGCAGTACCTTGGTGCGCAAACTGCTGCTGACAACCGAGTTGGTGAGCTTTGAAGAACTCTCCCAGCACAATGCTTTTGATTGGTTAGTGGCTTCAAACGAGATCAAAGCAGAATCGGACGCCGTTATCGCGCGGCTCACCGGTCTCGCACCACTTTCCATGGCTGCAATGCTCGCCATCATCAAGTCAGAAGAGGAGGGTCGCTTCGACCGCGCTACTGCCCAAGTGCTTGCAGATGCATGCAGTCAATCGGAGGATCTCTCTGAGGGGTTGCTCGCCATGCGAGAAAAACGAGCGCCTGTATTTAAGCGCCGCTAGAGAGTTCCGATCGTAAGAAACCTTCATTATTTTTTGAAGCTTGGCCCATGCAGCGTGGCAAACCTTGAACTTCAAGCTGTCACATTTCCTATATGAAGGTAAACTGCCGGCTGTTTATTGGGAAGGCTTTTTTGCGTGTCGATCGCTGATCAAAAACTGCAGGAAATTCGAGAACAGGTGCAGTCTCACCTCGCCAGCGTGCCAAAGCGGCGCGACGCTGAGCGCACGGCTGAGCTGGAGGACCGTATTCGCACGCAGCTCGAAGCGCACAACGCGGTGATTGTTGCGCATTACTACACTGCGCCGGAGATCCAGGCTCTGGCTGAGGCGACCGGCGGCTGTGTATCGGACTCGTTGGAGATGGCTCGCTTTGGACGAGATCACCCGGCAGATACGCTTATTGTCGCGGGTGTGCGGTTCATGGGCGAGACCGCAAAGATCTTGACGCCTAACAAGCGCGTTTTGATGCCCACGCTCGAGGCTACCTGTTCGTTGGATGAGGGTTGCCCTATCGACGAGTTCTCCGCTTTTTGCGACGCGCATCCCGATCGTGATGTTGTGGTTTACGCCAACACCTCAGCTGCGGTGAAGGCGCGGGCGGACTGGGTGGTGACATCTAGCATTGCACTTGACGTGGCAGAACACCTTGCAGAAAACGACAAAAAAGTACTGTGGGCGCCTGATCGGCATCTCGGTGATTATGTGCGCCGCGAGAGCGGTGCGGACATTCTGGTTTGGGATGGCGCCTGTATTGTTCACGAAGAGTTCAAAGCCAAAGGCATCCTGGACTTGAAGCAAGTGCACCCGGAGGCGGCGGTTCTCGCGCACCCGGAGTCTCCTGCCTCAGTACTCGAGATCGCAGATCATATTGGTTCGACGACACAGATCATCAAGGCAGCCACCGAGCTTCCCAACGAGAAATTTATCGTAGCGACGGACCAGGGTATTTTCTACAAGCTACAGAAAGCCGCGCCCAACAAAACCTTCCTCATTGCGCCCACGGCTGGCGAGGGTGCTACCTGTCGTAGCTGTGCGAATTGTCCCTGGATGGCGATGAATGAACTCGAGCTTCTGGCAGAGGTACTTGAGCGGCCAGAGGGTAGAGAGATTTTTGTCGACCCTGATTTGGCTGAGCGCGCTATGCGTCCGCTTGACCGAATGCTGTCATTCGCGCAGTCATTGAATACCGGTGTGGTGGGGCGCGCTTAAGAGTTCTCCAACTCGTCCCTGATATCCATCACGTCACGTAATCGCTCGTTGATGGTCGCCGACTGCGTAAAGTTGTTGTTAACCAACTTGAGTGCATAGTTGAGCTGGTTCTGGGCCGAGTCCAGTGCGCCAACCAAGATAAAGTACTCAGCGCGAGACTGGTGTAGACCAATGATGTCCCCTGCCAGCCCTTGAACTTCTGCCAAGCGATACCAGACGCCTGGGTCTTCGGGCGTCTTTTTACTCTGATTTTTTAACAGCTGCGCCGCGACATGGGGAAGTCCCGCCTGCCAAAGAGCATCAGCGTAGGCGATGGTGAGCGGGTGGTTTCCCGGAGACAGACTCAGTCTATTCTTTAGCCGTGTGATCGCTCGTTCATGCTGGCCCATCGCAGTATCAATTTCGCTACTCGCAATGACGAAGGCGAGATTGTCAGGGTCGGGACGCATTGCTTTTTCCAGTGCCTGTCTCGCCTTAACGGGCTGTCCCGCTTCGATGTGAGCCAATGCGAGGCCATACCAGCCGGCCGCTGCCTCGGTACCACCCTTTTCGGTTTGGTCGCGAAACAGATTTACGGCATCCACCGGGCTCTGAGCTAATTGATGGCGGACACGCGCTTGCATCAGCTCAAAATCAAAACTTTTGGGCCTGATTACGCGGCGCTCTGACCGCGCACGGTTACGCATATCAGCGACGCGCTTTTCAGAGAGTGGGTGCGTGCGCAAAAACTCGGGCAGGCGGTTGGTGCTGTAGAGGCGATGTGCCGCCAGCATGCGTTCGTGCATATCGGCAGCGGCGTGCGGATCCCGGCCCGATGCGACGAGTGTTTTTAGACCCACGCGATCTGCTTCAGATTCATTGGCTCGGCTATAGCGAAGGCGTGAGTCTTGAGCGGCGGCCTGCGTTGCCGTCATTGCGGCGAGTCCCGCATCGCTTCCTGCAGTTGCCGCCAGTGCGATACCGGCCATCAGACCTGCGATGGTGAGTTTGCTTTGGTTGGCCGCTTGCTCCCGCTGACGCGAGAAATGTCGCTGACTTAGGTGCGCAATTTCATGCGCGAGGACGGCAGCCAGCTCATCCTCAGAGTGTGCGTGGTGAATGAGGCCATTGTGGACCCCAATGATGCCTCCAGGCACCGCGAAGGCGTTGATTGTCGGATTATCGACGACGACCAACTGTAGTTGTCGGTCCCGCAGTTCGCTGTGAAGCACCAGCTCGAAGATCAAGTTCTCGATATAGTCCGCCAACAGCGGATCATCTAGCACTGGCGCTTGAGCTCTAAACACCTTCAGCCAGAGACTGCCGAGCCGGCGCTCGTATTGCTCCGAGTAGAGGCTGGTACTCGAGGCCCCTAAATTCGGAATCTTTAGGTCGTCGGTATCCGCCCATGCGTGTGTGACGCTGACCATAATCATGGCCGTCGCAACGGCGGCGGCAAGCCATTTGGCAAGCGATTGGGCGAGCGACTGAGAGGATCGATAGAACATGAGGAGACTTTAACTGACTTTCTTCCGATACGCGTGTTTCAGTGTGACAAAAGTAGGGAAGCTTGGTTCCCTATGGAGGTATACTCATCGCGGGGCAAAAGAGGTTCACGAGATGGCAATTGCAAACAGGGTCGATGCGCGCGGTAAACGATGCCCGATGCCGGTGCTCATGGCTAAGCGGGCCATCGCCGAATGTAATCCAGGTGACGCGATTGAGATCTTGGTGACCGACCCAAGCGCTCCTAAAGATTTTGAAACCTTTGCGCGTCTTGAAGGTCACAGTGTGAGTTGGGAAGCGCGGAATGAGGCAACCGCAATCAAGCTTACGCTAAACGCAGTTAAATGAGCTTCGGATACAGATACGTAGTGGGTTGCCAGCGGGGGTAAATGCAGATGATCGACACATTGAAAAAATGGTACCAACGCCACCTCGGTGGAGAAGAGTCGGTCATCCTCGTGACTCTGCTGATCGGAAGTGTGGTGTTGCTAGGCGTTATGGGCGATGTACTCACCCCTGTATTCATAGCCTTGATTCTCGCGTACCTCATGCAGGGCGTTGCTGATCAATTTGAGAAATGGGGCGTTAGAGAGGGTCTTGCGCTTGCGGGCTCGTCACTTGTCTTTGTCGGTGTCTTTCTGGGCTTTATGTTGGGTATTGCACCGTTGGTCTGGCGTCAGCTTGAGGGTCTGATTCGTGAAGCTCCTGCGATGATGGGGGCGGTGCAGCAGCAAGTAGAGGAGCTCATCGCAAGGTATCCAATAGTGATTGAGCAAGCGCCAATTACCGAGATGCTTTCTTCCATGCAGGGGCAAGCGGCATCGCTGGGTCAAGCGATTGTAGGTTTTGGTCTCTCCTCGATTCCCGGCGTGTTTACCTTCGCTATTTATATGGTCCTGATTCCGCTGATGGTGTTTTTCTTCTTGAAAGACCGCGACGAGCTTATCGCGTGGGTGCTCAGCTTCCTGCCAAAGGAGCGTCCTGCGCTTGACCAGATTGGTCGCGACATGAATCGGCAGATTGCGAATTATGTGCGCGGCAAGGGCATTGAAATCATTATCATTGGCGCCGCGAGCTATATCGCTTTTATCAGTTTTGGTTTGAATTACACGGCGCTACTCGCACTGCTCGTTGGATTGAGCGTGATTGTCCCGTACATCGGTGCATTTCTCGTCACCATACCGGTGGTTTTGGTGGCGTTTTTTCAGTTCGGGTTGAGTGGTGACTTCTACTGGATTGTGGCGCTCTACTTTTTTATTCAGGTGCTCGATGGAAACGTGCTTGTACCGCTGCTCTTCTCAGAGGCAGTTAACTTGCATCCTGTGGCGATCATTATCGCCGTATTGATATTTGGCGGCTTGTGGGGTGTGTGGGGTGTCTTTTTTGCCATCCCGTTGGCCACGCTCTTCAATGTATTGCTGGTCTCTTGGCCGCGGACCGAGGTTTAGCGCACGACTGCGCACAAAGGAGTAACTATGCAAATCTGGCGAATCGCTCGCTTCACATTGGTAGCAGCATTGGCATCGTTCGTGGTGGCCTGCGGAGAGGATGCCGCGGAGCCGGCGGCGCCGGTGGTTGTTAATAAGAGCCCAAATGACGAGCGTGAGTACGCTGCGGTAACGCTAGATAACGGCCTCCAAGTCCTGATGGTCTCCGATGCGACTACCGAGAAATCTGCTGCCGCCCTCAGTGTGGGCGTTGGAGCATTTTCGGATCCTATGGACTTTCAGGGGATGGCTCACTACCTAGAGCACATGTTGTTTATGGGTTCGGAATCATTCCCTGAGCCTGACGGCTATATGAATTTTGCGGCGGAAAATGGCGGTAGTTCTAATGCCTACACCTCGAGCGAAATCACCAATTACATGATCACCATCGAGAATGCGGCATTCCCTGAAGCGCTGCACCGGCTCTCAGAGTTCTTTTCTGCGCCGATACTCGACCCGGGCTACATCCAGAAAGAGAAGAACGCCGTCAACGCCGAGTGGTCGATGCGAAGAGAGTCAGAGGGACGGTCGATTTACCGTCTGCAGCGGGCGCTGCTGGGTGAGCATCCAGCCAACCGCTTTACGATCGGTAATCTCGATACTCTGGCGGACAAAGATACCCGCGAACTACACCCCGCCACGATTGAATTCTTTGAGCAGTATTACTCGGCGAATTTGATGGCGCTGGTGTTAATTAGCCCCTTGCCTGTCGCTGAAATGGAGAGTTTGGCGCAGCAGCATTTCTCCCTCATTCCGAATAAAGAGGTCGATGAGCCTGTGGTCACCACCGAAGTTAACTTTGAGGAGGTGGCAGGTAAGTTGATTCGCTTCAAGCCGCAGCGTGATCTGCGTGAAATGCGATTGAGCTACATCATTGATAACAATGCGGCTGAGTGGCGCAGCAAGCCGGGTGATTACCTGGGTTACGTCATCGGCTCTGAAATGCCAGGTACACCTGCCGACAAACTGAAGTCACTGGGACTCATTAGCGAATTGATGACATCGAGTTACGAGTCGCTCTACGGCAACTACGGAACCTTCGAAATCAGTGTTCAGCTAACTCCTCAGGGCATGAAGCGTCGTGAGGAAATCTTTGATGTGCTCTCTGGCTATATCGAACTACTTCGTCGAGAGGGCGTCGATGATCGCTATGCCGAGGAGTACCGCCAGTCTCTGGACAATCGGTTTACCTTCCTTGAGAAGATTGATGACTTCTCTTACGCCGCGAGTTTGGCGGCCGCCATGCAGGACTATCCCATTGAGCACGTTATCGATGCACCGTATCGCTTTGATGGGTTCAATCAGGAAGCTGTCGATTCGCTGTTGGCCCAGTTGGTACCTGAGCGACTGAACGTTTGGTACATCTCGCAAGAGGAAGAAACCAATAGCGAGCTCGAGTTCTATGTCGGACCCCACGCCATAGAAGATCTCGAAGCCAGAGATATCGAGGCGGCGCTTGCTCTCGTCAACCGTCTCGGATTGGCACAGCCGAGTCAAAATGGCCTGCTCCCTGAGGCTTTCGATCTCAAAGAGACGCCCGCTGACGTAACTTCGATTGCTGTTGCGGAAAACGTGACGTTTTGGTTGAAGGGTAGCGAGAACTTTGATGGTTTGCCGAAAGGTTTTACGCGGCTTCAGTTGAGTACCGACAAAGCGCTAAACAGCGTTGAGAACTTCGTATACCTGTCGCTATGGGAGTCGCTCTACGACTTGAAGCAGGCGCGGTTGGCAACGGAAGCATCCATTGCCGGTATGAGCCTGTCGATGAGTGCGTCCAACGGTATATCGCTTACGATGTCGGGCTTTACTGATAAGCAGCCCGAGCTATTAGCGCGAGCGCTCGAGGGTTTGCGGGTGAACCCCAGCGAGCTTGAGTTTGGCCAGGCAGTAGAGCGCTACCTACGCCGCATTGAGAACTCAAAACGCGCCTTCCCCTACACGCGATTCACGCCTCTACTAGGGATGTTGACGCGTGAGGGTCGATATACCGATGCGTCGCTCGCATTGGCTGCATCGAAAGCGAATCTGGAGGAATTCACTCAGTTCGTCGAAACAGTACTCACAACGAGTCACCTCCGGGCATTCTTCTTTGGGAACTATGACGAGGCTGATGTGCGCGCCGCATATACTCAGCTGGAAGACTTCGTCACTCCGAGCCGCTCCGCCGGCTACGCACGTGCCGGCATCTACAATCCTGAGCCCGGTGCAACGTTGATGCTCAATAGAGAGGTCCCCGTAGAAGACCTGGGTATGCTTTATGGCTTTGCGGCACCCGAGGCATCGATAAAGAATCAAGCGCTCGCTCGAATTCTTGCACGTCACCTTCGCGTGAGGGCGTTCGAAACTTTGAGAACGGAAGAGCAACTTGGGTATGCAGCGGGTGGCGGATCGCTCGATCTGTATCAGCACCCCATGGTCATTCTCTATATCCAGACGCCTGTGAAGGGCCCGCAGGACATGCTTGATCGCTTCAACGCTTATACGCTGGAGTACCGTGAAGAGTTGGCGGCGCTCACAGAGGAGTCCTTTGCGAAGTTTAAAGCGGGCGTGTTAACAGCTCTTACCGAACCACCCAAGAATCTATCAGCAGAGGCGGGGCCGTTCGCCTCGGACTGGTCGATAGAAAATTATGACTTCGACACCCGAGAAAAACTGATTGAGGCGGTGGAGTCTGCGACGTTAGCTGACGTACAGGCGTTTTACGATGCAACTGTCTTTAGTGAAGCGCGATCACGAATCGTTATTCAGCTTAAAGGTCAGCGCTACGCAGATCAGGCGTTTGGCTCCTTGGATGGCGGCATCGTCATCGAGGATGTTGATCAATTCCATAAAGACATGCCAAAACAGTCACTTTAAGTTTTAGACACCTACATCACCTGTAAAAATTTCTACAAAGTTCTACTTTAGAACTTTGTAGAAATCCTCCCTATATTTTCATACCCTTAAAATCAGAATTACGTATTTATTAGTTCTAATTTAGAACTTATTGGGGGTTGGCGTGAATACAAACTTAGATCCAGTCGAGGCAAAAGAGTGGTTAGACTCGTTTGACGCAGTTACTCGCTTTAACGGCAGTAACGTCTCTAGCGAGCTAATTCAGCGATTAACCGATCACGCTCGAGAACAGGGTGTGAAGCTGCCGGCGGCCATCACGACCCCGTTTAAAAACACCATTAACCCCGAAGATGAACGCGTCATGCCCGGTGACTTGTTTATGGAGCGACGTATCCGGTCGCTTATTCGTTGGAACGCGATGGCCATGGTCATGCGTGCTAACGACAACGAGGACGGATTGGGCGGGCATATCTCGAGCTTCAGTTCGAGCGCGACACTTTACGACGTGGGAATGAACTATTTCTTCCGAGGGACAGCAAACGGCCATCCCGGGGATCTTGTCTTCTATCAAGGACACAGTGCGCCTGGTATGTATGCGCGCTCGTATTTGGAAGGCGTTTTTGACGAAAGCCAACTCGAAAACTTCCGCCGTGAGGTTTCAGGAAAAGGCCTATCGTCCTATCCCCATCCATGGTTGATGCCGAACTACTGGCAGTTCCCAACAGTTTCGATGGGGCTGGGTCCTTTGCAAGCCATCTACCAAGCACACGTTATGAAGTATCAGCAAAAACGTGGCCTGGTGGACCATCGAGATAGAAAGGTCTGGTGTTTCCTTGGTGACGGCGAATGCGATGAGCCTGAGTCATTGGGTGCGATTGGCCTCGCTGGGCGCGAGGGCTTGGGTAATCTTCATTTTGTCGTTAACTGTAACCTGCAGCGACTCGATGGACCGGTTCGCGGCAACAGCAAAATTATTCAGGAGCTCGAGGGTGTTTTCCGCGGTGCTGGCTGGAATGTGATTAAAGTGGTTTGGGGGCGACGCTGGGATCCGCTGTTGGAGCGCGACAAGTCTGGTCTGCTCCTAAAGCGGATGGATGAAGTCTGCGATGGTGAACTGCAAAACTGTAAGTTCAACGGTGGCGCGTATACCCGAGAGCACTTTTTTGGGAAGTACCCTGAAACCCTTGATTTGGTGAAAGACCTCTCGGATGACGACATCATGTATCTCAACCGAGGCGGGCATGACCCCTACAAGGTATACGCGGCCTACGCAGCTGCCTGCGAAGAGACAGAGCGGCCGACTGCAATCCTCGCCATGACGGTGAAAGGCTACGGTACCAGTGAGGCAGGTGAGGCGAGCAACGAAACACACTCGCTCAAGAAGCTCGATTTGAAAAGCTTGAAAGCCTTCAGGGATCGTTTTGGCGTGCCTATCAGCGATAAGGATTTAAAGGACGTGCCGTTCTATCGTCCACCCGAAGACAGTCCTGAAATGCGTTACCTCAGGGAGCGTCGAGCAGAGCTTGGCGGTAGCATCCCTGCGCGTCGTGCTACGTCTTACAGCTTGCCCGCGCCGGCGCAGTCCGCGTATGCGAGCCAGCTAAAGGGCAGTGGTAAGCGCGAAATTTCAACGACCATGGCCTTCGTCCGCGTCCTGTCCTCTCTAGTGAAGGACAAGCAGATCGGCGAGCGTGTTGTACCTATTGTTCCTGATGAGGCCCGTACCTTTGGTATGGAAGGGATGTTCCGTCAGTTAGGTATTTACTCTTCAGTAGGCCAGCAATACACCCCGCACGACGCGGGGCAAATCCTCTACTACAAGGAGGAAGAGACCGGTCAGATTCTCGAGGAGGGGATTAATGAGGCGGGCGCCATGTCAGCTTGGCTTGCGGCTGCAACATCGTACTCGGTATCAGATTACCCGATGGTGCCGTTCTACATCTTCTACTCCATGTTCGGATTCCAGCGAATTCATGATTTGGCTTGGGCTGCAGGTGATAGTCAGGCGCGAGGCTTCCTTATTGGCGCCACGGCGGGTCGCACGACACTGAATGGCGAAGGTCTGCAGCACCAGGATGGTCACAGTCACCTTATGGCTACCACCATTCCTAATTGCATTTCTTATGACCCGACTTACAGCTATGAGCTGGCGACCATCATCAGCTCTGGCATGAAGCGGATGTTTGAAGACGGCGAAAACGTGTTCTATTACATCACGACTATGAACGAGAACTATGTCCATCCCGATATGCCTGAGGGTGTGGAAGAGGGCATTGTGCGAGGCCTCTATCCGCTCAAGAAATCCGCGAAGAAAGGAAAGAAGCGCGTTCAATTGATGAGCGCGGGAACCATCATGCGAGAGGTCGAAGCTGCCGCCGTCATTCTGGAAAAGGATTATGGTGTTGCCGCGGATATCTGGAGCATGACGAGCGTCAATGAGTTAGCGAGGGATGGCCATAAGGTGTCGCGCCGCAACATGATGAATCCTGCGGAGGAGCCGGAAGTGCCTTATGTCACACAGTGCCTCGCGCCGACCGAGGGTCCCATCATCGCTGCGACTGATTACATCAGAGCGCATACCAATCAGATTAGAGAGTTTATGCCGCGCAGCTTCACAGTCCTCGGCACTGATGGTTTCGGGCGGAGTGACACGCGCGCACAGCTGCGGGAGTTCTTCGAGGTTGATCGTCGCTACGTTGTCCTGGCAGCAATGACCGCCTTGGCAGATGAAGGTGTGGTGTCACGAGCAGATGTTGTCAAAGTCATGACTGATTTGGGCATCGATCCTGCAAAGCCAGACCCCACAACGGTCTAAGGGAGGCGCTGCAGATGACACATCAAACGATTGTTGTTCCTGATATTGGTGGCGCCGAAGGTGCCGAGGTGGTCGAGCTTCTGGTGGCCGTGGGTGATGCTATCGAGCTCGAGCAAAGCTTGATTGTTCTCGAATCTGATAAGGCGTCCATGGAAATCCCGGCATCGCATGCCGGCGTTGTGGTCGAGCTAAAGATGGCGGTCGGTGACCAGCTATCTGAAGGCGACGCCATTCTCGTACTGGATACGTCAGCGGCTGACGGTGATAACGCTGAGGCGAGCCATGAGGAAGCTTTAAGCACTGATCAGAGCGCTGTATCGACCGATGCCGACCTCGCTAGTGTCCAGCGGGTGGATGAGGGTAGTCAGGGGGCGGCAGTGTCGGTTGATCTTGAAGCGAGCGCAGACCAAGTCGTTTCGGAGCAAATTGTAGAAGTACCCGATATTGGCACGGATGGTGATGTTGAGGTCGTCGAGCTCTGCGTCAGCGTTGGCGATATGATCGGCGAGGGCGACTCGGTCGTCGTGCTCGAGTCCGATAAAGCATCAATGGAGGTTCCTTCTCCTGCGGCAGGTGAGGTCCTAGAGCTCTTAATTGCAGAGGGTGCCTCGGTCACTCAAGGGGCAGCGCTCATAAAGCTGAGCGTTGCAGGTGGTTCATTACCTGCGATGGCAGCCACACCCGCTGGTGCGACAGCCGCTGACTCCACCGATACGACCGTGAAGACATCCCCACCAGTGGCCGAAGCTAATCCTGCTCCCCAGGTGAGCGCGCCCAAGGTCTCCGCGCAGCCGTCTTTGTCGGCCTCCGATGAAGCGTCAGATTTATACGTTGGACCTGCCGTGCGGAAGCTGGCTCGTGAGTTTGGTGTCGACCTGAAAGCTGTAAAAGGATCGGGCCCCAAGGGGCGCATCGTTAAAGAGGATTTACAGGCGTACGTTTCGCAACGTCTGGCTGATCCCGCGACCCGCGCCGTTTCCGTGGGCAGCGGAATACCGGAAGTGGCGGAAATTGATTTTTCGAAGTTTGGTCCGGTTCGTCATGAAGAGAGATCACGTATCGATAAAGTCACCGCGACAAACATGTCGAAGTCGTGGCTCAACGTGCCACACGTCACGCAGTTTGATGACGCGGACATCACTGATCTAGAAGCCTTCCGGAGTTCCCTTAAAGCGGAGGCTGAGCAACGAGGCAGCAAATTATCGCCCGTACCGTTCATCATTAAAGCGGTCGCGATTGCGCTTAATGCGAACCCTAAGCTCAAGAGTTCGCTGGCAGAACAGGGCGATATGCTTGTCTACAAGGACTACTGCCACATCGGTATGGCTGTCGATACACCCAACGGTTTGGTTGTGCCGGTTATCCGTGATGCGGACAAGAAGTCTATTTGGGCATTGAGTGATGAAATTCGGGAGCTCGCCGCGAAAGCGAAAGACAAGAAGCTCAAGCCGGACGAAATGCAAGGCGCGGTCTTTACCGTTAGTAGCTTAGGGAACATTGGTGGGCGTGGATTTACACCGATCGTAAACACGCCAGAAGTGGGCATCTTGGGTGTCAGCAAGGCCTCCACCCAACCCGTGTGGGACGGCTCCGCATTCCAGCCCCGCACCCTGCTTCCAGTCTCGCTGTCCTACGATCACCGTGTTGTGAACGGCGGTGATGCAGGTCGGTTTTTGACCTACCTCGTAACACTACTGAGTGACATCAGACAGCTTGCGCTGAACTAAGCCGCGGCTCATTTCGTGACCTCAGCCGGTGTTGCGCATTCCTGCTGCGACACCGGCAATCGATACCATCAGTGCGCGCTGAACTGATGCATCTTCGCTTTCACGAATACGACGCAGCAGTTCTATCTGCACCAGGTTCAGCGGAGCGGTATAAACATTTCTCAAGCCAATCGACTCCAAGCCCCAGGGATCGCCCGCCATAAGTGTGTCCACCTCTAACAGACGTTGGACTGAGTTGATGTCCTTGGCGAGCTGTTCGCGCAAATCTTGTCCTAGACCTCGCAACTCCGGATCAACCAGCGTTTCGTCGTACAGCACGTTAATCATGCTATTTGACTTGGCGTAGACCATATCGAGCATGGACAATCTGGAGGCAAAAAATGGCCACTCGTGACGCATCTCCTTAAGCATTGACATGTTCCCTGAGGATGCGGCTTTCTCAAGCGCTGAGCCGGCCCCAAGCCACGCTGGCAGGACTAAGCGGTTTTGCGACCAGGCAAAAATCCAGGGAATCGCGCGGAGTGTCTCGATCCCACCCCCGGTTCGGCGTCTTGCAGGCCTAGAGCCGAGTGGGAGGCTCGCGAGCTCAGGCTCCGGGGTTGCCTGGCGGAAGTACTCAACAAAATGCGGGTTCCCTCGAACCCAGCTTCGATAATCAGTGCAGGCGTTGTCAGCAAGCTCATTCATGAGTTCGCGCCATGCTTGCTTGGGAACGGGTGGTGGCGTGAGGTTGCCCCGAAGAATCGCGCTGGTGTATTGGCCAAGGGTATTAACCGCCAGCGGCTTGAGCCCGAGCTTCACTCTGATCATTTCGCCTTGCTCGGTCACTCTCAGTCCTTGTTCCAGCGAGCCAGGTGGCTGAGACAGCAGTGCTTGATGGGCTGGCGCACCGCCTCGTCCGATGGTGCCGCCGCGACCGTGAAACAACTGTAGCTTCACCCCGTGAGAGTGGCAGGTGTCGAGCAACGCTTCCTGCGCTCGATATTGCGCCCAGCCCGCTGACAGCATGCCGGCGTCCTTTGCACTGTCAGAGTAGCCAATCATGACAACCATGGCGTTGTTAGCTCGAACTTTAAACGCCTGGTTACTCAGTAACGCATCGATTGTCGCGGGCGCGCCGTCAAGGTCATCCAGCGTTTCGAATAGTGGAGAAACCGGTAAGTCCAGCGGCCCACCTGTCGCTTTCAATAGAAGTTGAACAGCTAGCACATCAGACGGTTGAGATGCCATTGAAATGACATAGCAGCCCAGCGCCTCTCGTGGCGCATTGGCAATGACTCGGAACGTATCAATGACCTCTTGGCAAGGTTCTGATGCTGCAAAGTTGATTGGCAGCAGCGGGCGTGGATTGGCGATTTCAGCTTCAAGAAAAGCCTGCTTCTCTAGTTCAGGCCATGTCTGATAATCGCCTAGACCTAATGCTTCTGTGATTTCACCGATGACATCACTGTGACGGGTGCTTTCCTGACGAATATCGAGCGTTACGAGGTGAGACCCGAAGGTTTCCAAGCGTCGCAGCAAATCAAGGAGTTTTCCGTCAGCAATCGCGTCGAGACCCATCGCTAATAGCGATTGGCGGCAGAACTCTAGGCTGTCAGTGATAGTGTCTGTCGGTAAGTAGGCGGGTGGAGTCAGAGAGCCGTCTTGAATGTACGCTCCCAAACCGTCCCGCTGCTTGCGAACTGCGTCTCGCACGGGTCTCAAAATAGCGCGATAGGGCTCTCGCGCGCCGTTTGTGATCTCACGTAGCGCGTCAGTTGCCTTAGTGACCGACAGTTCCTCGTAGATTTCTTCGAGATTTCGCAGAATAAGATCGGCCGCCTGCCAGCGACTGATAATCATGGCGCGGAATGTGACTTTAGCCGTGACGTTGGGGTTTCCGTCTCGATCACCGCCAATCCAGCTTGAGAGTCGTACGACCGGTTTCGAGCGCGGAGGGATATCCAAATCAAATTTATCGGCAATGGCGTCCAAGTCACGCATGAACTCGGGAACCGCATCCCACAGCGAGTTTTCGATGACCGCAAAACTCCAGCGCGCCTCGTCGATGGGTGTCGGTCGCTGCTCAAGGAACTCCTCGGTATGCCAGATCTGTGCGATCAAGTCGGCCAGGCGCCGTTGCACCTTGGCCTCGTCGGCCTGACCTGAGTCGAGCCATGTCAGACAATCATGAATCTCGCCGTGTTTGTGAATAAGTGTTCGCCGAGTTATCTCGGTCGGGTGCGCTGTGAGTACGAGATCTATGTGCAAGTTGGCTATGGCGCTGGCCAACTCAGCCTTGCTGGCGGTCGCGCTAAGTTCGTTAATAGCGCCCACAATACGGTCGTATGCGCCGAAGCGACTACTCATTGACTTGGTGGTCGTGAAGTGTTGATCCGCAATATTTGCGAGGTTCAGAAACTGTGCGAAACCGCGTGAGATGAGCAAGAGTTGCTCAGCATCCAACTGTTTAAGCTGATCAAAGAGCGCAGCCGTTTGCTCCGCTTCGGTGGCGAGTTTCGACGCTTGGCGGATGGATTCAATGCTTTGAAAAAGATCTTCCCCAACCGTTGTTCGAATAATTTCGCCTAGGGTGTCTCCCAGTAGGCGTACATTTTGTCGAAGGGGTGATGTGTCCAGTACATGGTCATATGTCATCAGTTAGCTCGTTTGGAATCTAGTGTCTTTAAGGCTGTCTTTGATTCGAGCGAGGTGAGGAGTGAAGCCTTCTCCGCGGCGTAAGGTCACACCGGCGGCGAGGACATCAAGAATGACCAGCTGCACCAGCCGAGACGTCATGGGCAAATATTGCTCAGTGTCTTCTTCTACTTTTACATTGATGCAGCAATGGCTTTTATCTGCGAGAGGCGAGCCTTCCGCGGTCAGAGACACAATGGTGGCCTCTGTCTGGCGAGCGATCTCAGCCGCTTCTACCAATACTTTGGTTCTCCCGGTGTGGGAGATAAAAAAGAATAGATCGCCCACTCCGGCAGATGCGGCAAGCATTCGCTGCATCAGCGGATCTTCGTGGGTAAATACCGGAACGTTAAAACGGAAAAACTTGTGTTCAGCATCGCGTGCGACAGCGGCTGAGGTGCCAAGTCCGAAAAAATATACCCGTCGCGCCTGCGCTATCTGGTCAACAGCACGGGCGATGGCTTTTAACGGTAGTTCTTCTTTCGCCGTCATCAGTGCGTTAATCGCGTTATCGAAGAGCTTCGTTGGGAACGTGTTGATGTCGTCAGAGAACTCAACTGCCCGACTAACGTAGCGCACGCCTGAAGCTAAGGATGTCGCTAGCTGTAGCTTGAAGTCAGGGAAACCTGTGGCACCAAAGCGCTTACAAAAACGATTCACGCTGGGTTCACTCACGCCTGCCGCCGCTGCGAGAGACGCAATACTGGAACGTGTCGCTTCTTCCGGAGCGTTCAAAATGGCCTGTGCCACCTTCGCTTCGGACTTGTTGAGCTCATTCAGCTGTCGCTGAATGACGGCCAGCAGATTGGGTTCGGACGTCATTACGCATTCCGCATTTGGTAAGAATATTACGAATGATGCCTCACTTTTTGGGCGGAGGCACCGAAATTCTGTAATTTAATCGCCAATACTTGTAATAAAACTAAAAATATTAGCAATTTCACGCAAATTAATTTGAATATTTGTAAATTTACTACATAATGAGCGAATCAAAGGGGGACGTTATGATTAACGTAGCAATCAACGGATTTGGTCGGATCGGTAGAAATATTCTTCGCGCGCTCTATGAGCGCCCCGATGTCGCTGCACGGCTTCGTGTTGTCGCCATTAACGACCTGGGAACTCCCGAAATCAACGCACATCTCCTTCAATTCGATACGACGCATGGTCGCTTTGGTGCCACCGTTGCGGTCGAAGATGGCGCACTCAACATCAATGGCGATCGCATAGCGGTGTTTGCTGAGCGTAATCCGGAAGAGCTGCCTTGGGGTGATCTCAAAATTGACGTGGTGTTTGAGTGCACTGGCATCTTCACATCACGAGACAAGGCATCGGCTCACTTGCGCGCTGGTGCTCGCAAAGTACTGATTTCGGCGCCTTCAGGCGACGCTGACGCGACCGTGGTTTACGGTGTGAATCAGGATGTGCTTACAGATGATGCGGTTATCGTTTCAAACGCGTCATGCACGACTAATTGCCTCGCGCCTATCGTTGCGCCGCTTCATAAGGCAGTGGGCGTAGAGAACGGCTTGATGACCACGGTGCACGCTTATACGAACGATCAGAATTTGAGTGACGTTTACCACTCGGACCTTTACAGAGCGCGATCGGCTACACACAGCATGATCCCCACAAAGACAGGGGCAGCAGCAGCCATTGGTCTTGTTCTCCCTGAACTAAAAGGTCGGTTGGATGGGTTAGCCGTGCGCGTACCTACGATCAATGTTTCGCTCGTTGATTTGACCTTCACAGCCTCTCGCGACACAACGGTTGAGGAGATTAACGACATTCTGGGAGCAGCGGCAAAAGCAGACCCTTATGGCGTACTGGCCTGCAATACACAGCCTTTAGTGTCTGCCGACTTCAATCACAACGCATATTCGAGCAACTTCGACGCAAATCACACGCGTGTGAGCGGACGTTTGGTTAAGGTGCTCTCGTGGTACGACAACGAGTGGGGTTTTTCTAATCGTATGTTGGATACCGGTTGTTTGATGGCCGCTGCATCGATGGACGTTAGCAACGCGGCGTAACAGTTTTTGAGTGTGAGTGTTTGGGGGCCTTAGTGCCCCCTTTTTTTACGCGTTCGCACATACGAGATTGGGTCGGATTGGCGCGTCATATTCTAGAAACGAGTTATTTTGATCAGCTACAGATAACTGCAAATCATGAGCGAGATAACAGTAAAACCAGCCGGAGGGGATCCGGCATCTGATCAACCGTAGTGCTAGGGCGCGAACCAGAGCGAGAACTGATCGTGATGCGCGAAGTGACTAATGGGGTGCATGTCATCGTCGGCATATGCCGTTGCCTTTTCATAGACTTCGAGCTTGCTGTCGCCCACCAAGTGGATGATGCCCAGCTCCGTCTTGAGTAAGCGGTCCTTCGAGAGACTGATACGTCTGTGAGGCGCGGTCGTCGGCTGAGTCATCAGAACTGGCGCTGTTGTGCTCAAGCCCTCAGGCAGTTCAATTGAGCAGGGAAACAGTGATGCTGTGTGGGAATCTCCGCCCATACCGAGGATGACTACGTCAAATGAATCCATCGCAGACAGGATCTCGGTGATACGCACCACTTCCGCATCCGCATCTTCCAGCCCGGCACCAAAATCGATCCAGTTTGCCGCCGCTGCTTTGCCTTGGAGCAGAAGCGACTTAACCATCGCTGAGTTACTGTCCGCATGAGTTTCGGGCACCCACCGCTCATCGGCTAACAAGATAGTCACCTTTTCCCAGTCAAGTTCGGTTGATGACAGTGTTTTAAATAGACCCTTAGGTGTGCTGCCACCTGAGACAACGAGGCTCGCGGATCCGCGAGACGCAATGCCTCGCGCGAGTTGAGTTGCAATCGTTTCAGTCAGCGCTGCATCGAGCTCATCGCGGCTGTCATAGCGATGTTGCTCAGACATGCCAGCTCCGGAAATCCTTCTCGATCAGCACCTCTGCTTTAGCAGGACCCCACGAGCCTGCCTGGTAAGGAAGGGCAGGTACGTTTTGACTTTGACAGGCATCGATCAGCTCGTCGCACCAACGCCAGCTTTCCTCAATTTCTTCTCTGCCGACAAAGAGTGACTGATCGCCGTGGATAGCATCAAGGAAGAGTCGCTCGTACGCATCCGGGATGCGGTCCAAATCGCTGCCTTCCCTGAAGTCCAGATCGAGTAGGTGCGATTGCAATGACATACGTTCTTTGAGGCTCTGTTTCTTCGAGACCATGCTGAGCTCAATGCCCTCATTGGGCTGCAAACGAATAACCAGCTTGTTAGGGATATTGGCGCCCTCACCAAAAATATTGTGTGGCAAGTTCTTGTACTGAATAACAATCTCAGTGACTTTCTCGGGCAGACGCTTTCCGGTCCTTAGGTAGAACGGAACGCCAGACCAGCGCCAGTTATCAATATGAGCCTTAATCGCGATGTAGGTCTCCGTGTTACTGGCGTCCATTTCGCAGCCGTCCTCGTCAAGGTAGCCAGGCACCGCTGTGCCGCGAATCCAACCGTTGATGTACTGACCGCGAACTACTTTTTCGTTAACAGACTGCGAGTCGATTCTTCGAAGCGCTCGGACGATTTTTACTTTTTCGTCTCGAATGCTCTCGGCTTTTAATGAGTTGGGTGGCTCCATAGCGACCAAGCACATGAGCTGCATCAAATGGTTCTGTACCATGTCGCGCAACTGACCTACCTTGTCGTAATAGGTCCAGCGACCTTCGATGCCCACCATTTCACCGACCGTAATTTGCACGTGATCAATGCAAGTGTTGTCCCACTGACTGTTGATGAAGCTATTGGCAAATCGCAGTACCAGTAGATTCTGTACGGTTTCCTTTCCCAGGTAGTGATCGATTCGATAAATCGACTTTTCATCGAAATACTTGGCGAGTGTTTCGTTGACCTTGACTGATGACTCGAGGTTTTCGCCAATGGGCTTCTCAACCACAATGCGACAGTCGCCTGCGAGGCAATTGGTGTTGCTAAGGTGCTCACAGATGGGCGCGAATAGTGACGGTGGCGTCGCAAAATAGAAGAGGCTAGTGCGGTCATCGTCTAGCCACTCGCGCAGTTCACCGTATTGGTCGGGCTCAGAAAAATTGACCGTTACGTAGCTGAACCGAGACGTGAAACTTTCCCACTCTTTATCAGAGGGCGCGTCGCTGCCCATGTAAGAGGACATCTTCTGCTTAAGTAGCGGCAGGAATTCGTCAAGAGACTGCTCTCTTCGCGCGACTGCGGCGATTCGCAGATCCGATTCCAAAAGGTTGAGTCGCTCTAACTGCAGTAGAGCAGGAAACAGTTTTCGCGCCGACAGATCGCCCGACGCCCCAAAAATAATTAAATCAACCGCTGCCATGTAGTGGCTCCCCCAGCTATGCGCCTAACTGCGACGCTTCGCGTGCTACTTGTGTAATGTGTTCCCACTGTCCGTTTTGGATTGCATCCGCTGGCGTCAACCATGAGCCACCCACCGCCCGCACATTGGAAAGCGATAGATAACTGCCAGCATTGTCTAAATTGATACCCCCAGTTGGGACGAACTGTAGATCTGCAAATGGCCCTGCAAATGCTTTTATGGCGGCGGCACCTCCCGAGGTGCTTGCAGGGAAAAACTTCAATACCTTGAACCCGGCTTCCTTTGCCGCCATGACTTCGGTGGCCGTCACCGCACCGGGCAAGAACGGGATGTTTGTCACCAATGCCCGCTCAAAAAGCGCATTGGATTGACCAGGTGATACAACGAAATTGGCGCCAGCGTCGACGGCCGCATCGAATTCAGTCGCGTTGCATACGGTACCAACTCCAACATTAGCGCCTTTTACCTGATCTCTTATTAAGGTGATCGCCTTGAGTCCGTGCTCGGTTCTCAACGTCACCTCAAGGTTCATAATGCCGCCGGCCACCAGCGCTTCAGCCAAAGGCACCGCGTGCTCCAGCTTCTGGATTGCGATCACGGGGATCACGGGTGCGTTGTCTAAAAATGCGTAAGAGACAGAATTCATTTACCGCTTATCTCCAAGGCACAGGGCTGCTCCAAGCAGTCCCGGGTCGTCATGCGTAATGACGAAGGTGCCAATATTAGTGTTGTAGTCGGCAAACCGACCTTTGGCTAAAAAGCGTGCGCGAAAGTCGCTTTTGCGCAGCAAGTCGATGTAGCGCGGGGCGATACCACCTGCAATGTAGACACCGCCCATGGCGCCCGTGGTCAGCGCCAAGTTGCCGGCCGAGGAGCCGAGTACCGCAAAAAACATGGCCATTGTCTCGGAGGCTAGAGGCGACTCTTGTTGGGCTGCGGCGCCGATATCACCGGGTGTTGAGAATTCGGGGTGAACCCCTCGAATTTCGGCAAGTGCCTGATAGATATTAACGATGCCTGCACCGCATAGCAGGCGTTCGATAGAGACACGTCCGTGCCGAGCTCGAAGTCGCTTTAGCACCTCAAACTCCCTATCGGTGATGGGGGCGAAGTCCACATGACCGCCCTCGCCCTGCAGGACAAGTGGAGCTCCAGTCTTATCAAAAATCACTGAGGCAACACCCGTACCCGTTCCCGGACCAATGGACACCATCGGTTGACCCGCCTCCACAATCCCTGCGCCAATCTGCTCTACATCGGCAGCCGAGAGCGCTGGCAGCGCGCGTGCGACAGCCGCAAAATCGTTGATAATCTCGATGGAGGAGTTGCTGAGGTAGCGCCTGAGCAAAGCACGATCGAATCGCCACGGGCTGTTGGTGAAACTGATGGTCTCCAAGTGAGGTGGCGCAGCGACTGCCAAGCAGGTTGCTGTGGGCCCCTCCTCAGGTAGTCCCAGCGCCTGCCAGTCGGTAATGAGCCTTGCCATGACTTCATCAAAGTTCTGAAAGTCGGCCACACGGTATTTGGCGAGCGACTGCGGTTGAGCCTGTTCGGGCGTTACATAGGCAAAGCGCGCATTGGTACCGCCGATATCACCGACTAGGTAGTGGGGCTTAGCACCAATGCTCGCGTCTGACATAGCTTCCCTCAAATAAACAGTGACGATGCGCCTTCCTCGGCGCTGCTGACGGCCAGTCGATTGTTGCTAAACAACCCGCGACCGACGGTCCTTGGCACATTGGGTGCCTGTGCTTCTGTCCTGCTTTCTAATTCTGTTTCATCGATTTGCGCCGACAGCTCGCCCGTTGTGGCATCCAGTCGAATCACATCACCGGTCTGAATTTTAGCAAGCGGACCCCCTTGCGATGCTTCAGGAACCAAGTGAATAGCTGCCGGAACTTTACCTGATGCGCCACTCATACGCCCGTCGGTCACCAAGGCTACTTTGTGGCCTCTATCCTGCAATACGCCAAGCATCGGCGTGAGCTTGTGGAGTTCGGGCATGCCATTTGCCGCGGGACCCTGAAAGCGCACAACGACAACGCAATCCTTGTCGAGTTCGCCCGCTTCAAACAGGGGCTTTAGATCATCCTGATCATCAATGACAACGGCCGGCGCCTCGACAATGTGGTGTTGCTCCTGAACGGCTGATGTCTTGATGACACTGCGGCCCAGATTGCCCTCTAGAAGCTTTACGCCACCATTGGGTGCAAACGGCGTTGCCGGTGTTGTAAGGATTTCAGGGTCAAGGCTGGTTGCCGCGGCTGAGCGCCATTCGATTTGACCGTCAATCAGGGTTGGCTCCTGACAGAAGTCACCAAACCCATTACCAAAGCAGGTTTTAGCATCGGCGTGCATCAGGCCCGCATCTAACAATGCAGAGAAGAGTGCGCCTGTCCCGCCCGCGGCATGGAAGTGATTCACATCCGCTGATCCGTTTGGATAAACGCGAGCAATGAGCGGCGTTACCGATGAGATCGCATCGAAATCGGACCAGTTCATGCGATAGCCAGCGGCTCGCGCGATCGCAATTAAGTGAATGCAGTGATTGGTAGAGCCTCCTGATGCAAGAAGGGCGACCAAGGCATTGACCAGCGCGCGAGCATCAACCACCTCCGCCATGGGGCGATAGTCTCTGCTTTGTGCGGTGATACGTGTGATGTGCTCGGCGGCAAAGTCCGTCAGCGCGTCGCGAAGTGGCGTGCCCGGATTGACGAACGAGCTTCCTGGAAGTTGCAGACCCATGGCCTCGACCATGACCTGATTACTGTTTGCTGTGCCGTAGAAAGTACAGGTGCCTGGCGAGTGATAAGACTGGCTTTCCGCTTCGAGTAGTTCATCGCGGCCAATCTTTCCCTCAGCAAACAGTTGTCGGATCCGAACTTTTTCTTTGTTAGACAGACCAGATGTCATCGGTCCCGCGGGTACAGTCATTACGGGAAGGTGCCCAAATTGCAGCGCACCAATCAATAATCCCGGGATGATTTTGTCGCAGACGCCCAGAAGCAATGCCGCGTCAAACATCTGATGAGACAGCGAAACCGCGGTTGCTTGCGCGATGATATCGCGGCTGAACAGGCTTAACTCCATGCCTGACTGGCCTTGCGTTACCCCATCACACATGGCGGGGACACCACCAGCGATTTGTGCGGTGCTGCCCATTCGCCGGGCCGCTGCTTTGATTCGTTCTGGGTAATCTTTATAGGGCTCGTGGGCCGACAGCATGTCGTTATGTGCCGTCACAATACCA
>CAJWQE010000030.1 GCA_913045375.1 uncultured Halieaceae bacterium | reverse complement strand
AAATCACCCGACGGCATTTCGATCGAACTGTTGCAAGACGGCGAGGCACTGCCAGCGCAGGAGCCGTGGGCATCAATGGAAAATACGGGGACTTGGTAATTCTCGAGGTTTTCTTAAATCTCGCTGTAACGCCTTAATAGCTGTCTGACCGACTGGTCTAACTTGCGAGGAAGCTCAACATCCAACCGGCGACCCGAGCGCCCTCGTGATCGTGTTGCTGTAGCGAAGCGCGCCCCTGAGCAACACGGTCGGCGCCAATCATTTCGTAACGAAATGACATAATCGCCTCAGAGTACTCGTCGATGAACTCGGGGTGCCCCTGAAGAGTGAATATGTGATCGCCCATGACAAACCCTGCGTTCTCGCAGTGCGCATTGGACACAACATTGCGTGCACCGGGTGGGAGTTCGTGTACCTGGTCTTGATGCGACACCACCAACTTCAGCTGACCAGACTGCGCTCCATCAAAGGGCGCTTTATCGAGCTCATAGGTGTGAATACCGACACCCCAGCCTTTATCAGACTTTGAGACAACACCTCCTAGAGCCTTAGCGATAATTTGGTGGCCAAAGCAGATCCCAACCATCTTTTTGCGCCTCGCATGGAGCTTCTGGATTAAGGCCTCGAGATCTCGAATCCACTGTTTGTCGTCGTAGGCCGAGCTCTTGCTGCCGGTGATAATAAAACCATCCACCGCATCAATGTCGAGATCAGTGGGATGAACACCCTCCTCAACATCCCAGATCGCAAAACTCACCGAGGAGTCAGCCTCCAAAAGGAGACGCTTAAACATGTCGGGGTATTCGCCAAAGTCTGGCACCCATTCCGGTCTTACGGCATCTGTTTTGAGAATCCCTATATGCATATTGGCTGTCATCTAATCATTGTTTTACGGTCACATTTTTGTGATATTTCGGACGCACACTACGTGGTATTGTGACCCGAAACGCCGTTAAAAGGCGATCTGGGGGAGGAGTAATCTTACTATGGCGATCATGGCAGCACTCCAACAAATCGACGTCGCACTTTTCGACAAGGTGTTCCATCTGGGTCGAGAATACAAGGCAATGACAAAGGGGGCTATTACCCTTTCACGTAGTGGCGATGGTTATCTGCAAGTCTTAACACCGGCATTAGTCTGGCTATCTGGCTCGCTACTAGCACCCACCTATGCGGCGGCGCTCGCAGTTGCCATGCTCGCGGAGCGAATCATCTACTACATCATGAAGAACACGCTGAAGCGTCTGCGACCTTGCGACTTTAAGAAAAACTTCAAATCTCTCATCGCCGCATCCGACAAGTTCAGCTTCCCATCGGGCCACACGTCAGCGGCCTTTTGCTTTTCAACCATTACCATCATCACCTTCGGTGGCGCGTACACCGCCATGTTCATCTGGGCATCTTTAGTGGGTGCATCACGAGTCATCATCGGTGTGCATTACCCAGGAGATATCGTTGCAGGTGCCGTCATGGGATCAGGGATCGCCGTTGGCACTGCCTCAATGCTCAACATCTGGTAAAACGCAGTAATGACAAGAAAAATTCTTTACGGTGTTCAAGGCACCGGGCAGGGACATATTAGCCGTGCGCGCAGCGTTGCTCATGCCTTCCGAGACTACGACGTCGATGTAACCTGGCTCTTCTCAGGCCGACCCAAAGACAGATTCTTTGATATGGAGCCTTTCGGTAACTTCAAACACCGCGAGGGACTCACCATGGTCACAGAGGCCGGCAAAATGAAGTACCGGAAGACCGCTCTTGGCGTGTCACCTGCCACGTTTATTAAGGATGCAGCAAGCCTTGACCTTGACCCCTACGACCTCATTGTCTGCGATTACGAGCCAGTAACCTCGTGGGCCTGTAAAGCACGGGGGAGAGAGGCTATCGGCATTGGGCATCAATACGCCTTCGGTAAAAACACGCCAATAACGGGTGATACACCGATGAGTCGTTTGGTGATGCAGCAATTTGCACCGGTCGACGTCCCAGTGGGTCTTCACTGGGCAGCTTTTGACGAGAACGTGTTGCCTCCGATCCTTGACCTGCCCGAGATCGATGTAACAGCGACAGCCGATCACATCTTGGTCTACCTTCCCTTCGAAGATCAGAATGTAACCACTGCCTGGCTTCAAGGCTTCTCTGACCAGTCCTTTATTCAATATTCGCCCGAGGTCAGTGACGGCGTGCAAGGTAATGTTGTGCGACGAAAAGCCAACGTCCATGGCTTCAAAAGCGACCTTGCAGCCGCAAGGGGTGTTATCTGCAATACTGGCTTTGAGCTCATCTCCGAGTGCTTGCAATGGAGGAAGCCCGTTCTCACCCGTCCATTGGCAAAGCAGATGGAGCAGCTATCCAATGCGGCCGCGCTAGAGCAATTAGGGTATGCAACTACCATGCAATCGTTAGAAACACAGACGGCACGTAGATGGCTTGACGCCATGCCCGAGGCACCCGACGTTCACTTTAAAGATGTCGCAGGCGCACTGGCCGAATGGCTTGCACGAGGTGCAAGCAGGCCTGTCGCTGAACTGAGTGGACAGCTCTGGCCGTGAAAAGCGTGCGTTCAATCGTTATCAGTGTCGGCACTCTTTCGCTGTCTTTCTTGCTACTTGTCTTGATGTCTCAAGTCGCTCTAGCAGACAGTGCGCAAAACAGCTTTGTCGGTAATGACGCCTGTGCATCCTGCCATGAAGCTCAGGTTCAGGACTGGACCAACTCACACCACGATCTGGCCATGCAAGAAGTCAACGAGAAGACCGTACTTGGCGACTTTGATAATGCCACCTTTATCTACGAGGGTGTCATCACCACCTTTTTTCGTAAAGGTGATGAGTACTGGGTGAAAACTGACAACGAAAGCGGGGAATTACAGGACTATCGCGTCGCATACGTCTTCGGCGTTTATCCTCTTCAGCAGCTACTTTTACCTACACATAATGACCGGCTCAATGCATTAAGTATTGCTTGGGATGCACGTAATGCGTCCGAAGGAGGTCAGCGGTGGTATCACATTTACGAAGATCAAGATCCTGTCACCTCAGAAAGCCCGCTGCACTGGACTGGCGTCTATCACAACTGGAATAGTCGGTGCGCAGAGTGCCACAGCACCAACGTCGTAAAGGGCTACGACGGCGAGCGCCGGCAGTACATGACGACCTATGATCAAATTGATGTTGGCTGCGAGGCGTGCCACGGACCCGGGTCACGCCACGTTGAACTAGCCACAGCGGGAAAAGTTGATCGCAGCCAGAGTCCTGCAGAGATGGGACTAGCGCTCTCACTTGCCGCTCGAGGCCAATGGAGTAGAGCGCCCGAGGACGATATCGCGCACCGTGTCACCCCACTGACCGACCAGACACAAGTCGACAATTGCGGACGGTGTCACTCGCGCCGAGCCACACTCGGGGATTACCACTATGGGCAGTCTTTACTCGACACTCACCGGCTTTCAACACTCGAGTCCCCTCTCTATTGGCACGACGGGCAGATTCTCGATGAGGTCTACGTCTATGGCTCCTTCATGCAAAGCAAAATGGCGCAGGCAGGCGTGGTATGCAGCAACTGCCACAATCCCCACAGCAATGAGCTGGTTGCCGAAGGCAACGCCGTCTGCACCCAGTGCCACAAACCCGAGACTTACGACGCACCTGCGCATCACCGCCATTCAGTGACCAGCACTGGAAGCGCCTGCGTTGCTTGCCACATGCCATCGCAAGTCTATATGGCCGTCGATGCGCGGCGCGATCACAGCATGCGCATACCACGACCCGATATTTCGCTCAGCATTGGCAGCCCCAATGCCTGCACGCAGTGCCATGAAGACAAGAGTGACGCCTGGGCCTACGATGCGCTTCAAGCCTGGGGGGTTAATAGTCGCTTTAAAGATCTCAATCTCGCAAAGGCACGGTACAGTGCTGATCGGGGTGACTTAAGAGCACTGCCCACGCTCGAATCTCTGATAGCGGACGACAGTCAATCCAACCTCATGCGCGCGTCGATCATTGAGCAGCTCGGCAATTTAGGGTCACGCCAGCTGCCTAGCGCTGCGGCGATGTTACTGAGATCCGACAGCCCAGTATTGCGAGCTTCTGCAGTGAGGGCACTTCGAAGCGTCGAGCCTGTCCAGCGCTACCTCATGCTCAGGCCGTTCATAAAGGACACTAACCTTACTGTCCGCATGGAAGTCGCTCAGCTCCTCGCAGGCATCCCAGCGTCAGAGCTACGCCCGCAGGATATAGCCGATCTAGAACCGCTGTTTGAGGAGTATCTCGCTGTACAAAGCGATCATCTCGACATGCCTTCGGTACAGCTTCAAATCGCCAACTTCTGGATCGATCGAGGCGACAGTACAAAAGCGACGGCCGCGCTCGAAGAGGCGCTTCGACTCAACCCGCAGCTAGAACCCGCGATCGTGAACCTGGTCGATATTCTCAGAAGAGAGGGCAAAAATGATGAGGCGTCGGCGCTTTTGTCAAGTGCCCTTAAGCGCATCCCCGACTCAGGGAGCCTGTGGTTCTCACAAGGTCTTCATCTCATCCGCCTTGGTCAAACTGATGAAGCGCTTATGTCATTGAGGCGGGCGGCAGATCTGGAAAACGAAGGATCGCGGCACCGATACGTTTATGCGATTGCGCTCAATGATACTGGCTCAGGACTTGAAGCCATGTCAGTGCTGGAAAGTCTTAATGCAAGCCTTCCTGGCCAGCCCGACGTGCTCAACGCGCTCCTTGCCTTGGCACGGGATCGAGGCGACCGACAGCGATATGAACGCTATCGATCACAACTGGTTGCCTTAATGCAGGCAACCGGGCAGCGTTAATCAGCAGTCAGACGAAGGTCCACAGTAACGGGAATCGATCGGCTGATCGCATTCAGCCCAGCAATTTGCTGCAACGCCGCAACACCTGCCTCAAGCCCAAACTCCTGTGCCGTGATGACGATCGGCTGGGTCGTCGTAACGCGGACATCGCCGCCAGAGGCACTCACTGACAGATTGGCCGTCTTATTGACCGTCTTGCCGTGGAGGCTAATGCTCACGCCCACGCTCTCGGTTTGAGCACCACCGGCTTCTAACGCCGCAATCTGGCTATCAGTTAACGCCGCATCAATCGTTGCCATTGGAAAGCTGACTACTTCAAACAACATTTTCTGGAGCCGTTCATTGCGGATGCCAACCCCAGTTTCCACGGACGAAAGATCGACGCTGACCGCAACCTGGCCACTCGCGGAGATACTGCCGGAAACACGCTCGAAGGCGTTGTTTTCGCCGATACTGTTGTTCTTGATCGAAACAAAGCCGATGCGTGAGCTGTCGCTCAACGTCCAGTCTGCCTGCGCCGGGGCCATAACACCCACAGCGCTCAGTAGAATCACGAGTTTCGGAAACATTGATTTGGCCATCGATACCTTCTCCATTCGACAGGTCTGACGGGTTATAGCGCTCAACGGAGGCCATGACCAACCCACAGACAAAACTTCAAAACCAGCTTGGGTTATACGTCGGCGAGGTCGCCCTTAGATTCCAGCCATTCTCGCCTGTCACCCGCACGCTTTTTAGCCAGCAACATGTCAAAAACACTATTGGTGTCATCGTCTGCGTCCAGCACAAGCTGCACCAGGCGACGTGTATCAGGGTCCATGGTTGTCTCGCGCAACTGCGACGGGTTCATTTCTCCCAGACCTTTGAAGCGCTGGACATTCGGTTTAGCTCTGGAATTCTCCGCAGCGACGCGCTCCAAAATTCCGTTCTTTTCGGACTCATCGAGGGCGTAATAGACGTCTTTACCGACATCTACCCGATACAAAGGCGGCATAGCCACAAAGACGTGACCCGCCCGCACCAAGGGTCGGAAGTGACGGAGAAAGAGCGCACAGATGAGCGTTGCGATGTGAAGCCCATCTGAGTCGGCATCGGCCAAAATACAGACCTTTTGATAACGCAGGCCCTCGAGATCATCACTCGCAGGATCGATACCCAAGGCCACTGAAATATTGTGAACCTCCTGCGACGCAAGAATCTCCCCGGCGTCCACCTCCCAAGTATTTAGAATCTTACCTCTAAGGGGAAGAATGGCCTGGAACTCGCGATCTCGCGCCTGCTTTGCTGAACCCCCAGCCGAGTCTCCCTCAACCAGAAAAAGCTCGCTTCGCGCTGGATCTTCAATGGAACAATCGGCGAGCTTCCCGGGTAGTTGAGGCCCAGAAGCCACCTTCTTTCGGACCACTTTCTTGGCCGATCGCATCCGCGCTTGAGCACGATTAATGCACAGTTCGGCCAGTAGTTCAGCATCCGATGTGTGCTGATTCAACCAAAGCGCAAATGCATCTTTTGCCACGCCAGACACAAAGCCTGCAGCCTCTCGAGACGACAGCCGCTCCTTGGTCTGGCCCGAGAACTGGGGATCACCCAGCTTCGATGACAGCACGTAACAGCAGCGATCCCAGACATCCTCGGCGGTCAATTTCACGCCTCGCGGTAGCAGGTTTCGAATCTCACAGAACTCGCGCATCGCCTCTAACAGCCCAGAGCGAAGGCCATTGACGTGGGTCCCACCCTGAGCGGTGGGGATCAAATTTACATACGACTCAGCGGTTACTTCACCACCCTCAGGAAGCCACTGTATGGCCCAATCGACGGCCTCGGTTTCACCTGCAAAGCTCGCAGTAAAGGGCTCTTCGGGGATGACGGGATAATCGATCGTAGCGTCGGCGAGATAGTCCGAAATACCGTCCTCGTAAAACCATTCCTGTTTCTCGCCCTTCTTCTCATCATTCAGCGTGACGCGGAGCCCAGGGCACAAAACCGCCTTGGCTCGAAGCGCATGGACCAAGCGAGGCATCGCAAAATTGGCACTGTCGAAGAAGGTTTCATCAGGCAGGAATCGAATGCCGGTCCCGGTGTTGCGCTTACCGCATTGTCCGGTAATGGCAAGATCTTCGACCTTATCGCCATTCTCGAAGGCCATACTATACACATTGCCATCGCGGCGGATCGTGATGTCGAGCCGCTTGGACAGCGCGTTTACCACAGACACACCTACGCCATGCAGACCGCCGCTGAACTGATAGTTCTTATCCGAGAATTTACCGCCTGCGTGCAACGTCGAGAGAATGACCTCTACGCCGGGCTTCTTTTGCTCCGGGTGTAAATCAACCGGCATACCCCGCCCGTTATCAGTAATGGTAATTGCACCATCGGCATGCACAACAACATCAATCTGATTCGCGTGGCCCGCCAGGGCCTCGTCAACCGAGTTATCGATAACCTCTTGGGCAAGGTGGTTGGGCCGAGCAGTGTCGGTATACATACCGGGGCGCTTGCGCACCGGCTCTAGCCCCGTCAATACCTCGATGGCGTCTGCGTTGTACTGCGTCATTACGTGGGTTTACCTTGGTTGAATAGCTCTTTCGACGTGGGTGCCGCCGCGCCGCCTAATGATAACCCGAGGAAGTCAGCAGAGGTCGGTTCTCTTCATCAGAAATACGAACAACCTGTGTCTCGATGCGAGCATTTGGGTGTAACACAAGACGTCGATAGCCCGGATCTTTGCTGTCGAGCGCAAAGTCTTGAGAGCGCGGTGCAAATTGCACGCAGGTCGACGGCGTCGTCATCATGCGAACCCCGTTTATGACCTCGTCACTTTCTTGATGTACGTGACCACTGATCACTGCAGTTTGATCGGCAATGGGCTTGAGAATATCGAGCGCCTCCGATGCGTTCTTTACCGATTGCTCGTCGAGCCACGCAGATTCAAGACGGCGAAGTGGATGGTGGGTTGCAACCAGCAGGGCCTTATTTGCCAGCCGCGCATCATCGACAGCAGACCTCAATGCCGCAAGCTCAGTAGTGGAGAGGACGCCACCCACTTCACCCTCGACCTGCGTCTCGAGCATCACCACATCCCAGTGCTTTGCCCGCAAGCGACGCTTCATATTCGGCGCGTAGCGATCTTTATGGCTATACACATCGTCATGGTTGCCCGGCAACCAAAGGCTGGGTACCAAAGTGCCAAGTAGAGCTTCAAGCTGTCCGTAAGCTTCGGGCTGGCCATCGGCGGCAATGTCACCGGTCACTAAAATACAATCAGCGCTTTCACTAGCGAGTGCTGCATCGATGACACCCCTAGCAGAACGCGCAGTATTCATGCCTAGGAGGCATCCTGTTTCAGTGCCTGTTAAGTGGGTATCGGTGACTTGCACCAAGGACAGTGTGTTCGCTTCGGCAGCAACGACCACATCACCACTGAGCAGCGACTCAGTCGACATTGCCCACCTCAAAAATGACGCCATCGGCATGGGCCTCGGACAAACAGAGGCTCAAGAGCTCTGAAACAAACTGGTTTTGCTGTTGCTTCTCATCGGGCTGATGCATCTCGGAATTTGGATAATCGTAGCGCGACTCCAAGCGTCGGCTTGACCGGTGCTTCACTACCTCGGCCATAGCGACGTCGTGATACATGCGTAAATACAGATTGGAGTCCATCAACTTTGGCAGCTGGGGAGCGTGATACTGCACGTTTAGCGAGGTTGTGTGCCGGTCCCGATCGATAACGGTTAGCACCACCAAGCGCTGACCTAATCGAAAGCGTCGCTCATTTGCCTGTTGGTAGTCGGGGAAGAGCTGCAACAGGCGCGCATAGTTGGCCTCGCAAAGCGCATGTAGCTCTGCAAGATCCATCTGAAAACGCTTTCTGTTTCTGCTTTTCTGCACTCAACTTCCTCAAAGCATCCGCGGCCATCGCTGCAACTTTCCACCAAAGTGTAGCAATCAATGATCAAAATTGTGCCAATACAGAAGATGAACGTATTTTATCCGCCCACCCGTATACGATGTTAAACTCCGCCGCACCGTAGGTCTAAGGACACTAGCAAGGAATATTGCATGATTTCTCATGTCACTCGACGCGCCGTTTCGGCCGTCATCGCCGGCACATTGCTGACGGCAGCACCGTTCGCTGCAAGCGAAAGCCTGTTGGATATTTATGAGATTGCGCTCGATAACGATGCGCAGTTGAAAGCTGAAACCGCTCAATACAGAGCCGATCTCGAATTGAAGACTCTGGCTCTCGCGCCCTTGCTGCCCCAAGTGCGCACCGGTGTCTCGCGGTCAATTCGTGATTCGGAAAACACGCGCCTGAGCATTACCGACTTCGAGAACGGTCAAGTGGTTATCCAGAATCAGACCAGTGGCTCCCGAACAGAAACCACCAGCTATGACATCAATCTGTCGCAGACATTATTTGACCTGTCCGCGTGGTTCGATTGGAAAGCGGGGAGTGAGCGAAGCAAGCAGGCTGAGGCAACATTAGCTGCTGCACAGCAAAATCTGATTGTACGCGTGTCCGAAGCCTATTTTGGCGTGCTGCGCGCGCAGGATAACCTCCTTGCCGCAAAGGCTCAGGAACGTGCACTAGCGCGCCAACTTGAGCAGACCCGTCAACGTTTTAACGTCGGTCTGATCGCCATCACCGACGTCTATGAAGCTGAGGCCCGCTACGACCTCGCCGGCGTCACGCGCATTATCGAAGAAAACAACGTGGCCGTAGCCCGTGAGCGTCTGTCAGTACTCACAGGTCAAAACCACGGACAACTGCTGCTCTTGAGCGATGAGTTCGCACCTGAGGCGCCAACACCATCAGACCGAGCTGCCTGGGTCGACTTCGCGCTTGCCAACAATTTTGAGCTCGCGGCTGTGCGTTATGCTGAGGAGGCCGCACGTCAGACTGCGAAATCGCGGCAAATGGGCCATGCGCCAACCGTCAGTGCGCAAATCGGTTATTCCGAGAGCGAGACATCAGGCCGTGTCACACCACCTAATGCGTTCAACCTACCGCCACGATCTGAAGGTGATAACGAGTCATTCCAGATTCGTCTCGATATGCCCTTGTATGCCGGTGGTGCAGTCAGTGCGAATCGAAGACGGGCGGCAGAGCAATTTAATGCCGCGAGAGAAAATCGCATCAACTTGACGCGTAATACGGTGACCGCATCACGCTCACTTCATATGACGGTGACCTCGGATGTGGCGCGCGTTAAGGCACGCAAGCAAGCCATCAAGTCGACACAGAGCGCGCTCGACGCGACCGTTGCAGGCTACGAAGTGGGTACGCGTAACATTGTCGACGTATTAAATGCTCAGAACGCAGTGTTTGCAGCACAACGTGACTATGCCAATAGTCGCTACGACTACGTCCTCAACAGCATGCGGCTCAAGGAGAATGCAGGCACTTTGTCACCCGAAGACATCGCTGCACTTGAATCTTTCCTGATTGAGCCCGCGGCACCAACGGCCTCTGAGGAAAGCTAAGCCACTAAGGTCTTCAGTAGTTCGAGCTGACGGCGGGTCGCTCCACGCCGTGTCTCGATAAAGCGTCGCGCCACCTGCGCGTCATCGCCATCCACTGACTCGGTCCATACGCTCGCCAGTCTGCTCGCGAGCTCGTCTTCATCCTTCACCACACGGATAGCGCCACCGCGCTCCATATCTCGAACAATCGTGGCAAAGTTAATGACGTGAGGACCGGTAATGACAGCGCACCCCCAGGCCGCCGCCTCAATAGGGTTATGCCCACCGCGCGGCACTAAACTACCACCAATAAATGCTGCATCGGCCAGGCCTAGGAACGCACTAAGCTCCCCCAGCGTATCAATGAGCAGGACATCCGTGCTGTCAGTCAGCGGCCGATGCTCGCTGCGCTTCTGATGCTGCAAACCATAACTCTCAAGCAACTTGGTTATCTCAGGAGTGCGGTTGGGATGACGCGGGGCTAGCATCAATCGCGTGTTCAGGCCCCGCTCGCGCAGTGCTAAGTAGGCCTTGATCACCAACTGCTCTTCGCCCGGGTGCGTGCTCGCCGCCGCCCAAAGAGGGCGAGACCGTATGACCTCACCCAGCTGGTCGCGAATCTCCTCGAGCTGCACACGGCGCGCAGCGAGGTCAATGTCAAATTTGATGCTCCCCACCACCTGCATCTTTGCGGGGTCAGCGCCAATCTTCCGAAATCGCCTGAAATCTGACTTTGATTGACAGGCAATCAAATCAAATTCATTGAGTGCGCGAGTGGTTAGGCTACCAAGGCGGGCATAGCCCCTTGCAGAGCGCGCTGAAAGCCGGGCATTGACCAGTGCGACGGGCACCGAATGATCCTTTGCGGACGTCAGCAGATTCGGCCAAATCTCGGTCTCCACCATGACGATGAGTTGTGGATCCCAGTGGCGTATGAATGCACCCGTGACCAGTGGTGCATCAAAGGGAAACCACGTGTGTTCAACTCGGCCCCCAAACAACTTTTGCGTCTGTGCTGAACCGGTGGGCGTTGTGTTAGTCACCAAAACAGCCTTGTCGGGCCACTCGGTTAGGAGACGCTCTATGAGCGGTGCAACGGCGAGTAGTTCACCAACCGAAACCGCATGCACCCAGATGAGCCCATCGCCGGGACGTGTTCGCGCTGGCATCCCCAGAGCAAAACGTCGCCACCACTGACGTCGGTACTGCGGCTCACGCAGGCTTTTATAGAACAGGCGCAACACGAATAACGGCGTCAAAACCGTAATAAGCAAGTTGTAGAGTGGGCGCGCCATAAGGTCGATGCTACGAGGATTGGTGTGATACGTCATATACTGACGCTTTTGGGTGGAGCCTACCATGGCAGCGACCGAGTTTGAGGATGTGAAGGGCTTCCTTCCAATGGAGGAAGCCGAAAAACTGCGCCAATGGGCGATACTCGGCGCTCAGGTGGGCCCTCTCTTGGAAATCGGTAGTTATTGTGGCCTGTCTACGCTGCACCTGGCAGACGTCGCGCGTGAAGCCAGCACAGTCGTCTTTGCTGTCGACCATCATCGCGGGAGTGAGGAGCATCAAGTAGGGGAGTTTTTTCACGATGACGCCCTGACGGATGAGCAAGGAAACTTCGATTCACTCCCCGAGTTCAGACGCAACCTCAAACGCTACCAGGCCGAGGATGTCGTCATTCCGCTTGTTGCACCATCGACAACGGCCGCTCGCCACTGGACAACACCGCTAGGCTTTTTGTTTATCGACGGGGGGCACAGTTTAGATGCGGCGCTTGCCGACTACCGGGGCTGGTCATCGCATCTGCTGCGCGATGGGCTGCTAGTCATCCATGATGTCTTCGGCAATGTAGCAGAGGGGGGTCAGGCGCCGCATGCCATCTGGCAACTCGCAAAACAATCAGGGCTGTTTGAAGAAGTGGGCTCCTTTCAGAGTCTACGTGCTTTAAAACGACTATAACTGCTATTTAATCGGCACTAAGCCTGGCGATGACGTCGTTCGAGCTTGGGCTGCTCCCCGCTATCAACCTCGATGAACAGCCGGCTGGCCGTCGTGTACTGGCTCAAAGCGTCCGCTGCCAGTAATACGGCCCCCGAGGTCCAAGTCGGCTTCTCTAACGGCCATAAGACGTCTTCTTCAAACTGGTAGCCGGTCCAGAAAACACCCGCCTCGTCACGCCATTGCCATAATCCGTCAAAGAGTGTCTGAGCTCTTTCCCCATCACCCACGCTAAGAAGCGCCATGGTTAATTCACAGGACTCGGCCACTGTGACCCAAGGCTGATGATTTTCACACCGACAACCCAAGCCGGGCTCCACAAATTCATGCCAGCGCGCATTAATGCGTTCGAGTCCCTGCTCACCCTGAAAAACACCCGCGAGCACAGGATAAAACCAGTCCATCGCATAGCGCGCTTTGCTCTCCCAGTTTCGGTCAAACCGCTCGGGGCGGTGTCGTAGCGCCGTACCGAGCTTTCGTCTTGCTTCACGCCACTTGGGTTTGAGAACACCGAGTGTTCTTGCGATATGCAGCGCACACTCGAGCGACTTGTAGACCGAGCTACTCCCCGTCACGAGCGCATCGTCCATCGCTTTTCCCGAGGTATCGCAAGCCCAGGCCACCTCGCCGTGCTCCGACTGCATCGACACGACGAAATCAATCGCCCGCTCCACGGTTGGAAACAGCCGCTCAAGGAATGCTCGATCATCGCTAATCAAAAAGTGGTGCCATACCCCGGTAGCAATGTAGGCGACGTAATTGGTTTCGCGCCGGGTGACATTGGCTGGCGTGCCATTAACGTAGGACGCCCACCAACTACCATCGTCTAACTGCTCGCTAACAAGCCAGTCATAGGCACGTTCGGCGGCGCTGAACTCTCCGGCAATACTGAGGCCCATTGCAGCCTCTGTGTGATTCCAGGGGTCGGTGTGTCCACCGTCAAACCAGGGGATCTCGCCGTTCTCTCGCTGTGATGCCAGTAGGTAATCCACTGTCGGACGCAACGATTCAGCAGGGTAAGAAAAAGGGGTAGAGGTACTGTGACTCATGTCCTAATCCTAATGCTTTTCTGACCGATCAAAATACAGCACGACGCTTTTACCCATCCAGGGGTTGGTCACCGCCTCAATCGCACGGGTTAACCATGGTCGCTTCATAAGATCCCAGACAAGGAGCCGGTGATACCACTTAAGAATAAAGGGCTCAGTTTTCGCATGCCAAAAGAGACATTTCAGCCACCAATAGGGCACATGAAGCGCGTGTGCGCCATGGCGACGCGTCTCAGCTAGTGTGTAGCGCTCGACTTCACGACTGAGGTGCGAGGCATTGAAAATTCGAATATGGCCACCAGGCGTTCGACGATAGGCGTCACAAAGCGACCAACACACCCGCTCCGGCCAGCTTCGCGGCACACTGATACACAGTCGCCCGTCCGGCTTTAACACGCGATCAATCTCTTCCAGAAAGCCAATGTAGTTAGGGATGTGCTCGAGAACCTCCGAGCAAATAAGCCGATCGACCGAGTGATCTGCTAGCGGAAGCGACAAGCCATTCGCCTGCGCAAAATCAACCGAGCCCTGTGGGTTATAACTCGCCATATCAGCAATGCGTGACTGCGCTGTCTTTAAGTCCTGATGCGATAAGTCGAGGCCAATCACCGTGACATTTTCCTGAAGATAAGCCGTCAATGAATGACGTCCCTCACCACATCCCAAATCGACGCAGACATGGCCCGGCTGCAGGTCGAAGTAATCGAAATCCACCGTCAGCATGCGGCAATACGCTCCCGATAGTAGGCTTCCATTCGTTCAGCACAACGGTTCCAACAAAAGTGTTGCTCCGCTCGCGATAAGCCACGTGAGGCATAGTCGTCTCGAAGCTGGTCATCCTCAAACAGCTGGTGAATGGCAGCCGCCAGTGCTTCGCTGTCACCCGCGGGAACGACCAGACCGGCATCCGCAACCACTTCTGCAAGAGCGCCTCCATCCGTGGACACCAGCGGCACACCGCATGCCATTGCCTCAACGGCTGGCAAACCAAATCCCTCGTAAATGGAGGGCACCACGGCAACCGAGGCACTCGCGTATTTTTGGACCATTTCCTCGTGACTGATGCCTTTGAAACTCTCCACAACATCTCCGAGCCCCAGTGATGCGATTAGCTTTTCCGTATCGCCCCCCGGCTTTGGACGACCCACCAGCGCTAGCCGAATATCAGGATAACTCGATCGCAAGGATGCGATGGCACGCAGTAATACCGCTAAGCCTTTCAGTGGCGCGTCGGCAGATGCTGTGGTCATCAAGCGATATGGCTCACGTATCGTTTCAGGGATCGGCCTAAACAGTTCAGTATCGACGCCAAGATGCATCACTGAAATTGCCGACCGATCAACATTAAAGTCGTCGCTGATATCTGTAGCCGAGGCGGCAGAAACCGTCACGACTGATCGCAACTGGGGTGCCACACGTTTTTGCATGCGCAAAAAACTGTGCCAGCGATGTATCAAAAGCCGCATGTACCAGCGTGGCTCAGCGGCAAGGGCTACTCGATAATCTTTGGTGATGGGATGGTGAATCGTTGTCACCAGGGGCAGCCCACGATGCTGCAAGCTAAGAATTCCGTCAGCAATCGTCTGGTTGTCGTGGATGATATCGAACTCAGATTCCCGTCCTACAAACCAGCGCTTCACACGCTCACCAAAGGTGTAAGGCTCGGCGAAACCGCCGGTCAACTTACTAAACCATTCGATGCGCTCTAGCCGCGATAGTAGTTGTATCGGGCGTATGGACCTTAAGCCGTGCTCATACAAATCAAGGCTGGGTAAACGAACCAATGTGACTTCCGGATCGAGCTGAGGGTAAGGAGGGCCCGAGATCACGGTCACCTTGTGACCCCTACGAGCTAATGAGCGGGAAAGGTATTTCAGGTAGATGCCCTGTCCACCCGAATGCGGGGCAGACCGATAGCCCAAAAGTGCAATGTTGAGCGGCGCATCAGGCGCCACAGACGTCTGCGACATCAATGTGGGGGAAGCTTGCGAATTCACTGTGGGCACCCAGAAGTTGGCAGGGAGTATGCCAATAGGGTGTGACGCGGACAACCGCGGATTGGCGTCAACACAACCATTCAGTGAACGAACCCACTTACAAGCGGGTAGCTATCCAATCTAGACAGGTGCGAATAATCTCTTCTTTCTCGGGCTCGTTGAACAACTCGTGATACATGCCCGGATAGACCGTGATGTGCTTATCAGTCGCACTCAAATCAGCCATAAACTGGCGCGACGCCGGAACGGATGTCAGTACATCTTCCTCACCGTGCAACAATAACGTTGGCAGAGAAATTTCACTGGCTCGTCCGAGAACGGCACTCGCCTCGTCGAATAGAGACACAACGGTTCGGGCAGGGATGTTTTCATGATGAACCAGCGGATCAGCGACATAATCATCGACCACTGCCTGATCACGAGAGACGGCGCTTGCATCAATCTCCAGGGCTTTGGCAGCAGGGAATAGGGCGCTCAACGTCCTCAGTAACCAGGTCTGCCATGCCGGTGGTGGCGTTGGCACGCCTAGCAGTGGCCCTGTCAGGATGAGGGTCTGATAATCGGTCGCTGCATCGAGTACGGTTCGTGCGGCAATAAGGCCGCCCATACTGTGGCCAATCAACACCACCGGTAGATCGGGGTGCTCAGACGCAATATGGGATCTAAGCTCAGCCACCCCAGCGGTAAGTTCATTGAATGACTCAACAAACGCGCGCTTTCCGGGGGACTCTCCATGCCCAATATGATCTAGTGCATAAACGTGAAGGTGGTTTGCCGTAAACGCTTGCGCTACGTGGTTGTAGCGTCCCGAGTGCTCGCCCAGCCCGTGGCTTATCAGAACAACGCCTTTTGCAGTGTCCTCACAAGACCAAGATCGAAAGAACCGCTCGCTCGCCAGTTTGCCCGTAGATGCCCCCATCACGACCCCCTTTTATTTTGGTGTTAACTCACCGGTGTTAGCCACGCTCCATATTGTGACTCGCGACCACGAACTGTATCGAAATAAATCGATTGCAGTTGCTCTGTCAGAGGGCCACGGCTACCGGAACCAATTGCCCGGCCATCGAGCTCTCGGATGGGCACTACCTCGGCCGCCGTGCCCGTAAAGAACGCCTCATCAGCCACGTAGACCTCATCACGGGTGATTCTTCGTTCCTTAATCTGATAGCCAAGATCAGCCGCAATTTTGAAGATGCTGTCGCGCGTAATGCCCTCTAAACAGGAGGTTAGTTCAGGCGTATAAATCGTCCCGTCTCGCACTATGAAGACATTCTCGCCACTGCCTTCAGCCACGTAGCCCTCATTATCCAGAAGAAGCGCTTCTTCACAGCCTGCGTCAAGCGCTTCGCGCAGGGCCAAAATAGAGTTTATGTAGTTACCGTTTGCCTTTGCCTTGCACATGGTGATGTTCACGTGATGTCGGGTGTAGCTTGAGGTGCGCACCCGGATACCGCGGTCCCGGGCCTCCGGATCCATGTACGAAGGCCATGACCAGGCGGCCACCATAACGTGGGTTTTTAGGTTATCCGCGCGAAGGCCCATGCCCTCTGAACCGAGGAAACACATGGGTCTGAGATACGCCTCGTCTAGACCATTGACACGAACCACCTCGCGCTGCGCTTCGTTCAACGTGTCCTTGTCGTAAGGCATGTCCATCTGCAAAATTTTTGCGGATCGGAAGAGTCGGTCAGTGTGTTCATTCAACCGAAAGATACAGGTGCCATCACCCTCGGTAGCGTAGGCCCTCACGCCCTCAAAGACACCGAGACCGTAGTGGAAGGTGTGCGTTAACACATGTACTTTGGCCTCTTCCCAAGGGACGAGCTCGCCGTCTAGCCAGATAGATCCGGTCAGCTTAGACAGGTCCATAATTATTCCTTATTCACCTCTCGCGGATGGCTCGCGAGTCATTACAAATTCGGCAGCAAACGCGTGCACACTGCACTGGCCTGCTTCATTAATTCATCGGTTTCAACCGAGTTACCGTCAGATGCGTTCGATACCGCAGCTCGATGCACTAACGACCGCAAGCCTAGATACGCGTCCTTTAGGCTATTTGCGTCACTTGAACTTAAAATTCTGCAGGCTTCTAGGGCCTCGAGTATCCGGACCACGTCTGACCAACGCCCAACGTCGGGATAGTGCGCCGCATGTTTAAGCACAAGGTATTGGACCACAAATTCGATATCGACAATACCGCCGCGCCCGTATTTCAGCGCTACTCGACGCGACGCATCGCCAACAGCTGGCGAATGGTCCCGCATTTTTTGCCGCATCGCAGTGACATCATCGGCAAGCGACACATCGTCACGAGGTGTCGACAATACCTCCGCCCGCAGGCCCTCCACTTGTGTGACGAGTACCGGCGCGCCCGCAACAACGCGTGCCCTCACCAGCGCCTGATGCTCCCAAGTCCATGCATCGTGCTTTAAATAACGCTCAAGCGCCTGAGCAGAGGTAACCACAAGACCTGAATCACCGTTAGGTCGTAACCTTAAATCGACCTCATACAGGCGGCCGCCCATCATGTTGGTCGATAAAATATGAATTACTCGTTGTGCCAGGCGCGTGAAGAAACGTTGATTATCGATAGGCTTGACACCTTCCGTGGTGCCATTTTCTCCCGTCGAGACGAACACCAAATCCAGATCCGACTCATAGCTGAGCTCAAGACCGCCCAACTTCCCATAGGCCATGACACAGAACCCAGCGTCACCACTCGGCTCGCCATATTTTTCAACCAGCTGATCGTAGGCAATAGTCACCGCTCGTTCGACAATCACCTCGGCAAGAAAGCTGAGATTGTCACTGACTTTCATCAGCGAGATCGCGCCCTCAAGTTCGCTACAAGCCACGCGAAATACGATCGCGTCCTTGAAGCGTCTAAGGAGCTGCATGGCGCTCTCAAGATCGTCAGTATCAATATGCTCGAGTGTAGAGTTGAGTAAGGCTCTGATCTCATCTTTACTGGGAATGCTGAGGAGGCGTTCCGGGAACAACAGCTCGTCGAGTAACTCGGGCGAGCCAAGCAGTTTTTGCGTGATGGGCTCGCTACGACTCACCAAGTTAACGAGGCGCCGCAAGGCAAGCGGATTTTCACTAAGCAGAACCAAGTAGGCACTGCGTTTCAAGACCGCGGCGACAATTGAAAGCAATCGCTTCAGCACCTGCTCGACATCGCGCTGGTCGTCCACCGCCTTCAGAATAAGCGGCAATACCTTTTGCAGCCGCCGCACGCCCTCGGGGTCAAGGACACGAAATCTGGTCTCTGCAACAAAATTCGAGACTACCGCCACAATGTGGTTCTCACGATCTAGCGAGAGTGCGCGTATGACCGACATATCGAGCGACGGTGACTCTGAGTCAATGCCAACAATCAGTCGTGTCGTCTGACCCGGCTCGTTCAATAACGCGTCAAATTCCGAAGCAATCGCAGTGCGGTGGGCTTCAGTCTCATCCCTGAGTTCACTCCATGACGCGTAGCCCAATAAATGCCGGAGGTTTTCTTGGGCATCGGAAACGTCAGGTATCGCATGAGCCTGTTCATCGCGCAGTGCTTGAATGCCATGTTCCACCTGTCGAAGGTGCCGGTAGGCGCTTATCAGTGTTGATACAACGGATTGAGGAACACACTGCTCTTTGGCGAGTAACGCGGCCGATGTCTGAAAATTGATCGTTTGAATCGCTGGAATACGGCCGCCGTGCGTCAGCTGGTGTGATTGGACAACAAACTCTGCTTCACGAATGCCGCCGGGTCCGCGCTTCACATCGTTCGCTAAATCCTTCGATACGCGCTCGATATCAATGAGCGCCTTCATGTCGCGCAAACCGTCTATGACACTAAAATCTGTGTAACGCCGATAAACAAAACGCCGTGCCAACTGTTGAAACGCCCGTGTTTGGTCCATAAGCCCGGTGATACAGCGAGACTTTAGAAGCGCGTATCGCTCCCAGTCACGCCCGTGTTGCTGATAGTAATTTTCCAATGACGGATAACTGGCTACCAGTGCTCCGCTATCTCCAAACGGGCGCAGCCTGGTATCGACCCTGAACACACGGCCTTCGTGCGTTACGCTATCGATCAACTTAATCACCAACTGAGCAACTCGCGTAAAGAACTCTTGATTGCTGGTGCTCGAGCGCCCGCCCTCGGTAACGCCCGGCTCGTCATACACAAAAATAATGTCGATGTCGGATGACAAGTTCAGTTCACGCCCGCCCAGTTTACCCATGCCGACAACTATCAGGTGCTGGCGGGTTTTCGAGTCCTCCCCGATAGGCTCACCAAACCGGGTACCCACTTGAGCTTCAGCAAACCGGACAGCCTCCCGAATCACAAAATCTGCGAGATCACTCATGGCAACCAGCGTGTCATCCAGACCCGTGGCCCTCTGCGTGAAACTGCGCCATAGAATGTGCAGCATCGCCCGCTGTCTCAGCACTCGGAGCGATGACATCAACGTGGCCTCCGTGGGTTGCAAGGTTGCTGCCGAGCGCTCGTGCACTGCGGTGATGTAGTCGATCGTGTTCGCCTTGAACTGTGCCTCAGTCTCAAGCCAGTCGATTTGCCGCTCCACGAGGCCTCTGAAGAATTCACTGCTGCGTAATAGCCGCAATGCGTCGCCCGCCGAACCGCAATCGTCGAGCCTCGAGAGCAGCCCCTCGAATCGCTGCGCGCCGATACGCTGACCCATCAACTGAATTTGATCTTCAACGACCATCAAGTAATCGAATTACCTCTAACGGTTTTCGCACCAAAATGCCCAAATCTCCGTAAAAACGCTCTACTACACCATCGGGCAAAGGAGCGACCGTAGGGTAGGAACCACTTCAAACACCTAATATACTCCCAATCCGTTGTGGCGCGGCGGTTTTACCGCGACACCACCCACGCAATAAATCTCAGGCAGTAGCCCTGCCACGGAACTTTTGAATGGAAATGCTTGCAGCTAGCACGCGAACAAATCTGCTCTTGCAACGGGGATTTAGCATCCTTCGAGTCGTGCTGGGCTAAGGGCGGCGATCGTGACAGATTCGACAGACACCATTGACTGGTTTAGGCACACCGCGCCGTACATTAATTCGCATCGAGGAACCACTGTTGTCGTGGGGCTTCGCTGTGGTGCTGCCAGCGACGAGAATTTTATCAATGTGGTGCACGACCTCGCGCTCATGCATTCACTGGGTGTGCGACTGGTGGTGGTTCACGAGCAAAACACCTTCAACTCACAACCCTTGACGCCCATCGGCGTGAATCAGGCAGTGGCTGATACTTTGGCAGAGCGCACCCATATTGAGCAGATGTTTTCGATGGGGCTGCCCAACTCACCCCTACACAATGCGCGACTCAGAGTCATCTCCGGTAACTTCATTACAGCCCGGCCCTTAGGTGTCATCGACGGGGTGGATCGGTCAGGTCGTGGTTTGGTTCGCCATGTTGACGTTGCTGGCATGACACACGCGCTAGATGGCGCCGCTATCTGTCTGGTCTCTACGCTGGGTCATTCCCCTGCTGGCGAAGTGTTCACCCTAGACGCATTGGACGTGATGGGTGCGGTTAGCCGGAGCCTAGGCGCAGACAAGTTAATCATCATGTCGGACTTCGATGGCATCGAAAGCAGGGACGGGAAACTGCAGCGACAACTGACCGTTGATGCTGCTCGCCAAGCACTCGAAACCGCTGACCAGGGGCAAAAAGAGGCACTCATGCTAGCGTGTGATGCCTGTGACTCGGGCGTACCTCGATCCCACCTCATTAGCTACGCACTCGACGGCGGTCTGCTCAAAGAGCTTTATACGCACGATGGTATTGGCACCTTGATATCGCCCGACGAATACGAGCAAATCAAAGGTGCCGAGGCACACGACTTGGCAGGCATACTCGAGCTCATCCGACCGTTACAGCAAGCAGGCATTCTTGCAGATAGGTCCAATGAAGAAATCGAGCGCAGCCTCGATAAATTCACTGTCATCACAAAAGACAGCCGGGTTATTGCCTGCGCTGCCTCACTGGACAACCCTGTGGACAACATCGCGGAAATCGCAAGTGTTGCCACCCATCCGGATTACAGGGACTCGGGACACGGTGAACGGCTCGTGGCAGCGCTCATTGACGCCGCCAAACAAGCCAAGCTTGGGCGCGTTTATGTACGTACAACACAAACCGGTCATTGGTTTCAGGAGCTTGGCTTCTCTATGTCATCACCCGAAGCGCTGCCCGAATCCGAGAAACAGAAGGCAAAAATAGACCGAAATTCAAAAATTCTTGTTCGCTCGCTGTAGTCTATAGCGCGTGATCTACTGGAGATAGCTGATGCCTGAGTATCGCTCGAGAACATCCACCGCCGGCCGCAACATGGCAGGGGCACGTGCCTTATGGCGTGCCACCGGTATGAAAGACGGTGACTTTGAAAAGCCCATCATTGCCGTTGTTAACTCATTCACGCAGTTCGTGCCGGGGCACGTGCATCTCAAAGATCTGGGACAGCTGGTCGCGCGTGAAATTGAAAATGCAGGCGGTGTCGCAAAAGAATTCAACACCATTGCTGTCGATGACGGCATCGCAATGGGTCATGACGGCATGCTCTATAGCTTGCCCTCGAGAGACATCATTGCAGACTCCGTTGAATACATGGTGAACGCGCACTGTGCCGACGCCATGGTATGTATCTCTAACTGCGACAAGATCACACCCGGCATGCTCAACGCGGCCATGCGCCTCAACATACCCGTAGTTTTTGTCTCGGGTGGCCCCATGGAAGCAGGTAAAACGGCCCTGTCCGAGCATAAGCTGGACTTGGTTGACGCCATGGTCATTGCCGCAGACAGTAGTGCCGACGATGCCAAAGTCGAGGCTTACGAGCGATCCGCCTGCCCGACCTGTGGTTCGTGTTCTGGTATGTTCACTGCCAACTCGATGAATTGCCTCACAGAAGCGCTTGGACTGAGCTTGCCAGGCAATGGCTCCCTGTTAGCAACTCACGCCGATCGTAAAGCGCTGTTCCTTGAAGCGGGGCGACTCGTGGTTGAACTTACCCGGCGCTACTACGTCGAGGACGATGACCGTGTTCTTCCGAGGAATATTGCCAATCGCGCTGCGTTTGAGAATGCCATGAGTCTCGACATTGCCATGGGCGGCTCAACCAACACCATTTTGCACTTGCTTGCCGCTGCGCAAGAAGCCGAGCTTGATTTCACAATGGCTGACATCGACGCGCTTTCTCGCAATGTACCTCAGTTGTGCAAAGTTGCTCCCAGCACACCGCTGTATCACATGGAAGACGTTCACCGAGCGGGTGGTGTACTGGCCATTTTGGGTGAGCTCGCGAGATCGGGCCAACTGCATACTGACTGCCACACCGTGCACAGCCCTAGCATTGGCGAAGCAATAGCTCATTGGGACATTGCTACCACTGACAATGCAGTGGCGCTCGAGCGTTTCAAAGCGGGCCCCGCGGGTATCCCGACGCAGGAAGCATTTAGCCAGGCAACGCGCTGGCCGACGCTTGACCTAGACCGAGAGGGCGGCTGCATTCGCTCAGCTGATAATGCCTACTCCGAAGAAGGTGGCTTGGCGGTGCTCTTTGGAAACATTGCCGAGGATGGTTGCGTTGTAAAAACCGCCGGCGTGGAAGACGAACTCTTGGTATTCGAAGGAAGAGCACACGTCTGCGAGAGCCAGGAAGACGCCGTCGCCGATATCCTCGAGGATCGTGTGCAAGCAGGTGATGTGGTCATTGTCCGCTACGAGGGACCTCGGGGCGGTCCGGGTATGCAGGAAATGCTTTATCCAACAAGCTACATCAAGTCCAAAGGCTTGGGTAAAGCCTGTGCACTGATTACCGACGGTCGCTTCTCTGGCGGTACATCCGGCTTATCGATTGGTCACGTTTCTCCGGAAGCGGCGGCGGGTGGTGCGATTGCGCTTGTCGAGAACGGCGACAGAATCCTCATCGACATTCCAAAGCGTGCCATTAACGTGTTGGTTGATGAGGCCGTACTTAATGAACGACGAACCGCTCAAGCGGCCCTTGGCTTTAAGCCCGCAAAAGACCGACCAAGGAAAGTGAGTCCGGCGCTCAAGTTTTACGCCAAAACAGTGACAAGCGCAGATCGTGGTGCGGTACGGGATCTATCGCTACTGGACGACTAGGGCTTCCGCCGCATTGGCTGCGGTTAAGGCGTCGATATCGGCAATGAGATCATCGAGAAAACGCCGCATGCGTTTGTCCTGACGCTCTGTTCGGCCGTTGATCACCTCAACCAAGAGCCCAAGAATGATGTCGCCGTTGTGCTCTATACCGGCGACATAGGCCGGCGTTCTTGCCTCGGAACGCGTATCACCTAGCGCACGGATTTCGGTTTGCCACCCGGGTAAGCGGCTCTCGAGTATGGTTCGGAGCTTCGCCCCCCACACGGAACGATCCTCGTGCCACAGGCGGTCAATGCGCATCAGTTCTGTGCTACGCGATTGGATGAGTGCCTTTTGTTCGTCATTTAATCTGCCGAGCAACCGCTTCGCCAACCGCTGCAACGAGTCAGCTGCGTCATCAGCGTATGTGATGTCGTCTCGAACCAGACGCTCCTGCGCATATTCTTCTTGTTGACGATCAAGCTCATTCAGAAAGTCCTGTATCTGGATATCTGTCAGGCCCTCTGCACTCTCAAGCAACAGATCAACTAGCTTTACCTGAAGCCGATTGGCCGCCTCGTCAATGGCTTCCGAAATCAGAACCGCTTCATCGATGGTCACTCCGCCCTCGAGTGCATCCAACGACGAGACGATAAACTCTCTGTAAAGCGGTAATTCGTCGCGCCGGTGCCAATCGAGCAGCCCATCGAGGTCCGCATCAAATTGCTTTTGCTGCTCGCTTGTCAGATCAACATAATCATCGATTGCCCAGCGTACGAATGTATCTGCGCGGTTATATAAAAATCGATTTGCCGAGCAGCCGGCTAGAACAAAAGCGAAGACGAGCAAGGCCGCCAGCAAACCTGAAAATGAAGCGCGACGCTCCCTCATTCAGGTAGCTAATCTCGCGGTGTCGCCGCCATTTGACTTGGCGTCATAAAGTGCTTCATCTGCGCGCTCAAGCCAGTCGTTCGCCGAGGAAGAATCTTCTACACAACAGACTCCAAAGGAAAGCGAAAACTTGGGTGTGCCGTCGGCTATCTGCTCCCTAATAAGCTGCCGTAGATCATTTGAGACTGACAATGCCGCATGAGATCTCGCGTCTGACAGGATAAGTGCAAACTCATCCCCACCAATACGAAACAATAAATCAGAACCACGGATACGATCTCGAGTTATCCTCGCGAATGACGTAAGGACGGCATCTCCAGCCCTGTGCCCAAAGCTGTCGTTAATAGACTTAAGGCCGTCAATATCGATTAGAACTAAACTTGAAATTCGCTTTGTTCTGACAAAGTCAGCTCGCATTTTGCTTATTTGCGTGAGTAAGTAACGCCGATTCAATGCGCCTGTGAGAACATCACTCGTCGCTAAATGCAGTTGCCGACGTACCTGCACTTTCGCAAAGTGGACCACCATACAGGTTGCTACAGCCAGCATTACATTTTCGGGAATGAGAGGGTTCTCCCCGGCTAGCGCTACTGTTATGGAGGTCACTAGGACAGCACCTAAAGCCACAACCAAGGTCGGTAACAACCCAATCCAAACTAAATAGAACGGCAGGACACACATCAATTGATAATGAACCCCGTGAACGACCTGCACGCTTATATTGGCAACCATAATCGCCATCAGCATATGCAGGCTTGTAACCATGTGACGTGATGAGGAGGGCACCCGCCAGATAAGAATCAGGGTCAATGTTGCTGCTATGAGAGACAACCACATTTCAATGTGTGGCTCTCCCCGGCGAATGATATTCAGAAACCCGCCAGCCGTTATAAACGCTGACAAATAAAGAACTGATGATCGTGTGATCTCACGGAATTCGGCACTAGAGAAAGGTGAGGGTTGATCTGACGTATAAAAAAGACCATCACCTGATTCGACTGCTTTGGCAAACAGATTTCGCATTGAGTATGTATCCCCAAGGCTCTTTTTGTCCCCTAGAGGTCCAAACATACACTGCATCCGGGTCAAAAAATACGCTGATACACCTTCACTTGCTCAAGTCATTAAAATTACGCTGCGCGTGCCGAAGATCCTGCATATCGATGTAGGCCAGACAAAATAGCACTCATCGTTGCGTGGACAATGTCCGTGCTGCGACCCACACCACATACACGACTGCCATCGATGGCCAATTGGACATAACAAATGGCTTCGGCGTCCGCGTCGGACCCCAAGGTGTGCTCGCTGTATTCCACCACGATAATCTTGTGGCCCGTATGACTGGAAACGGCATCCGTAAACGCACCAACGACACCCGCGCCTTTCCCTGAAAGGGTAGGAGAGCCCTCGAGCCCTTCAATCATGACATTAAGGTGATCAACGGCATCGTCTCTCGCCAGCTGGTAGTTACCAACCGAGAGCTGCGGACGATCTAGCAGATACGTGTCGAGGAACAGTTGATGAATATCGTCCGATTGCACTTCTGTTTCCGATCGTTCTGCAAGTGCTTGAACCGAGGCGCTGAAGTCGACCTGCAACCATCGAGGAAGATCGAGCCCGTAGTCCCGGTTGAGCACATAGGCAACGCCACCTTTCCCTGACTGGCTATTGATAC
>CAJWQE010000029.1 GCA_913045375.1 uncultured Halieaceae bacterium | reverse complement strand
GTCCAAAAAAATAAGATGCAGCGACGCATGGGGCAGCTCACTGGCACCTGCTTCCAGCGCTGTGCTGGGCTCGATACCTTGAGCGTGTTGTTTTCAATTACCTACGATATCGATAAGAAGCACGGCACGCACTATCACCAACGCTACGTTAACTTCCTGAAGAAAGCGCAAACCAACAACTTGATTGTCGGCGCCGGCATGACGGATCCAAAGGGTGATCGCAGCAAACGCCCAAGCGACCAGGCAGATCCAGACCTCTTCATGCACGTCACGCGGCGCACCGATGAGGGACTCTACGTCAAGGGCGCCAAGGCGCACATGACGGGCGGTCTAAACTCGCACTGGATTTGTGTCATGCCCACCATGAACATGCTTGAGGGCGATAAGGACTACGCCGTCATTGGCATGATCCCGGCAACAGCACCCGGCCTGACCTACGTCTATGGCCGTCAGTCGTGTGACACACGCGCACTCGAAACGGGCGACATAGACAAGGGAAACGCTAAATACGGCGGACAAGAGACGCTCGTCATCTTTGACAACGTGTTCATCCCTTGGGAGCACGTATTAATGGATGGTGAGTACGAGTTTGCGCAAGAACTCGTATCGCGTTTCACCGCCTATCACCGCGCGAGCTATGTCTGCAAAACAGGATTGGGCGATGTCATGATTGGGGCCGCATCCAGTGTTGCGGAAATGAATGGCGCAGAGACCGCGAGCCATGTTCGCGACAAACTCGTTGAGATGACTCACCTCAATGAAACCATTTACTCGTCAGGTATTGCGTCATCTTATGAGGCAACTCAACACGAGAGTGGTGCCTACATAAACGACCCCATTCTGGCCAATATCTGTAAGCACAACGTAACGCGCTTTCCTTATGAGATTTCGCGCCTCGCACAAGACCTTGCGGGCGGGCTTATGGTGACACTGCCATCCCAAGCAGACTTCGAGCACGAGACGATTGGTCCTCAGCTCGATAAATACCTACAAGGTAAAACGTCAGTGACGACTGAAGATCGAACGCGCATGCTGCGACTCATTGAGAATATGACCTTGGGCCGCAATGCAGTGGGCTATTTGACCGAATCAATGCATGGCGCGGGGTCACCTCAAGCACAGCGTATTCAGGTACTCCGAGAGACCGATTTCGGAAAAAAACAGTCGCTAGCACGCCGTCTCGCGGGCATTATCGCTACTGACCGCGATTAGCATTCACACAAGGCTCTGAAACGAGGGCAGACCTGCAGCCCGGCTTGCCTCGTTGCCATTACGTTATGTCTCGACTTTTAACTATCGCCCGCTCGCCCTACTTTATTGGGGCCGCAGCCATCTTTTTTGCCTCGTGTATGAATGCCATGATCAAGGGGCTATCCGTGTACGAGAGTGTCGTGGTCATTACGGCCTGGCGATATACCCTCGGTGCTACATTGGTCATCCTGCTCTGGTTTATCTTCCGACCTCCTTTGCCCGGCTGGTCCGCTGTTCCGTTTCACGTGTTCAGAGGCTTTTTTCAAATCTCGGCTGCAAGCCTATTTTTTTGGTCGGTCACCCAAATACCACTGGCAACGGCAGCGGCACTCGGACTCACAGGGACACTAATGATTGGGCCCCTGGCGTGGCTGCTCATGCGCGAGCCGCTTAAGCGCGACGTCATCGGTGGCACTTTGGTGGGTTTCGCCGGCGCGTTATTTATCGTGAACACAGAAACCCAACTCCTGTCAGGGGAGATTGATGGCCCCGTGCTGGGCTACCTCGCACCGATTCTTGCCTCACTCTGCCACGCCTTATCGGTTGTACTACTGCGCTTTCGATCGCAGAGTGAGGACCCGATCGTCGTTGCTTTCTTCGCGAACACCTTGCCTGCGCTATACGTGCTACCCGTTTTCTTTTTAATGGATGCACAGCCCACGCTTGAGCTGTTTGGTGGCTATATTCTCTCGGCGTTTTTTGGGGTGAGTTTCTGGTCTTTGACGACCATTGCTTACGCACGCGCTCCTGCGGCAAAACTCGCGCCCATGACCTACACCCAGCTGATATGGGCGGCCATCATCGGCTTCTTCTTATTTGGTGAACTGCCGGGTGCATCCATGTGGTCAGGGGCGGCAGTGATTGTCGCCGCTTGTTTTTACGTCATGCGATCAAGCAGTAAGGTCAGCTGATGGCATTTTGGTTGCCTCAGTCAGATAGCAGTGACCCCAATAAGTTTGGGCTTTTGGCGTCGCCGCAGGCCTGTGTCGGACCTGCGGGCTACGAATTTATTATGGGAGGCGTCGCCCAAGCCGCTGCCATTGAAGCCGCCCAAATCGCCACAGATAAAACGCTACTTTGGTCGACGATTCAATTCGTAAACGCCGGCCTCCTGAACCAATCAATCGAGATTGAGGTGGAACTGTTAGGGGGCGGTCGCAGCATTAGTCAGGTCATGGTGACACTGACTGCGGACGGTACGGTTCTTCAAACGATGTCTGCGGCACTCGGTGGGCGCCAGGGAACAGAGCGCCAGTTCGTGAGCATGCCCGCGGTGGCGGCGCCGGAAGAATGTTCAATTAAAACCGACCTTGACCACAACAATGATCAAGATCTGATTGCGCAGTTTGAGCGGAGAATAGCCATAGAAGCGCCCGATGACGGTTTAGGGGCAATGTGGATTCGCTCCAATGACGCACTTCCCATGACGGCAGGACTGTTAGCTATCACCTCGGATTTCATGCTCGGTTTACATCCGGAGAGCTTTCGAGGCACCAGTCTTGATAACACCTTCCGGGTTTTCTCAACACATCCCACAGAATGGATTCTTTGCGTGACTCAGATGTCGGGCTTCCGGGACGGCGCGGCAATGGGAATTACCCACCAGTTCGCGCAAGACGGCAAGCTACTCTCAGTATCCAGTCAAACGGGCTTACTACCGAGATCCGCAAATCGCCGCTAACGCTTGGTGGGATGGGAGTCAGTCTTCATCAGCCCTTAACGTAGCAAGATTCTGCTCATGCTTCTGTCGATCAACCGAGTAGAGTGACAGACTCGCAATCATAATCATCCACAAGCTGAAGATGACGGGCACATAAAGCCAACCGAAGCTGTTGAGCACGGACTCGGGCACCTGATCGGGCGTCGCCCCGACGGGAAACTGACTGATTGTGAGGAGCACACCCGCCACAGCTGCACCAATGCCCTGTGTGACTTTGCGAACAAAGGTGACCGAGGCAAAGAAAACGCCCTCATTGCGCCGCTTTGTTTTAATTTCCGCCTCCTCGACAAGATCGGCAATCATGGACGAGGACAAGGTCTGGTAAACAATAATGAGCGCCACATCAATGACCGTAATGCTCAGTACTAAGGGGAATAACGCGGGATCCGAGTTTTCTGGCATCAGACCAAGTAAGCGGAGAAAGATGGGAGCCGGTGCCACTGTGAAGGCCATTAGACCAACTGTGATAGCGCCTCGTTTCTTACCCAACTTTTTAGAAATGACCGGTGCAATGAAAAACGCTAGCAAGGCTGATATCACCACGCTGAGAGAGATAAGCCCAATCTGCTCGGTTGTGAATCCCCAGAAAAAGGTCGAGAAATAGAAACTGAGGGTCGTGGAAACGCCGGCTGCCACTGCCCCAAACAGTGCCGCCAAAAACAACGCAAGAAAGGAACGGCTGGCCAAGGTCTCGAACACCTCTCGATAAATCAGGCCAATAGTCATCCGTCTTGGGGGTGGGGGCGCCTTCAGGTCGGGGATCATCTTATGTGTTCCCATGGTCGACACCATCATGGCCATAAAAATAACCATCGCCGCGATGGCGCCCACCTGGCCGTGTCCCTCTACATTGAACATGCCGTTACTAATTGTCGCCGTGGGAACCAAAATAAAGATGGTTGCAAACGCGCCCATCAGCGTCCCGCCAGTCCAACCGAAAAAGTAGCGATAGCTCAACATGCTGGTGCGCTCATCGTAGTCGTCCGACATTTCTGCAACGAGTGAGGAACTTGGAATCTCGTAGACCGTCACGAGTGTTCTCACCAATACTGCAATCGTGACGATGTAGGGAAAGAGCGCATCTCCCTCTAACCCGGAGGGCGGATTCCAGACAAAGTAATACGCAACGGCCGCCGGAAGTGCCGCGACATACATGAAGGGATGGCGCCGTCCCCAGCGCGAGCGCGTGTTGTCCGATAGGTACCCGATGAGCGGATCGCTCAACGCATCAACAATGAGCGCAATCATCAAGGCAAGGCTTACAAGGTAAGCACTGACACCCATGACCTGACTGTAAAAGATGAGAAAGAAGTAATCGAAGCCATTACTTTTTACACCAAACGCCACGGAGCCAAAGCCATAGGCCACCTTTCTTCCCAGACTGACTTGGCGGTGATCGCTCATTGCGACTCCTCGGCGTTTGTTATTTTTGGCGCTTTCGACTCGAGATTACTCCCTCAAAGGCGATTAAAGAAGGTTTGTGTTGCCGCTTGCTACCGGAGTCCAGCTATTATCTGAGGGATAAAAACCAAGGTATTGACCATGAAACACGCACTCTTTGCTCTGACCCTTCTGCTAACCCTTAATGCTCAAGCTGTTAGCTTGTCACTCAATGATGTTCTTGCTGACCTACCGGCCTTGGATGATTCGCTTCCAACTCCCAAGGAAGTCGCGGGCGTCGATGTGGGAGAGCGTCACTGGTATCACTATGAAATTGTGGCGTATCTCGATGCGCTTGCGGATGCATCGCCACGAATGGCAGCGCTTGGCGAGCACGCTCGAACCTATGGTGGTCGTCCACTCGTCAGCTACGCGATATCAACACCTGAAAATATAGCCAGGCTCGATGAGATCAAAGCGGCACGCGCCGCCATTATCGATCCCGCCGCCGAGGTCGCACTCGCAGACCAACCCGCGGTGCTACACATGATGTACAGCATCCATGGAAACGAGCCCAGCGGTGCCAACTCGACACCGCTTGTTGCCTACTACCTCACTGCTGCACAAGACGAGGCCCTGCTAGATCAACTCGAGGACGTGGTGATTATCTTTAACCCCATGCTGAATCCTGACGGGTTGGATCGATTTGCCTACTGGACGAATGGGCACCGCGGTATCAACCCCAGTCACGACGCAAACGACCGTGAGCACACCGAGGCGGTACCCAATGGGCGGACCAACTACTACTGGTTCGATCTAAACCGCGACTGGCTCCCTCATCAGCACCCTGAAAGCCGCGGGCGATTGGCTCTATTCCATGAGTGGAAACCCAACGTACAGCTCGACTTTCACGAGCAAGGTAGCAACAGCAATTTCTTTTTTATGCCGGGTAAACCCGAGCGTACCAACCCGCTGACGCCCGAGATCAATCAGACGCTGACCGCCAAAATTGGCGAGTTCCATGCGGAGGTGTTTGACGGTGAGGGTATTCGCTACTTTACGGAAGAGGGGTATGACGACTTCTTCATGGGTAAAGGATCAACCTACCCCGATCTCTTTGGCACAGTGGGTATTCTCTTCGAGCAGCCCTCGTCACGAGGCGCTGTGCAAGACACGGTTAATGGCGAGCTCACTTTCCCGTTCAGCATCTCGAATCAGTTCCGCGCATCCCTGTCATCTATTAAAGCCACCGCAGCATTGAAGGATGAGCTGCTCACCTATCAGCGAGGTTTCTACGAGAATCAGCCGAAGCGTCGTGGACACTACCTCGCAAGCGCCGCTGGCGACCCAACCCGACTCAATGAATTTGTCCGCATCCTTAGAGGACATCAGATCGAGGTTGAAGGGTTGGCGACGGATATGACGGTGAACGGCAAGTCATTCCGAGCCGGCGAAGCAATTGCAATTCCGCTCGACCAACCTCAGGCAACCTACCTTGAAACCCTGTGGCGCGAACAACTGGAGTTTGAGGAGAACGTCTTCTATGACGTATCGACCTGGACACTGCCATGGGCTTTTAATCTGACACACACGCGTGATGCGGTTCGCAATGTCAAAACAGCCCCGCTAGATACCAGCGCCAGTTCTGGCTCCGATACGACTAAACTTGCCGCGTCGCCAATCGGCTATCTGATTGACTGGCGCGACTCAAAAGCCCCTGCCCTGCTGTATGACTTGCTTGAGACTGGCGCCAATGTGCGCGTAGCTAAAGCGCCGTTCACAGCACTCACCACCGACGCTGGGAGCCAGCGTTTCGGGTATGGAACGCTGTTCGTTGCGCCACCCATTAAGGGTGTTATTCCCAGCGACGCCGTGGCGCTGTTGCAAGAGGCAAAAGCGATGGGAGCGCGGATATTTGCTGCAGCCAGTAGCTACACCCCTGAGGGCATTGATCTCGGTAGTCGAGGCTTCTCTGTGCTGTCGCTACCCAAGGTATTACTCATTACAGGCCCCAATACGTCGGCGTACAGCAACGGTGAGGTGTGGCACCTGCTCGACACACGTGTCGATATGCCGGTCACCATGGTGGATAGTCACCGATTAGGGCGAGTGGATCTGTCGAATTACAGCCATGTGATTATGACGAGCCCCCTTCGCTCATCAGGCGCTGTGAAGCAAATGGAAAGTTTCGTCAGACAAGGCGGCATTTTATGGGCTCAAGGCGCCTCGACCGTAGCCTGGGCTGCTGATAGCGGGCTTGCCGATGTCACCTGGCGAAAGACAGCTCAGCAAACTCAAGCCGACGAGCTCAAAGCTGCCGCCAAGCAAGGCGCTAGTGCTCAAGAGCAGGCGAGCAAACTACCCGAGAGACGGTCTTTTGCTTCCGCGTCAGACGAGTACGCATTCACTCTGGTACGCGGTGCAATATTGGCTGGGAACCTCGATGTGTCACATCCATTGGGTTACGGCTATGACTCGGAGGAGATCGCCGTCTTCAGAACCACGAATCGTTTCATGAATCCTTCTGACAACGCCTACTCGTCACCCGTCGTTTACACGGATAGCCCACTGCTCTCTGGATATATGTCTGAAGAGAACCAAGAGCTGGTGGCGAATTCGGCTGGCTTAGTGGTCAATGAATTGGGTGCAGGTGCCGTTGTACTGAGCCTGGATAGCCCAACATTTCGTGCCTTTTGGTGGGGGTCACAGCGCCTACTCGTCAACGGCATCTTCTTTGGCGACCTATTGGAAGAGCCTCGCTGAGCGGGGCTTTACCAATGTACTGACACCTCGTCGGTAAAAACGCGCACTTCACCGCTTAAAACCAGCAGTTGTGGAAAAGTAACCTAGGGTTTCATTGGGTGATTAGGTACCCTGCGCGCCATAAATTTTCGGCCGTCAGATGCCGTTGTCATGGGTCTTAGGGGGATCATGCATTGAGTGAAAAGATAAAGGTACAAAAGCCATTAGTCGTGCTTCACGGTGATGAAATGGCGCAAGTCGCCTTTACCGAGATTCTGGCGCGTTTTGTCTCCTTGCCACTCGATATTGAGCTTGTCGAAATCGACCTGTCGGCACCCAAGCGCTTCACTAGTAACGGGCAGGTCATCCATGAGGCCATCGCCGCACTAAAGGAGCATGGCGTCGGCATCAAGAATGCAGGTATGACCGTTAACCGGGCTCAGCTCGATGACTTGCTCGCGAAATACCCCGAAATTACCGAGAGCTCACTCGACCCCCTGGCGACCAAGTCACCCAATGGTGCCATCCGAAAAGGCATCAGCGGCAACATCACCCGCGAGGACATCGAATTTAGCAACCTGAAAAGTGTTCGTCCCGACTGGATCGATCGCGATATTGAAGTCGATACCATGGAGACCGGGGGCTTAGACTTCAGCTACAGCGAACTCTCAAATGCCACGGGTGTGGCAAAGGTTATGTTTGTTGGCTCGAGTGGCGACCCAGTTGAGCTACACCGCCGGTCGCTTAATAAGGGCGATCCCTGGATGCTGGCGACAAATAACCTCGATGAGGTGAAGGCGTGGGCACACCGCTTTTTCCAACGCGCCATCGCGGAAAACCGCGACATCTATCTCGGACTAAAAGATACGGTTGTGTCGGGGTATGACGGCGTCATGCGCGCGGCCATCGAGGAAATATACGAGCAGGATTACAAGGACAAGGTCGCCGCAGCTGGACTGAGCTATCACTACGAGTTGATCGACGCGCAGGCAGCTCGCATCGTCTCTAACCCACCTGAGCGCGCGCTCTGGGGGGTGCCCGACAACGTCAGTGGTATGAAGCTTTTCAAGCTCGTTCAGCAGCTCAAGCGGTACGGCTTACCTGAGCGCAAGGCCCACGTCTCTATCTCCCGCATGAGCGCCGGTGGTGGCGACCAATACGGTAGCTACAACACACCCGCACCCGAGCAAGGTGTGATCAAGGTCATCGTCGACGGTGAGGAGAAGCATGCGCGGCGTGTCGAGGAGGGCGATCCCATCCTCTTCATGTCAAACGACCGAGAGGCCATCAAGGACTGGGTAAGCCAAGTCTTCCAAGACGCAGCACTCAACAAGAAAGAGGTCTACTTCGGCCTAAAGCGCGAATTTGTTAACTACGACGAAGTCTACAGTTCGATCATTCTCGAGATTAGGAAAGAGCTAGCAGCGCTGGACACACCACCACCCTCATTCATGATCATGCGACCCTCTCGACAGCTGAGCAAAATGATTTGCGATCCGCCTCGATGGGGCTTATATCCCGCGCAGAATCTGGACGGCGATATCTTCTCTGATATTTCTGCAGCTCTTGGTGGCAGCCTTGCAACAGCTAGCTCGGTGATCATCAGTAAAGATGGAACCAAGCTGTTCGAAGCACCTCATGGCACGGCACACGATTTGTACGTGCGCTATCTCGAGACCGAGGGTAAAGAGGCCAACTTTAATTCGTCAGCACTGATATTCGCTGTGGCCAGCGCCTTGGAGGAACTGGCGACGAGAGAGGACAATGCCGCGCTCAATGACTATGCCGCGCGCCTCAAAAGAGCGCTTATCGAAACCGTCGCCCAGGGCACTATTACTGGCGACCTAAAAGGCAAAACTACGTCGCCCGAGACGGAGCGCATCGTCGATATGCACGGTTTCCTCGACGCGATTGCGGAAAATTTAAGCGCGTAAAAAACTTTCTAGGCCGTTGTAGGACTCAGCGGGCTACCGCTGATTCGTTTCAGTAGCAAGTAGGTGAGCAGTCCAAACGGGCCAGTCATTAGCGTGAAGAACAGGCAGGGAATCACGAGCAAATGCCGCAGGTCGTGAGACTGACTATCTCTAACGATCCACGCACCGACAAAGAGATCAAACGCTAAATAGTGAATCCATCCAGCGAGCAAGAGCGCGTCAACACTGAAGAGCGCTTTGACCTCCGCTAGCGTGCCGAAGCCGCCCTCCGCTGGCGCCTCTCCGCGGAAAGAAAACATAAGGTAGGCATAGGTCACCCCCAACAGAACTGGAATGATGACGCTTGGTAATAGCTCGCGAGCGATGGGGGACTTGGGCAAAAATACGAGCCCCAACCAACCCACCATGGCGAGCCCACTGCATAAACTGAAGATCGTTTCTAACGTCATTATTTTTATTCCTTTGTATCGTAGTAGCCATCGGCCAAAGACCACGCCACACTAACAGATCTCTCAATACTGGAAATCCCATCCGTGAGCATCTCTACCCAACAAACGCCCATCGATACCGGCATTGGTCGAAAGCCTGAGGCAGCTGACGTTATGGAGAACGTCGACTTCTCAGGCAAAACTGCCGTCGTCACAGGTGGCTATTCTGGTATCGGCATCGAAACCGTTCGCGCTTTGACCAGTGCGGGTGCAACCGTTCTCGTACCGTCACGCGACGTTGATCGTGCAATAAAGACGCTTGAGGGAATCATCCCAGCTGAACATATTGGCTTCATGGACCTATCAGACCTACCGACGGTAGCACGGTACGGAAGGGACCTATCGAGTGCTTACCCAGTTATCGATCTTGCCATCTTCAATGCAGGCGTCATGGCGTGCCCGCTGGATCGAACGCAGCAAGGCCTCGAGTGGCAATTAGGCGTCAATCACGTGGGTCATTTTGCTCTGCTGCAACAGATCATCAAACCCCTGCGCGCAGCCAATGGTGCACGTTTGATCACCTTGTCGTCCATTGCTCATCGCATGGGCGCTGTTGACTTCTCTGATATGAATTATGACCAGCGCCCCTACGATAAGTGGCAGGCCTACGGCCAGGCAAAATCGGCCCAATCCCTGATGGCCGTGGAGCTCGACCGTCGAGAAAAAGACAACAACATCCGCAGCTTTGCGGTCCACCCCGGAGGCATCTTTACCCCGCTACAACGCCATTTAGGCAATGCAGAAATGGCCGAGTTTGGATGGACCGATACCGAAGGAAATCCCTCTGCCGTCGCAGAAAAGCTATTCAAGTCACCGTCGCAAGGCTGTGCTACGTCGCTGTGGGCCGCCACTGCGGTGTCATTGAACGGCATGGGCGGCGTCTACTGTGAAGACTGCAATATCTCCCGCGTAGTGCCGGACGACAGTAACGACTTCACTGGCGTAAGACAGTGGGCCGTGGCATCGGACATTGCTGAGCAGTTGTGGGATGAGACAGATCGCCTGCTGGCGAGGCTGTAATCTATTTCGATAGTTTCCGCTCGGGGTTCTTCTGTCGAGTTAACACCACGTCTTAAATCGTAGGCAAAAAAACGGGAGCCGAAGCTCCCGTTCTCTAAACAATTCCGTATCGCTTAGAAGCGGTACTGGAATGTGCCCTGAATGTACGTGCCAATCAGATCGTAAGCACCGATAGCTGAGAAAGAGTTCATGCCGTAAGGCACTTCTTCGTCAGTGATGTTACGTACTGCGATTGACGCATCCATCTGGTCATTCATTGAGTAACGAACGAACAGTGTGTGCATGTAGTACTCGTCAATTTCTGGAATGTCGTAAGTACGTGGAGGCGCAGTGTTGCTCTTCTTAGCGCCGCTCAGGTACATAGTACGCCAGTTGAACGTCCAGTTATCGAGCATGTACATCAGATTCACGTTACCACGAAGCGATGAGTTACCAATTAAACCTTTGGTATCACCCGCATCATCACCCGTTACCGAAACACGGCTGTCATTCAGGTCGAAGAAGTTCGCACGGAGGCGGAACTGACCTGGGATGACATCGGCAAAGTCGAAGCTGTAATCAACCTCTGACTGGAAGCCCTTCAAGATTCGGTAACCCGCGTTAACAAAACCGATCTGGAAGCCGTTCACCTGGAAGGTTGATGGATCACGCGTGAACTGACCACACGCTGGTGCGTTCAAGTTACCGCCGTCGTAACAACCATTCATGATGGAAGTCAGACCCAGTGTCTCAATCGCGTCATCGAGATAAACATCGATCATGTCGACGGAGAATGTCAGACCTTCAACGAACTCAGGCTCGACCACAACACCGATTGACGAAGACTCTGATGTCTCGTTAATCAGGTTAGGGTTACCACCCGTGAAGCCCTGCTGCGACGCGTTAACAATGATGGACTGGAAGCTGTTTGGATCATAATCAGTAAATCCAAGCGCTTGTGCTTCTGCACCACACACCTGCGCACGTCGACCGTCTACTTCACCAGAGTTCACGAAACGGAAGTCACATGGGTCACTTGCGAATGTGAAGGTCTCTGCACGTGGCAGGAACGCTTCGGCAATCGCTGGTGAACGCACTGACTCAGTGTCGTTTGCACGGAATGTGACGTTACCGAAACGTGGCACGTCCAAGGCCAAACGCAAACCGATGTTGAAGACTTCGCCTGTACCTGCGGATGAGTGATCAACCGTTCGGAAAGCACCTTCAACGTCGAAAGCAGAGATTACTGGCAGGAAGTCTTCTGCCAGTAGAGGCAAACGTGTCTCGATGTAGAATTCTTCTGTATCGAAACCACCGTTCAAGGCCTCCAGTGCCGCCGTACGGCCCAGACCATTGGCGAGGAAGTAATCAGGCTGGTAATCGCCATTCTCTTCTCGGTTTTCGTAACCAACCGCCATCTGCCAATCACCACCAGGCAACTCAGTCAGATCAGTCGCCATGTTGGCTGTGATGACCCGCTGTGTCAGCTTCGAGTTCTCGTAGCCTTGCAGAGTGACGTAGTCGATTACCGCTGGATCAGTGACGTAACCAAAGATGTTCAGCGGAACACACTCGGAGTTACCACTTGCGCAGACGATGTCGCCGTTGCCGTCGACAGTCAGATCGAGTGCTTCACGGAAGTTCTCTTCAACCAACTGGGTGTTATTGGTCTTGCTGCGGCTTTCACCACGGTTCCAAGAGACGTCCCAACGCACATCACGGCCAGCGAATTCGAACTCACCTTCCAAGCCCAGTACTAGACGGAGCATGTCAGTTGAACCCTCGGTACGACCACTCTGTGACAGATCATCCATCGCCTTGTGGAAACCGAACGATGTTGCGCCGGGGCCCAGGTTATCCAGCAACACCTGACGGTCGTCGGGGTGCAGGAATGGGTAGTCCATTGGTAGGATCAACGTAGCCGAATCACCGCCGAACAGACCGCTCTGGTAGAAGGGCTGACGGTTTGGATCCGCTGACGAACCGTTGTAGAAGTTCAGTTCAGCATTGGCTCGCAAATTGTCCGAGATCTCATAGTTGGCAAACATGTTAACCATGTGACGCTCAATGGGTGCTCGGATTGAGTCGTAGTCCTGAAGCAACAGGCCGTCGCCGCCAACGAAGTTAATGATGTTGCCCGTGGGCTCACCAATGTTCATTGCAGTCAGTCGACCATCAGGGCCGAATTGGACGGGGTTACCGTTCGCATCACGAATGACGTTCAAGCCAAACGCATACAAAGGAGTTCCGTTCAATGCACCTCCGGGAGGGCTAGGAATACCTGTGCGCGTTACGATCGGAATCGATCGACCTGCAGCGTAAAAACGCTGTGTGCCAGTCGAAGGATCGTTAGGATCGTAATCAGGGTTCTCGAAGTCGTAATAGTAGTTACGGAGGAACTCACGATCGTTAGCCAATACCGCATCGGTTTTGTTGTACTCGTAACCAACCGCGATGTTACCGCGACCATCAGCAAAGTTAGCACCTGCTGTCACGCCAATACGGTGTTCCCATGCATCGCTTTCAGCTTCAGCAACACCTGAAGAGATATCGATTTCGAAGCCTTCGAAATCCTTTTTCATGATGACGTTGATAGTTCCTGCGATCGCGTCTGAACCGTAGATCGGTGCACCGTTCGCAGAAATCACGTCGATACGCTCGATCAACGCTGTTGGGAGTGTATTCAAGTCAACCTGTGAACCCGCTGATGCACCAAATGCAGTTGGCGCGTTACCAGATACCGAACGACGACCGTTAATAAGCGTCAGCGTACGTTGGCTTCCAAGACCGTACAGGTCTGCGAAGGTTTGACCTACGTTACTGCCGCTCGACTCCGCCAAGCTAGTGCCCGATGGTGTGACGAGTGGTAGTGAGTTAATGGCATCAGCGGTGTTTACAAAACCACCCTGAGCGATGTACTCCGCATCAACAACGATGTTCGGTGTTGTTTGCTCGAAGCTTGTTTTCTGAAGTCGCGTACCAGTAACGACGATCTCTTCGAGTTCGTCAGTCGCCGATTCGTCAGCTTCATCTTGGGCTAAGGTAACTCCGGGGGACACAAGCGCAACGGCTGTGGCCAACGAGAGCAGTCTACGCTTGCCCGCGTATCGTGACGTAAACATATCAGTGTGCTCCTGATTGACTTTTTTCTAGGTATAAAAAGGGTCAGAACCCTGCCCGCAATGTAAAGGAAAGAAGGCCACTAAGCCAACAAATGGTCAAAAAACCGACACTCAGAGGGAAAAATACCCCCCTGATGGACGATTTTTTCAATTACAGCGGTTCAAAAACGTCATTTTTAGCGCGAACTCCCCGCTGCCTTACCTTTATTATGTAGTGCGCCAAATCGGCAAGACGATCCTACATCCATGCATATCCAATTCATCACGACCGGCGGCACCATCGACAAGATCTACTTTGATGCGCTCAGTCAATTCGAAGTTGGTGACTCACAGGTCAAGGCAATGCTGACCGATGCTCTCGTTGACTTCAGCTACGAGATCACGGCCATCATGAAGAAAGATAGCTTGGACATCACCGATGGGGATCGGGCCACTATCCGGGCTCACATTGAGGCGAGCGAGCACAGCCACTTCATCGTCACCCATGGCACCGATACGATGCCTGAGACCGCAGCGGCGTTGCGCGGTATTAAAAATAAAACGGTGGTACTAACGGGTGCACTTACCCCCGCGCGTTTTCGTACGACTGACGCCGTCTTTAATATCGGGATGGCAGTTGGCGCCGTTCAAACCGCGGCGCCCGGCGTCTACATCGCCATGAGTGGCCAGGTCTTTGAAGCAGGGCAGGTTCGGAAAAATCGCGAAGCCAACCGATTTGAGTCAACGCTCGACTAGCACAAACGTTTACAGGTCCCCCTGCAGCCCGTCTAGCTGTCAGTCGGCTCTTTCATGACGTTATTAGGCCGCGCGCCTCCGACCTCGACGCCCACCCGATGGAGCACTACTCACAGGCAAATCTGGCCAGGCGGGACCGAGCGCATCTGACATGGACTTAGAATTCAGTGGTCGCGGTGGCGTCGAATTCAATGCGTCCACCATGGCGGCGAGGTGCTCAGGCGTCGTGCCACAACACCCGCCAATAACCGTTGCTCCTGCATCTCGCGCATAGAGTGCGTACTCAGCCATCAACTCAGGGCTGCCGTGAAAATGAATTTCACCGTCAATGTACTGCGGAATACCGCAGTTCCCCTTCGCAATAATCGGCAGGCCAGTCTCCGCGCTCATCAACTCGACAGTTGAGTCCATGAGTTCCGCCGGGCCAATACCGCAATTCGACCCCATTAGATCCAAGCCTATGTCCAGGGCGAACGCTGCATACTCCATTGGAGTCACACCCATCATCGATCGCCGAGCCGTATCAAACGTGAGCGTTGCAGCGACAGGTAAGCCCGTGGTCTTTGCTGCTTCGGCGGCTGCCGCAACCTCTTCCTTCGCAGACATGGTCTCGATCCAAAGAACGTCAACTCCGCCTTCGGCTAACGCGTGAGCCTGTTCACTAAAGCAGCTAACCGCTTGTTCATAAGTTAGGTCGCCCATGGGCGCGAAGAGCTCGCCTGTCGGTCCCATCGAGCCAGCGACAATCCCCTCATGACCTGACGAATCCGCACATCGCCGCACAGCTTCTCGCGCAAGTTCGGCAGCTGCCTTGTTAATTTCGTGAACGCGATCTTCGCTTTTATGTAACTTGAGCCTTGGGGCATTCGCACCAAAGCTGTTGGTCAATATAAGATCCGCGCCTGCCTTCAAAAATTCGCCATGCAGCCACAGCACCTCCTCAGGGCGCTCGACGCACCACAATTCGGGTGGGTAACCAGCCTCTAGGCCGCGACCAAAAAAGTTGGAGCCCGTGGCGCCATCGGCGACGCACCAACCTTTCTTTCTGATGAGTTCATTAATGGGGTTTGACACTGGATGAGTTCCTACTGCGGTCAATTAATACGCGGATCGCGATCATACCTAACGAAAATGACATAACAACGAAAGCGAACCGCTAATTTTGTGATCATGGCAAATAGGACGCTGGTGACGATAAAAAAAAGGGGCTTTATAAAGCCCCTTTTAAATTTCATCAGAGTAGCTGTCCCAGACCTAGTCATCGTCTAGGGCGCGATCGATATTCATGACCAATAACTTGGCATGCGCTTGAGAGACGCGATCGCCTCGGCGCTTACTCGCTAACTGATCGCGGAGTTCTGACAGCGTCAGAACGGCGAGTGCTTGCGCTGTGCTGTGATACTTAGCCGCACCCTTTTCGCTCGCCATCATGGCTAACCGATCGACGTACTCCGCCTGCAGATTGCGCCGGAAGCTGTTAACGCTGCCTTTTGCATCCGCCTCGAATACCGCATCGGTCAGATCTTCGAAGACTTCGACCAGCGGATACTCGTTTCCATAAAGTTCGGTGTCCGTGATTCGTTTAAGCACTGTTGGATGGAGCAAGTGATCAAGGACTCGCTGCTGGGCTGACAGAACAGCGCGATGAACTTTAGGATCCTCAGTCGTTCCGCCGTGCTCAAACCCACGTCGCTCAGGCGCTGCCTGACGCCACAACCCGCCATCAACGTCAAACGCATCGGGACCAAACAGTTGCTCAGCAAGCGTTGCCATAGCCTCTTTCTGTCGGTCTCGCTCAACCGGAATAAAAGGCTCCGTCGCACCGTCTTGACCAACAACCGCTCGGTCGACATAGACACCGCCAACCCAACGCGAGATAACGCCAGCGTTGAGACCCCAGAAACGAACCAATAAGGCAACACCATCGACAACATCTTCGTAGGAGTCACCCTCATCAGGTGTCCAGTCAGCCGTCTTATTCAGCGCGTCATGCATGATTCGCATCTGATTCGATGCATAGGCAATGGAGTCTGAGCTGTTGTCATAAATGTTGACCCTGGGATCTATGCCGGTTCCAGGGCGACGCATATCGTCGGCGTCGTTCCCGAATGCCAGTGCAGGTTCTGACGAGCGCGCAGCGATAGCCTCGAGTCTTGCCGCTTCAGCGTCCGCATCATCCAAACCGGGTGAATATGCATACTCGATATACCAGTCGTCATAGGGACCGGGGGCAATCGTATAAAACAGTGTTTGATCTTCACGGTTTGGCGCGTAGTTAACGGCAGGATAGTCCATCACCGAGCCCGAGATGATGCCCGACTCAAGTACCGCAGGGTCCTCAAGCTCCTCAGGTGACAGCAACTGCGTCGCCTTCATGTTGTGGTTCATCCCAAGGGTATGACCGAGCTCGTGAAGGATGAGGTAGTACATACGATCGCGCTTGAGCTGCTCTTCGATCGGAGCGTCGCCGCCCGTCATCTGAAGTGCAATCTCTGCCATCAAACCGCCTTCGGCGATCGTTCGACCAACCGAGCAGAGCCGCGCATCGTGGCCATCAATCATCATTGGCTCGACCGCCTCCCCCTGAATGAGCTCACGCGTCAATTTTGAGCGATTCAAGAAAGAGTACTCGAGCATGATATCCGCACCCAGCAACTGCCCCGTGCGAGGGTTGGAAAAGCTAGGGCCGTAGCCACCAAACGGCGGTCGAGGCGAAGACGTCCAACGGAGCACGTTGTAACGAATATCACCTGCATCCCAATCTGCATCGTCAGGCTGGACTTTAACCACCATGGCGTTGCTAAAGCCAGCATGTTCAAACGCCTTGTTCCACTCCAGCGCCGCGTCACGGATCAGGTCACGCCACTCAACAGGGGTCGTGTTCTCGATCCACCAGGTAATCGGCTCAACGGGGTCTGAGATGTCGGCTGATGGGTCTTTCTTAACCAGATGCCAACGCTCCAGCAGATCGCGGTAAGGCGCTGAATCAGTCGAAGTAAGGTCAGTCACCTGTACGTTAAACGATCCGAGTCGTGCATCGGCAAGTCGTGGCTGGTAATCGTTTTCGGGAACCGCAATCAAAGTGTGCAGCACCGTGATCGACACATTACGAGCATCAGTCACTGCATCGCTGCCACCGTTCTTCGGCTTGGGATTATTGAACACGTACTCGACTTCCACAGCCGAGTTTTCGGGATAATTTTTCAGCGCAAGAATCTGGCTCTTATCGGAGTCCATCTTACCTACACGGAATCGATCACCATCGTCGTCTCCGCCGCGTCCACGAACCACGTTGGCGAACGTTTCGGAGAGAAACAGTGAGTCCGCATCGATCAGAATATCGCCCGACTCCTCGTCTTCAGCCGCAACGGGCAAGACTGCGAGTACCGCTCGGGAAATATTTTTGTCAGACGCTCGGGAAATCGCATTGTCAGGGTCGAAATAGTAAGCCGTGTTCTGGCGAACAAACTCGACTTTGTCGAATCGGCGCTCAATGGTGAAAATAAACTGGTCACCATACGATCCCGTGAATGCACCGGCATCAACCACGCCATTCATTGTGTGCTTGAAGTAGATAAATTCCTTGTTGATCTGATCGCCTGCGATCAGCATTTTGGTCGCACCCGTCTTGGGGTCTCTGAATAGCGTGAAGAGACCGTCGAACCGATCGGTATCTTCTGTCAGGTCAGCGATGGTTTTTGGTTTTTCTTCTTTTTCCTTGGCTTCTCCATCATCTGAAGAATCCGGGGCCTCTTCTGCCGCAGGCGCGGTCTCTTTGGCCTCAGGCGCCGCAGGCGTATCCTCGGCAAAAACAGGTGTAAAGAGTGTGAATGTCAGAGGAAGCACCAGCAGCAGCTTCCAAAGATCGATACGGTTCATGTTCTTTCCTTTTTTGTGAGTAACGTGAACGTTTTACGGGCGATGTGAACGAGGCCCACTCGAGCGCTCAACGAGGCGAGTCAAGATACTCCCAGCTACCACTAGAAATCAAAGAAATCCGCTCAAATGCGTCAGAGGCTCATCGTGCAAAACATCACAAGAGCAGTACACTGCGGGCCTCAGTCATGGAGAACTCACTGATGCCAAGCCTCTATCCACCCTTAGAACCCTATCGAACCGGATATCTGTCGGTAGGTGATGGTCACTTAATCTATTTTGAAGAGAGCGGAAATCCTGATGGTAAACCCTGTGTCTTTGTTCATGGCGGTCCGGGTGGGGGATCGTCACCCGCTGCAAGGCAGTTCTTTAATCCTGAGCGCTATCGCATTGTTCTCTTTGACCAGCGCGGCTGCGGTCACTCAACCCCCCATGCTTCATTAGAAGCCAACACGACCTGGCATCTAATTGCCGACATGGAACAGCTGCGCGAGGAACTTAGCATCGATCAGTGGTTAGTTTTCGGCGGATCGTGGGGCAGCACGCTCAGTCTTGCCTACGCGCAAAAACACCCTGAACGTGTCACCGAGCTGGTCCTTCGAGGGATATTCCTACTCCGTCCGGAAGAGATACGGTGGTTCTACCAAGAAGGTGCGAGCTCGCTGTATCCGGACACCTGGCAAAACTATCTGGCACCTATTCCGGAAGACGAGCGATCGGACCTCGTCACCGCCTTTCACAAACGCCTGATTAGCGATGATGAAACCGTACGCCTCGCAGCAGCCCGTGCCTGGTCAGTCTGGGAAGCATCCACCAGCTTCCTGCATCAGAACGCTGATTTCATGGAGAAATTAGACGAGCCTGAAGCTGCACTGGCAATGGCGCGAATCGAGTGTCACTACTTTGTGAATGGCGGGTTTTTCGAATCTCCCAATCAGTTACTCGGGAACATCGACGCCATTCGTCATATACCTACCGAGATCATTCAGGGCCGTTACGACGTTGTTTGCCCACCCACAACGGCCTGGGAACTCCATCGAGCTTGGCCCGAGGCGAACTTCCATATGATTGCGAATGCGGGTCACTCTGCTTTCGATCCGGCCAACGCCAGTGCATTGGTCGCGGCGACCGATCGATTTTCAAGTGCCAATTCGGGTGCTTAGCCAGGTATTTAGACGGCCGGCTTAATCGCTCTAACCGCGACGAAACTTTTGATGAACTGATCGATGGGCTCACTGCCGCCCCAATCATCTTCATATAGGCCGGCAATCAAAAAACCGGCATCGAGCTGACCACCCAGTTGATCCCCCAGCGAGTGCACAAACTCAATAGGGGCGTCCGACCCAAACCAGGTCTCGCGCTCTTCATCGCTGAGCTTCAAATCAGAGTGAGGCATTGAAAACCTCAATTGAAACGTACCCTGCCTTTCAAGATCGGGATCGAAGAGCCCGTGAATCGGCTTCACAAAACCACTGACGATAGAGCCACCCGGACGCAAGACACGGTAGGCCTCTCGCCACACGGGCTTAATATCCTCGGCAAAGCAGTTAGAGCATGGATGAAAAATAAAATCGAACGCGCCGTCTTCAAAACATGACAAATCGGCCATGTCACCCTGAATGGTCTGAAGCGAGAGCCCGTCGCGATCAGCCACCATTCGATCCTGTGACAGCTGCTTGTCGGAAGCATCGAAAACGGTCACGTTGGCGCCGGCTGCGGCCAGGATAGGGCCCTGCTGGCCACCGCCTGATGCGAGGCACAGGACGCGGCAAAATGTCAGTGACGGGAACCAAGACGCCGGAACCGGAAGTGATGGCGTAAGCACCAACTGCCAGTCGCCGTCTCTCGCTTTAGCAATCGCTTCACTACTGACAGGGACCGTCCAGCGATTCCCAGACTCGACCAACCGGTCCCATGCGCGCTGATTAAAATCAAAAACGCTCATCTGCTACTTCCAAAACCAGTTATAGCGGGAAGGCTCATCGATAGCGTAAGTTGTCGCGACTCAGCTCGCTGACACGACTTACGCCCATCAAGCGCATGTCACGCTCTATCTCAGCTCTGAGGTTGCCCAGTGCACGCTCGACTCCGAGCTGTCCCGCTGCAGCCAGCGCATAAAGATATAGACGACCGCCAGAAACCGCCTTCGCGCCAACCGATAGGGCCTTAAGGACATGCGTTCCTCGCTGAATACCGCCCTCACAAACGACGTCAACTTGATCGCCCACCGCGTCACAAATTTCGGCTAATTGATCGAAGGGTGCGCGCGAACCATCCAGCTGTCGCCCGCCGTGATTCGACACCATGATCCCGGTGCAACCGATGTCCACGGCACGCTTGGCATCTTCAACGGACATGATCCCCTTCAAGGCGAACTGTCCATTCCATTGTGAGCAGAGCTTCTCGGCATCCTTCCAGGACATCGTCGGATCTAACATGCTGGAAAAATACTCACCCACCGAAACTGCCACGTTAGTGCCCTGCTCTACGTGACTCGAGAGATGCGGCATATCGAACTTTTCTTTGGTAAAAAAATTCCAAGCCCAAGCGGGGTGCGTGGCGAAACTCCAGGCCGATTGAAGATTTAGCCGAGGCGGCGATGTGAATCCGGTTCTAAGGTCGCGCTCCCGATTGCCACCCGTGATGGTATCCACCGTTAGCGCCATGACGTTGAAGTTCGCAGCGCGTGCTCGCTCGAGCAAGGCATCGTTCAGACCCCGATCTTTATGGAAGTAGAACTGGAACATTTTGGGGCCCGGTGCGAGCTCGGCAATTTCCTCAACCGCGACTGTTGCCAGAGATGAGACGCCAAACATGGTGCCAAACTTCGTCGCCGCCTTAGCAACCGCTCGCTCCCCCTCATGGTGAAACAAACGCTGCAACGCGGTTGGCGCACAGTAAAGGGGCATTGCCAACTTCTGACCCATCACCTCGACTGACATGTCGACGTTGTCGACGCCATTCAGCACATTCGGCACGAGGTCTACCTGCTCGTAGGCCTCGGTGTTGCGCCGATAAGTCACCTCGTCGTCGGCGGCACCGTCGATATAGTGAAAAATGGGGCCCGGTAGGCGCTTACTTGCCAAGCGCCGAAAATCGGCGAAGTTGTGACAGTCCGTCAAACGCATTACACATTTCCTGTTTGCAGTGCACCTTCTGCACGGCATGATAAAGCAGTCTTGGTTTATCGCAGAATAGAAAGCGCTCAATGATTTACTTTGCCCAGTTGATAGGGCCGAGCAAGGATGAACGCAGCGAGCGCGTTTTTGATTAGGGAACACACTATGTCACTCGTTAGAAAGTTGATTTTGATCGCGGTTACGGCCTTCGCAGCACAGAGCGCTGTCGCAGGCCTATTAATGAAGCCCACCAGCGACCCCGATCTGGTTTACAGCGGCACCCTTTTGGAAGGGACCTATACCGATAGCGTCTCAAAGCCCTCAGTCTTTTTGGGCTTCGAGGCTGGTCAACGGGTTGCTACCCCCGCCCAGATCAGTGCGGCAATCAAACAATGGACAGACGAGTCCGATCGACTCAAGGTCATTGAATACGCGAAGACTCACGAAGGAAGACCGCTTTTCGCCGTCTTTATCTCCTCGCCGGAAAACCTATCGCGATTAGAGGCAATCGAATCGGATATCACACGGCTTTCCGACGCTCGTGCGATCACCGACAAAGAAGCCAATGACATCATTGAGAGACTCCCTGCCGTTGCCTGGATGGCCTATTCCATCCACGGTAACGAAACCTCGGGTGCTGATGCCGCGATGGCGAGCATTTATCACCTCATCGCAAGCACAGATGATCAGGTTGAGGCGATGCTCGATAACATGGTTGTGGTCATCGATCCAATGATGAACCCCGATGGTCGCGCCCGATTTGCCAAATCACTCGAGCAATATCGAGGCACGGCACCCAATGTCGATGACCAGTCATTGCTACACACCGGCGATTGGCCATTTGGTCGGACCAACCACTACTTCTTCGATCTCAATCGAGACTTCTTTTTACTGACGCAGCCAGAAACGCGTGGACGTGTGGCGCTGATCAATACCTGGCGACCACAGATCATGATTGACGGGCATGAAATGGGTTCGCAGAGCACCTTCCTGATGGGTCCGCCCCGTCAGCCGCTCAATACGAACATTGATACCGACCTGCAAAAATGGGCTGTCACCTTCTCCGAGGAACAAGGCGCTGCGTTTGATAAACGGTCATGGCGCTACTTCACGGGTGAGTGGTTCGAAAATTGGTATCCCGGCTACTCGAACTACTCCGAATACCGCGGCAGCATGCACATCCTCTACGAACAATCGCGGATGGCCGAAGACGGCGTTAGACGTCCGGAGGGAACCGTACAGACCTATATGGAGTCTGTGCACCATCAATTTGTCAGCACCATGGCCAATCTCGAATCACTGGCCACGCACTCACAAGCGATGTATCGCGACTACTGGGATGGCCGCAAATACAACGTCTCCGCTAAAAGTAAATTCGCGGATAAAAGCTATGTGATTCTGGCTAACGACAACCATGGCCGAATGGCTGCATTGGTCGAGCGCCTCGACGCCCAAGGCATCGAAATGTTCACCAATGATGCTCCTCTGAAAGTAGCGCGTGCGACAACGCAGCTTGGCAGTGAAGAACGCGGATTCACCATTCCCGAGGGCAGTCTCATCATCCCCAATCGCCAACCTGACGCACCGCTGGTTGCGGCGATTCTCGAATTTGATGCGGAGGTCAGAAAATCCGTTCTCGTTGAGGAGCGGCAGCGCACACTCCGTGACGGTTCCTCCCTCATGTACGACACCACAGCGTGGAACTTCAGCATGATGTATGGGCTTCCGGCGGTCACTGTCCCTGAGCACCTGAATCAAGGCCTGCAACCATGGCGGAGCGCGGCACCGACAATTGACGTGACAGCCGAAGCCATCGCGTGGAGCGTCAGCGGTGAGGATGACCGCTCGGTGGCATTTGCAGCCCGCCTCATGGAGTCGGGCGTGCAAGTACGAATCATCGACAAAGCGACAGAATTGTCTGGTAACTCGCTGTCACGAGGCTCAGTCTTCGTGACCGCCATGGATAACCCCAAGCTCGATAATCTGACGGACCTCATAACGGCAGAAGCGGAACATCTGCAGCTCACGGTCCAGTCGATTGGCTCGGGTTATGGCGATGGCGACTTACCCGACTGGGGAGGCTCCCACTTCCGGTTACTGACACGTCCGCAAATTGCCATCCTAAGTCAGGCCGGCTTTAGCAGTTATGACGTGGGTTCAAGTTGGTGGGCCATCGACACACACCTGGGTATTCGCCACAGCCAGATCGATACTTCCTACTTATCCCGCGCCGATCTGAGGCGCTACAACACCATCGTTATCCCCAACGGCTACCGACCCATGAGCGGCGCTGAACTTGGCGCACTGCGTGACTGGGTAAAGCAGGGCGGCACCTTAGTGGCCCACGACAACAGTGCGGCAAATCTGGCGCGAGAAGGTGGCATTGGTGGTGTGCGAACAGTCGGCGATAGCCTGACCGAGGCTCAGGACTACGACATTGCCTTGCAACGCGAGATACTAGCGACGGACGATACTTTAGACGTGGCGGCGGTGGCCGCCCACCGCGTTAGTACCGACGTGGCCTACCCATGGGATCAGGGCAGCAAGGCGCTATCAGCCGATGAGTTAAAGCGCCGCGAGGCGTGGCAGTCACGCTTCATGCCATCAGGTGCTATGGTTGCCGGGCGAGTCGATCGTTTGCACTGGATGACATTTGGTACCCCAGAAACACTACCCCTCCTCTACAGCGAGCAACCACCGCTCATGACAAAAGGAAGGCAGCAGGCTGTCGTTCGGGTGGGCGCGTTACAGTCGGATAGCGAAGCGACCGAGGCCCAGACGCTGAACTGGTCGACGGCTCCACGAGGCACAGCTGTTTCCGTCCGCATGAGCGGCTTGCTATGGCCGGAAGCCGCGGCGCGCATCGCGAATTCTGCCTATGTCACACGCGAGCGAGTCGGAAAAGGTCAGGTTATCCTGTTCTCGGGTCAGCCCAACTTTAGGGGTTCGACGCGAGGCGTGGGTCGCGTTTGGTTAAATGCGTTGGTTTACGGTCCAGGCTTGGGCACATCGGCGCGGGTTGAGCTTTAAGATCTGCGCGTTTCATAAACAGGTAATTGCAATTCTAGGCGTCTTGCCGGACGCTTAGCGCTGCTCACAGTTCATCTAACACAATAAGGAGAAGCGGTATGCCGCGAGTAAATTTAGAGGGTAGCTCTTCAATCGTCACCGGAGGTGCATCGGGGATCGGAGAGGCCTGCGCCCGACAACTAGCGGACTTAGGCTCTAAGGTCGTTATTGCCGACCTCAATGAGGAGCGCGGTCAGCAGGTTGCTGACGAGATTGGTGGCGCTTTTATAAAATGCGACGTATCGAGTATCGAAGACGCCGATGCAGCGGTCGCCGCTGCGGCAGCATTGGGCCCATTGCGTGCCTGTGTGAATTCGGCAGGCCTAGGCGCCGCTGGCCGTACCGTCAGCCGCGATGGCGAGCCCTTCCCGCTCGATAAATTCAGCTTTGTTATCAAGGTCAACCTGATTGGCACCTTCAACATGCTCAGTCGTGCAGCGGCGCAAATGGCGAAGCAGGAACCACTGGATGACGACGGCGGCAGAGGTGCGATCGTGAATCTTGCGTCGGCCGCTGCCTTCGATGGACAGATTGGACAATGTGCCTACTCAGCCTCAAAAGCGGGTGTTGTAGGCATGGCGTTGCCTATCGCAAGAGATCTCGCCGCGGTGGGTGTTCGTGTGAACACGGTGGCCCCTGGCCTAATTGACACGCCTATTTATGGAGAAGGTCCCGAGTCAGACGCATTCAAAGCGCACCTGGGTAAATCAGTGCTGTTCCCCAAGCGTCTGGGTAGCGCAGAGGAACTTGCGTTCTCGGTCATTGACTGCATCACCAACCCCTACATGAATGCAGAAGTCATCCGCTTGGACGGCGGTATTCGAATGCCACCAAAGTAAGCTAAAAAACTCGGCTCAGTGCCGACTCAAAGCCTCGCCTCATAGCGAGGCTTTTTTGTTTACGGAATCCCGAAACGCAAATTGAGGCAAGCGCCCGTTTCGAAACTGCGTGTTCTGCGACTAAACGCGGGCAAAGGGCACTTTGAGGGAACCAAGCTCTGACGATAGTCGTACGATTAGGCGCAATTTGTCACAGAATGACTGGTATGCGCCGTGAAGCCACCCGTTTCGTGTTTCACTTGGCATATTCACCTAGTGCTATTAGTAAGTAGCCAACTGTTCCTCTTTGCAATCGCAACGAGCGAACCAACTCACTCACACATCGGAGTCTCTAATGGAGAAGCCCACGTTCAAAGAGGAATCCCTCAAATATCACATTGAGGGTAAGCCCGGGAAGCTGGAAGTCAGAGCAACGACACCACTTGAGACCCAGGCCGACCTGTCTATGGCCTACTCGCCCGGCGTCGCGCACGCCTGCGAGTACATTGTCGAGGATCCTCTCAACGCCTCAAAAGTCACGGCGCGTGGAAACCTCGTTGCAGTCATCAGCAACGGCACGGCCGTATTGGGCCTCGGACCTATTGGTGCACTTGCATCAAAGCCTGTTATGGAGGGCAAGGCTGTCCTCATGAAGAAGTTTTCGGATATCGACACCTTCGACCTTGAGATCGACGAACGCGACCCCGAAAAACTCGTCAATATCATCGCCGCGCTCGAACCAACCTTTGGTGGCATCGTGCTGGAAGACATCAAAGCACCTGAGTGTTTTTACGTTGAACGCCAGCTCCGCGAGCGAATGAATATTCCTGTATTTCATGACGACCAGCACGGTACGGCCGTGGTATCCACAGCGGCGGTCATCTCCTGGCTGAAACTGACCGGTAAAAAGATGGAAGAGGTCAAACTCGTTATCTCCGGTGCAGGCTCCGCGAGCATGTCATGCGCAGACCTCATTGTGAGTTTGGGTCTCAAGCGTGAAAACGTATTCATGTGCGACAGCAAGGGCCTCATCTACGAAGGCCGGACTGAGGGCATGAACGAATTCAAAGCCCGTTACGCGCGCGATACGGATAAGCGAACGCTCGCTGAAGCCATGGAAGGCGCCGACATCTTCTTTGGTCTCTCAACCGGCGACTGTGTGACCCAAGACATGGTTAAGCAGATGGCGCCAAACCCACTTATCTTGGCCATGGCAAACCCCAATCCAGAGATTCATCCGGATCTCGCGAGAGAGGCGCGCCCCGATGCGATTATTGGCAC
>CAJWQE010000028.1 GCA_913045375.1 uncultured Halieaceae bacterium | reverse complement strand
TCAATGAAAGCTCTTCAATGAAAGCTCTTCAATGAAAGCTCTTCAATGAAAGCTCTTCAATGAAAGTCTTCTAATGAAAGTCCCTCGACTTAACTGCCAGACGACTTAGTGCATGACTGTGGTCGTATAAGGCGCTGGCAATAACATGTGTGACGCCGTCACGTGACTCGACGGTGCCCTTGATCAGTAGGAGTTGCGCGGTCATCAGTGCGGCCCTGAACTGTTCTTGAACGCCAGGCCAGACCACCACATTGATGTTTCCTGTTTCGTCTTCGAGCGTAAGAAATACAACACCTGAAGCAGTTCCCGGTCGCTGGCGGCAGGTGACAAGCCCTGCTGTTCTTACAAAGCGGCGATTACCCATCGAGATGAGCTCGGACTGTTTCCGGCATTGATCGAACGGCGATTGTTGCCGTAAGAGTGCCAGGGGATGCGTGCGCAGGGTTAGACCGGTACTTTGATAATCAAATAAAACATTTTCCGTCATTGAGGGAGGAGCAATGGCGAAAGCACCCTCCTCGGCAGATGGGTGTTCATCAATCAGTAACGGTTGAGCCTCTTTGACAGCCATAACAGCCCAATGTGTTTTGTGCCGATGTCCCGAGAGTGATGACAAAGTATCAGCAGCAGATAGTGCTTCCAAATCGTCCTTATCCAGCCTCGCACGTCTTTTAAGATCTATGACCGACTGGAAAAGCCCTGCGCGTCGAGCATCTATCAGTTGCTCTGCGCCGCGTTTGCTAAGCCCTTTGACCAACCGCAACCCTAAACGAATGGTGTTCTGCTGTGACTGCGGCGTTGACAGCAGCTGGTGGTCCCATTCGCTCGCGTTGACGTCTACAGGTAACGCACTAATACCGTGTCGCTCTGCGTCCTGAATGAGCTGTGAGGGCGTATAAAACCCCATGGGTTGACTGTTGAGCAGGCCGACATAGAAGGCGCCGGGATGATGGCGCTTAAACCACGCGGATACGTACGCTAGCAAGGCGAAGCTAGCCGAGTGTGATTCTGGAAACCCGTAACCACCAAAGCCTTTAATTTGGTTGAAGAGTTGATCCGCAAATTCTGCGCTATACCCTCGATTTAACATGCCTGTTTTGAGTTTGTTCTCGAAGGTCAGCAATTTGCTGTTCTTCCCCCAGTTGGTGATAGCCCTCCTAAGTGAGTCAGCTTCTCCGCCACTAAATCCAGCAGCCACCATGGCGAGTCGAATGACTTGCTCCTGAAAAATTGGCACGCCAAGCGTACTTTCAAGTACGGATTGAATCGCTGGATCTGGATAAGTAATGGGTTCTAATCCGGCACGTCGCCTAAGGTAGGGATGGACCATATCGCCCTGGATAGGTCCCGGCCGAACAATGGCAATTTCGATGACAAGGTCATAAAAGCAGCTAGGTTTTAACCGCGGGAGCATTGACATCTGTGCTCTGGATTCAATCTGAAACACACCCAAAGAGTCTCCGGTTTGCAGCATGCGGAATGTGGCCTGATCGTCTTTCGGGATGTCCTGAATACTTCGAATAGCGGGCGTATTTCGCTGAATCAGAGCCAGTGTCTTACGAATAGCAGAGAGCATCCCCAGTGCCAGGATATCTACTTTCAGTAAACCCAAGGCTTCGATGTCTTCTTTATCCCATTGAATGACTGTTCGGTTTGGCATGCTGGCATTTTCGATAGGTACCAAATTCGAAATAGGGCCACGACTAATGACAAAGCCGCCGACATGCTGAGATAAATGCCGTGGAAATCCGAGGATTTGCTGTGTCATTTTTAAGAAGAGATCAGCTTGTTGACTGCTCGCCTGAATGCCTTGTTCCTTGAATTTGGCCGTGAGCTCTCGTTCTCGATTCCACCACGCGAGTGATTTAGCCAGGTCTTCTACGAAGACAGCGTCCATTCCGAGAGCCTTGCCGACATCTCTTACGGCGCTGCGCGAACGGTAGGTGATGACTGTTGCTGCGAGGGCAGCGCGCCGGCGGGGATATTTTTCGTAAATGTACTGAATGACTTCTTCGCGTCGCTCATGCTCAAAGTCGACATCGATATCAGGTGGTTCATCACGCTCCCGCGATATGAAGCGTTCGAATAGCAGTGATACGTGTTCGGGCGACACTTCAGTAATGTGCAGGCAGTAACAGACAACAGAGTTAGCTGCCGAGCCTCGACCCTGGCACAAGATGCCCCTGCGGCGTGCGAAATTGACGACGTCATAAACGGTAAGGAAGTAATACTCGTAGTTGAGTTCTGTGATGAGTTCGAGCTCGTGCTCGATACGTTTGTGTATGTCACTTGGGACGCCGTTGGGCCAGCGTTTATTCGCACCTTCTGAAACGCACTCGCGCAAATAGCTATTGGCCGAGTGGCCGTTTGGAACCACTTCTTCCGGGTATTCGTACCGAAGCTCATCGAGACTGAAATGGCACTGCTGTGCCAGTCGCAAGGTCTCGCCAATCAGTTCAGTGGGGTAGAGTGGCAGCAGTTTATCGAGGCGCCTCAGATGTTGCTGACTATTACTCGAGCGTCGTTTCCCAAGTTCCTGTACTGAACTGTTGTGTCGTATAGCCGTCACGACATCGTGCAGCATCTTTCGGCTCGCAGAGTGCATCTCCACACTGCCACAGGCGATGAGCGGCGCCTTTAGTTCGGAGGCAATCTGCTGTAACTCGGCTAGGCGTGCGGTGTCGTCATGGTGTAGGAGCTGCGTAACCCCAATCCAGAACCGGTCAGCGAATCGGCGTGACAGTATGTCAGCGTGGTGTTTTTCCTTGTCAATGTGTGTTGGCAGCCAAATGATGAAGCAGCGCTTGAGGTGAAAATATATATCGCGCAGGTGGGTCAGGTACTGCCCTTTTTCGCTACGTCGACGCGAGCGACTGATCAGATTCGATAATTCACCGTAAGCCGCCCGTGATGGCGCAATAGCGACGAGCTTTAATCCTTCACTGACATTAAATTCACTACCAATGATGAGTTTGAAATCGAGTTCTTTTGCGACGACATGAGCTTTGACAACACCTGCAAGAGAGCATTCGTCTGTGATCGCCAAGGCGGAATAACCCAGATGTACCGCCTGCTCCACCAGTTCGGACGGATGCGATGCGCCTCTGAGGAAGCTGTAGTTACTGAGGCAGTGGAGCTCGGCGTAGGACATATCAAAATACTGTATTTTTATACAGTATAATGACTTTGGCAATAAACCCCACATCGATTCAGTTGTCAGTCATACTGACGACTGAATCTTCAAGTGAAGGAAGTTCACGCCATGTTTAGACGAATGGTTACTGCCTGTATCGCTGTATTGATCGTGGGTTGTACTGGCCTGCCCGATGATGTCGAGCCTGTCGATGGTTTTGATTCTGAGCGCTACCTCGGTACATGGCATGAAATAGCCCGTCTCGATCACAGCTTTGAGCGCAACCTAGAGCGCGTTACGGCAACTTACGGCCTCAATGAAGACGGTTCAATTTCTGTGTTGAATAAGGGTTTTAACACGCAGAAAGGGGAGTGGCGCCAAGCTGAAGGTGTGGCTAAGCCGATGGGATCCCCGGACGTGGGGCACCTAAAGGTTTCCTTTTTTGGCCCTTTCTACGGTACCTATGCTGTATTCGAGCTGGCGGACGACTACAGCTATGCCTTTGTCTCGGGGTACAACACGGACTACTTATGGCTCCTGGCGCGCGAACCGCAAGTAAGCCCCGAGATACGTGAGCGATTTATTGCGCAAAGCCAGTCGCTTGGCTTCGAAACAGACGATTTGATATGGGTGGTGACCGAGTAAATCTATCAGGTGAGTGGGGATATCACCCCGAACTACGTCATATCAATCGAATAAACCGTGTAAAAACCAACAGCGGCTGTGACGATCTTGAAAGATCCAAACAGGTTGCCCGCTGCCTGTTTTGGCAATGTAATAGTCCCGACTGGTGGGCTGACTCCACCAGTAATCCTCGAGCCGCTCAGGTCCTTTGACAATATCCAAGGCATCCATCCAATAAAGTTGATTGCCTCGTTGGCTGATGGGCTGAGGTGCGGTTAGCAACCAAAATGGACGGTTGCGTGTTGAAGCATCGTCGGCTTCTGTTGTCAGTTGGTTGGGGTCGGCATAAGAGCAAAATTCTGGCAAATGTTCAGCGCGCTCGTAGATATGAGTGACCGACTGAAAGCCCAGGCGGCTACGTAGACGATCAATCAATTGCGATAGGGGTTCCTGGTGTTTGGATTCTAAAAAGAGGTCCTGGGTCCGGTGTTGTGCTGGAGCCAGCTCACAGGCCTCGAGTTGTATGCCTTCAATCAAATCTTCGAAGGTCATCTGATCGAGCTTAAGCTGCGACTGCTCCAGCCAGCGTTTAGGATTGTTATGGCATTCACTACTTCGGATGTCTAAGGCTGTGTGTTGCCCTTGGGTGGGTATAAATACCCATCGCAGTTGCGGCGTTTCAAGTTGTGTATGCCGAAGGAATAAAGAGAGCTTTTCCAGTAGAGCCTCCATTGCCGGAATCAGCTCCTGATTATTTTTTGATCCGTAACCGAGCCAGGCAATGTCGTTGTATTCCGGGTCGGGTTGAAAATCTTCCAGAGCGACTTCAACCCGGCACAAGAGCCGGTCAATCCACGAGGAAAACTCATGACTGCACCGTTGCTTAACGGAAGTGCTGGGTAGTGTCAGTAGTTCCTTGAAGGTGCGAATGCCGGCTTTAGCCAGCGCCGCTGTGTCTTTGGGGAATTCATCAAGATAAGACAAAGGGATGGGGGATAACTGAGATTCTAAGGGCAGGCCCTGGTCAGCAATCGATGCGACAGAAGCGCGATTAAATTGGCTCATTAGCCACGCTGATTCGCGACTGGGTCCAACACCTGCGAATACACTGAATCCGCGTTGGTCGAATTCAATAGCAATTTTTTTCAGCAGAGCTTCGAGCCCACCATGAACCAAGAGGCAGCGACTGATTTCCAGCTGCAAGCAGTCATCTCGCCACAAGCTCAATGTCGGTGTAATGGAATACGCCCATTGCCTTAGACGTTTGAGTGCCTGGTATTCCTTCTCACGATCTCGGCTGAGTAATTGCAGGGGATGTCCGCTGAGTAAACCACTGACGGTCGATTGCTTTAGACCTGTCGTCACGCCTAATGCCTCGACCTCGTCATCGCAGGTTACAACTCGGCTTGCCTCAATAACGACGCGCAGGTTGGCATCACCAAAACTCGGTTTTGGTATCAGTGCCTCGAGAGGTAATTTAGGAAAATGTAGGCAAAGCCAGAGCACAGATTCAACCCATATACTGTTTATTTATACAGTATATGGATGGTGGGCTAGTTCACAAGCGATAACCTTGCGATCCAGTAGCCTGCACAATCTATGACCGTATTAACCCTGCCTGATGCCCCGCAGAATGACTTTTCGACTTTCCGCGGGATCAATCACCATGTCGATTTCCAAGTAGGCTGCGGCCTCGGTCGCACGACCTTTCTCGTACATGTCTGCCACCAATTTCTCATAGAGCGCATCACGCGCCTCGCCTTCGGGCACCGCTTCCAGCTCTTTTTTGAAACCTAGCCTTACGGCGCCTTCAAGTCCCATACCGCCAAACTCGCCCTGCGGCCAACTAGCGGTGATGGTCGGAAACTCAAATGAGCCACCTACCAGCGCCATGGCACCCAATCCGTAGCCGCGTCTGAGGAACAAACCCACCCACGGCGTATCGACACTGGCCGCCGTATTGAAGAGCTCGGGCATCACTTTCGCTGCACCCATTGCTTCGCTATCGGGTCCCACCATAAATCCGGGTGTGTCGACGAGGGATACGATGGGTAATCGCCATCGCTTGGCCAGCTCCATCATTTCACCGGCTTTTCTGGCAGCATCGACATCCACCGCGCCACCCAAATGGCGGCAGTCGCTCGCGATGACCGCAACGGGATGGCCTTCAACTCGGGCTAAGGCTGTAACCACGGCGCGTCCATAGACGGGCCGCAGTTCGAGTACCGACTGCTGGTCGAACAACACGTCCATGACCCGTCTGACGTCATAGGCCATACGCCGATTCTCGGGCAGGATGGTTCTCAGAGCCGTTTGATCAGTAACAGCACCGGACTGAACGGTACCTTGGGCGTAACTCAAAGCCCATTTCGCCAATGCGGTGGCATGGGCTTCATCCTCGGCCAGTAGATCGATTGCACCTGCATTGCACAATGTGTTCACTGGTCCGATTTCATTGGGATGAAAACTGCCGAGACCACCACCCTCGATCATGGCAGGACCCGCCATGCCGATCGATGATGATTTGGTTGCAATACGAATATCGCCCGCGCCAAAAAGAGCGGCATTGCCCGCGAAACAGTACCCATTATTCACTGTGACACGGGGCACTTTGCCGGTCAGTCCCGCCCAGCGGCTGAAAGAGGTACTGTTCAATCCCGCAATATTCACCTTAACGTCGGTATCCCCTGGACGACCACCACCGCCCTCGGTGTACATCACAAAGGGTAGGCACTCGCGTTCAGCAACCTCAAAAATTCGGTCGAGTTTTTGGTGGTGGAAGAAACCCTGTGTACCGGCTAGCACGCTGTAGTCGTAGATCGCGACGGCGACATCGCTTTCCCCACTTACGATGAGGTCTTTATTAATCGTTGCTGTACCTGTGATCACACCGTCGGTCGCAGTATCAATGCGCAATGACTCGGGATCTCTTCGTCCGCGCTGGGCTGCTACCGCCAATTGGCCATACTCTACGAAGCTGTCGCCATCGATCAGATCCGATAGATTTTCGCGAGCGGTTCGAAAACCTTTGGCGTGACGCTTCTCCCGCGCCGATTTCCGCATCGCATCTGAGGTATCCGCGGTTACCTGGTCTAAATGCGCTTGTGCATCGATTTGAATCGGTCCTTTTGACACAGTTCGCTCCTGCGATCGAATTGCTAGACGATAAGGTTCATATCTTGCTCAGGCAAGTTTTCCCAAAGCTGAAGCTCGGTATTCATTGCTGGGTTACCATGCGCGTTTCACCGGTTTTTATCAGAGAAACACTTATGCCAATTCTACGTACCTTCATTGCCGTGACCTGCGCCCTCACACTCTTGCTAGCAGGCTGTGGCGACTCACAGATTCAGTCCAGTGATACCCCGGTGGTTACAGATGCGCCAGTTACACAGTCTGAGCATGAACGTTTGAACGCGTATTTGGCGGAAGTCTTCGCTGATAACCTCGCTCGGCAGCCTTTCACGGCAAGTTATCTTGGTATTAAAGACCGCCAAGATGAGTGGAACCCGCAATCAGAAGCGTTTCAGGATGAGGAACGGGTGCGGATGGAAGTTGGATTGGTTGAGCTCGACGGGTTCGATCGGTCAGCATTACCCGAGGCAGGGCAACTGTCGCTCGACCTCTATCGCATGTCGCTTGAGCGCTCGCTCATGCTCGATGATTTCCGGCACCACGCTTACGCGCTACACCAATTTCGCGGTGCTCATACCAGTATCCCGAGCTCACTCATCAACATTCATCGGGTGACTTCGGTCGTTGATGCTGAGGCTTATGTAGGGCGGTTGAAGAACGTTGAGACCTATTTGGGGGAGGTTGAGGAGCAGCTCATGCTGCGAGCTGATAAAGGGTTTTATCTTGTCGACTGGATGTACCCCGCTATTTTGGAGTCCTCGAGTAATGTCATTAGCGGTCAGCCGTTTGACGACTCAGAGAACCTCTCGCCTGTGTGGTCTGACTTCCGGGCGAAAGTCGCCAAGCTCGAGCTTCCAGAGGACGAGGAGGCGCGGCTTCTCAATGCGGGGCGCGATGCCTTGGTCTCCCAGTTTAAGCCTGCTTATAAACGTTTTATGGCTACGGTCGAGCGCCTAGCGCAATCGGCAACGGGCGATGATGGAGTCTGGCGGTTTCCCGAAGGGGAGGAGTACTACCAGCGCCTGCTTAAGTGGTTCACGACAACCGACTTAACAGCCGATGAGGTTCACCAATTAGGCCTTGCCAATGTAGACCGTATTCATGACGAAATGCGATCGATCATGCGACAGGTCGGTTTTTCGGGAACGCTACAAGAATTTTTTGTGTTTGTTCGGGAAAATCAGGAGCTGCGTTACCCCAATACCGATGAAGGTAGGGAGCAGTACCTTGAGGACGCGCGATCGGCTATTGCGCGCATGGAGGTAAAGTTACCCGAGTATTTCGGCGTGCTTCCGAAAGCTGAATTGATTGTTAAACGTGTCGAGCCTTTTCGTGAGCGAAGCGCGGGGAAAGCCTTCTATCAGAGCCCGCCCCCTGACGGATCTCGCCCGGGTATTTATTACGCCAACTTATTCGATATGTCGGCGATGCCAAAGACTGATTTGGAAGCCTTGGCTTTCCATGAGGGCTTACCCGGGCACCATCTTCAGCGCGCTATTACAGCCGAGTTGGAGGACGTTCCCGATTTACAGCGCTACCTCAGTTTTACCGCATTCTCCGAGGGTTGGGGCTTGTATACCGAGCAACTGGCTTACGAAATGGGGTTTTACGAGGATCCGTATTCGCGATTTGGTCAGTTGGCAATGGAACTCTGGCGAGCCGCGCGATTGGTTGTGGATACCGGCATCCACAGCAAGCGCTGGAGTCGCGAGGAGGCTATCTCCTATTTGGTCAACAATACGCCCAATGCAGAGTATGACTGCATCAAAGCCATTGAACGCTACATAGCCATGCCTGGGCAGGCGACAGCCTACATGATTGGGAAGCTCCGTATCGTTGAACTTCGTGAGCAAGCGCGCGAAGCCTTGGGAGATAAGTTTGATATCCGGTTGTTTCACGACACGGTGCTTGGCAGCGGCCCGGTTCCACTTAACAAGTTGGCAGAAAACATCGATGCCATGGTTCGATTGAAAAGTTCAGAAGGGTAAGAACAGCGAAGCCTGGTCACATGACTCTGATGATCATCAGAATGGCGAGCGTGGTGAGTAGCAGTTTGAGCAGTGTCTGAAATAATTTCTCAGGCAAGCGCCCTAGCAATTGAAGGCCAATGAGTGTCCCGCCAAAGCCAGCTGCAATCATGGCTGCTAGCGGGACAAGCCACTCGTACCACACGAAGCCAAGTCCGCTAAACAGCACGATGCGAAGAAAATTCATTGTCGAGACGCTGGCAGCCATGGTGGCGACCAACTCTTGCCGGTGTGCAGCTTGATGTCTGAGGTAGGCCGCAATCAAAGGACCGGTTGCACTGACAAATACCCCAATGAAGCTGATGCCAATGCTAAAGAGCAGATTGTGACTGCTTCGATGGGTTTTTATGGCTGGGATGGGTACCCAGGTGACTAGCAGTGTAAAACCCGCGAGTAGCAGGGTGAGCTGTATCTCATTTAGCCAAAAAGCGCTAAAGGGAGCAGCTGCGAGGGTGCCAATTACAGCACCGATGACCAACGGCCAGAATAAGCGCATCGAGACATGGGGACGCGTCATGATGGCCCGTCCGGTATTGGAGCCAAGCTGAACGACGCTGTGCAGTGGTACGACAGCGGCGATAGGGACGGTTACGACAAGTACCGCGAGTACCAGTGTGCCACCACCAATGCCCACTGATGCAGTGAGCATTGAGGCGATAAAGCTGGTTGTGACCAGCAATAAAAAGATATCGCTTGTGATGGGTAGTTCAGGCATGTCACATCGAGCTAGTAAGCACGCCGAGAGCATAACGCAGTCAGGTCTAAGGTTAGAGCATCTTTGATAACGTTAGATAAACGTGAGACCCCGAAACTCGGAGGGGAGCCCGAGTCCCGGGGTAGTGGGGAAGTGGAGGGATAGTAGGCGCTATGCGACAGGCGTTAAGAACGTACCTGTCTTGGTAGCAAGCGCTTTACCGCGGTGCGCAATGTCATGAGTTTCCAGAATAGGGTTCGCGGGTAACCGCACATCGACTTCGCGTTTACCCCCTCGCTGTTTGACGACGGTGACTTCACGGTAGGCATTAATGTGCAGACGTAACGATACAGGTGTTGAGTCAGATAGCGCGTCGCTCGATCTGAACAAGAAGAGTAGGGTGTCCGTACTGGCGGCGGCTAACTGCAGTTTGCGAATTTCTGCATAACGGAAGTAAGTGCTCCCTAACCAGGCAAATACTGTACTGCAGGTTGTACTGCGAACCGCTTGCTCGGTAGCCCATAACGTTTCATCACGGTGTTTTGGATGAACCATAAGTACTTGCTCAGTGGGAATATGGTGGGCGCGTAATAATGGGGCATAGGGTGTGTGTGGTGCGTTAATAAAAGCTTGCCAGCGCTTCTCGCTTGCCAGTTTTTGCATTGTGGGTAGAAAGAGTCCCATGCACTCAGCACCATCCTGATCGCTCAGGACTTCGACTGCGCCGTGGGTTGGCCAACCATTGAGGTGAAGCTCTTTATCGAGGCTATCAAAGCCAGTGGGGATACTTTGTCTGTTATGCCAGTCCGCATTGGCTGACTTAGTGGTTAGAATGACGCGTGAATTGCTGCGTCCTTCACTGCCCTGCCAAGTGTCTGGACGGTTGATGATTTGCTCTATGGAGTAGCTCATGATGTGCTCCGAAAATAAGACTAATGCGTGCTGAAATGGCATCAGTAAAAATACTGTATAAATAAACAGTAGTTCCATTGTGATTGAAAAGCAAGAGAGGCGATATTTGTGTGTCGTGAAAAGCGACAGGTTGCTCATTCTGCATTAAGAGAGCCTCGATTTCGGCGTTACTACCCGGCGAGTTGGTTCTCTGGCCTTGGGAGCTGGATGTTGCGCTTCATCCTGGGCTGGAGCGCCTGGGAGCTGACAGCCTCACCCCTGTGGGTCGGTATTGTGGGAGCGTTGATGTTGGCTCCGGCACTTGTTTTGTCACCTTATTTTGGCGTGCAGTCAGACCGGGTTAACCCTCGCCACGGCCTGATTTTTTCCATGGTGTTCCACTCATCCATTGGCCTTACAGGCGGCATTACGACCTTTTTTGGTGCCTTCAATGAGTTGACGCTGTTATTGCTCGCGGCAGCGCTGGGATCTGCATCGGCATTACATAATCCCATGCGCTTGGCACTCGTGCCGCTTCTGGTCCCTCGAAGTGCGCTGCCGAGTGCTATTGGGCTTGTCGCCATGTCCTTCAATATTGCCCGCATCTTGGGCCCCGCAATGTGCGCCGCAATCATCGCCCAATGGGGTGTCGGCTGGGCTTGGCTCGTTGCTGTCTGCATTTTCGCAACCTCAGGCGTGATTTTGACAACGCTTCGCGGGGTCGGCACACGGGAAGGCCGCTCTGATAAAAGCGTTAACAGCGAATTTATCGAGGGGTTGAATTATGTGGGTAACAACCCGGTGGTCATTCTGATTCTGTTGTCGACCCTAGTTAACGGTCTCTTGGGCCGCAGCTTTATTGAACTGTTGCCCGCAGTATCAGGTCGGCTGTTGATGGGTGGGGCGAGCGAATTGGCTTGGCTGACCGCCGCAGCCGGCACGGGCGCAGTTCTTGGCGGCTTATTAATGAGCCGGCAGGCCGCTCATGTTATCGGCCTCTATCGGCTGATTTTAGTTGCGCTGTTTGCGGCAACGTTACTGCTTGCCACTCTGAACTGGTTGGATGCTCTGATAAGTCTCGCTGTTGTCGTTGGCCTTATTGCCTTTACGACGACGATCGCAGGTACTGGATGTCAGGCACTGACCCAGCTAGTCATCGATCCAAATTACCATGGGCGCGTCATGAGCCTGTGGTCGATGACCATGATGGCATCTCCTGCACTGGGGGCCGCTACCAATGGCGCACTTGCAGAGTGGGCAGGGTTCGTGACGACCTTTGCTGTGGCGTCAGCGCTAGGTGTTTTAGCGGTGCTAGCCCTTTACGCGCGCCGACGGGTTGTCTCGGATTTCGCACCTGAGGCAATCGCCACAACAAGTGACTCGAGATAATCCCAGCAGTCTCCTGGCATAAAGCCTTTGGCACTGCCATCCGCGGCAAAGTTGAGGTGCAGGCAATGATCAAGGCTTTCCGGTGTGTGTCTGCCAAGTGCCTGCTGCATTAAATTCAGTCGGCTGCGCCAAACACCTAATCGATCGAGTGCGGCGCCTGCCGGTGTGCCTTTCTTCACCGCGGATGAGGCGTCGATTAGGAGCCTGAGCTCTTTTGATATTGGCCAGAGAATGGCGGGTGCCGCGCTGCCCTCGGCTTTTAGTCCGCGCAGCGCGCGCAGAGCGCCACGAGCATCGCCGGCGAGGGCCGTATCCACCATGTTGAAGGCGTTGTAGCGTGCGCTGTTACCAACGGACTGGGACACGATCTCAGTTGTAATGTGTGTATCGTTGGCCAGCAGAGAGAGTTTCTCAATCTCCTGCGCCGCAGCGAGTAGGTTGCCTTCCACGCGCTCGGCTAGCATCGTAATCGCCTCACGATCGTACTTCATGCCTCGCTGGTTCATTCGTTGCTGAATCCAGGAGGGGAGGTCGCGTGGATGAACCGGCCAAACGGTCACAATGGTCCCGCTCTGATCCAGCGCTGTGTACCACTTGGCGCGTTGCGACTGCTTGTCGATCTTACCCGCCACAATCAGCAGTATGTCCTCACTGTCTATCGACAGGTACTCCTGCAATGCCTTGCTGCCTTCTGCGCCCGGCTTACCGTTCTCAACCTGTATCTCGATCAGTTTCCTATCGGCAAAAAGTGACATGGCGCTGGCGCTTTGGACGAGGTTCTGCCAACTCTCTTTGTCCGATGAATCAAAGCGCTCTCGATCAATACAACCTGCAGCACGTGCCGCGCGCCGGATAGCATCGGCACATTCCTGGACAATCAGTGGCTCGGCACCGCTGACGAGGTAGCAGGACCTCATGCCCTGCTTTAGATGTTGTTCTAGCTGTTCAGGTTTGACTTGCATGGTAGGCGGCAATGCCGTAATCAAGTCGACGGGTTAGCGCTTCCACAAGGGCAGTGCGTAACTCATCCTGGAGTAGTCGAATTTCCTCCGTTTTACCCACAACGTTTAATGGGTCATTGAGCATTTGGTCGACAACGGCAAGGCGCTCGTTGTCGATGAGCCATTCCCCGTTGAGTTTTACCGAGAAGTTCACACTAGCCTGCAGCTCGAGTTCAGCTGCACGCGCACGTGCCGTCAGGGACAGGCTGCGCTGCTCAAACGTTTCAATATCAATATAGAGGATTAGGTCTGCCTCAGTCAGGGGGAGCAAGGCTGCCCCTTGGCGCTGCAGTTCACCGCGCAATTGAGCCGCAAACTCACTACTCGGCGCCTGGCTGACAACGGCGATTGGGTATCGCCCCAGGGTAGCTGCCCGGTCACTCTGACCTCTCAGCTCAAACCCACAACTGACAAGCGTGCTAGCCAGCAACACCAGTGCGGTGCGGCTTAGCACTCGCCGCCACTGTTTAATTGGCGACCACATTGACCAATTTTCCGGGAACGACGATGACTTTGCGCACGGTCACGCCGCCCGTGAAGCGTTGGACGTTATCGTGTGTGAGTGCCGTTTGCTCTATCGCTTCTTTCGAGGCATCGGCGGCGACCGAGATCTTGGCTCGCACCTTGCCATTCACTTGAACGACAATGTCGATTTCGTCGCGGGCGAGCGCGCTTTCATCGAGCTCAGGCCATGGAGCCTCAAGGATGTCGCCTCCTGTAAGCTGGCCGAACAGTGTTTCGCTGATATGAGGCACGATGGGGTTCAGTAGCGACACGGCTGTTGTTAACGCCTCATCAACCACGGCCGCGTCCTGTGCCGATTCGCCACTGTGACGGCTTACGTCATTGCAAAGCTCCATAACCGCCGCGACTGCCGTGTTAAATGTCTGCCGCCGACCGTAGTCATCACTGACTTTGGCAATGGTCTCGTGCGTTTTTCGCCGAAGGTCCTTTTGAGCTTTACTGAGATTCGCCGTTTTCAATTCGACAGCGTCTTCGTGTACGGCACGATCTTGAACCAGTCGCCACAGGCGCTTCAAAAATCGGTGCGATCCCTCTACACCCGCGTCTGACCACTCCAGTGACTGCTCCGGAGGCGCAGCAAACATGCTGAACAAACGCACGGTGTCCGCACCATAGCGGTCAATCAGTTCCTGTGGATCTACTGTATTGCCTTTGGACTTTGACATTTTGGCACCATCTTTAAGCACCATGCCCTGAGTCAATAGGCGTTCAAACGGCTCATCCGAGTTGACTAACCCCTCGTCACGCATCAACTTGTGGAAAAAGCGAGCGTATAGCAAGTGCAGGATGGCATGTTCGATACCACCCACATATTGGTCAACCGGGAGCCAGTAGTTAGCCGCTTCTGAGTCGAGCATGCTTTCGTCATAGTCAGGGCAAGTAAACCGGGCGTAGTACCAGGACGATTGCATAAAGGTATCGAAGGTATCTGTCTCCCGTTCGCAGTCTTCACCGTTGTGATTGAACTTCCGCCAATCGGGATCTGTCTTAATGGGCGATGCCACACCTTCCATAACGACATCCTCTGGCAATAAAGACGGGAGTCGATCGGCCGGAATGGGTAACTCCCCCCCATCGGGAAGATTCAGCATGGGTATCGGTGTGCCCCAATAGCGCTGTCGCGACACGCCCCAGTCCCTGAGTCGATATTGTGTCGTTACCTTGCCAAGACCTTTCTCTTCGAGAGAAGCCGCAATCTGATTAAAGGCTTCTTGGAATCCCAAGCCATCATAGGTATCTGAATTTACGAGCGTTCCATGTTCGGTATAGGCAGCGGCTGACACATCGGCGGGCTGACCATCTGAGTTATTGATAACAGTGACGATGGGCAGTTCATATTGATGGGCGAACTCCCAATCGCGCTCATCATGCGCCGGTACGGCCATGACTGCGCCTGATCCGTAATCCATCAAGACATAGTTAGCTACCCATACGGGCACCATTTCGCCAGTCAACGGGTGAATAGCGCGTAACCCTGTGTCCATCCCAAGCTTTTCAGCACGTGCCATATCGGCCGCAGAGACTGAAGATTTTTTACAGCGATCGATAAATTCAGCGAGATGCCGATTTTCTTCTGCCAGGGCAAGGCTTATCGGGTGCTCAGCGGCGAGACTGATATAAGTTACGCCATAAAGCGTATCTGGCCGTGTTGTATACACCTCAATTTTGTCGCGCCCAGCGATAGGGGCAGAGAGCTCAAAGCCCAATTCAAGGCCGTAGCTCTTACCTATCCAATTCCGCTGCATCAGTTTTACAGGCTCGGGCCAGCCCGAGAGCTTGTCTAGGTCATCGAGGAGCTCATCAGCGTATTCGGTGATACGGATAAACCACTGCGGAATCTCACGACGCTCTACTTCAGCTCCGGAGCGCCAACCCCGTCCGTCGATGACCTGTTCATTGGCAAGCACGGTTTGATCTACAGGATCCCAGTTAACGGTCGCCATTTTTTTGTAGACCAGACCTTTTTCATAGAGCCGTGTAAAAAACCACTGTTCCCATCGATAGTACTCTGGAGAGCAAGTCGCTAGCTCACGGTCCCAGTCATAGGCAAACCCTAAGCGCTGTAGTTGCTTTCGCATCTCCGCAATGTTGCCTTTTGTCCAGGTAGCGGGTGCCGCTTTCTGCTGAATGGCGGCGTTCTCTGCAGGCAAACCGAAGGCATCCCAGCCCATGGGTTGAAGTACGTTTTTCCCGAGCATTCGCTGATAGCGCGCGATGACATCAGCTATGGTGTAGTTGCGGACATGTCCCATGTGTAACTTGCCGCTGGGGTAGGGGAACATCGCCAGGCAGTAAAACTTTTCCTGTGTCGTGTCAGCCTGAACCGAAAATGTCTTATTCGAGAGCCACGACAACTGGATCTTCGTTTCGAGGGTCTCTGGGTGGTATTCGGCTGAGCTCATTGTTTACGACGTCTAGGTTGTGAAATAAAACGTCTGACAGTTTATCAGTATCAGCCCTGCTGGCGCCTTGCTTTTATGCCGATAAATAAAGGAAAAATTAGACTGATCAACAAAATAGGTGCGCTGCCGAACCGAGCAAAGGGTGTGAGTCCCTCACGTGGTGTCACCTCATCTTCGAGCGTTGCTCGCTCGAATTGTGGGAGCTTACTGACAATGCCACCCTGCTCATCGATGACCGCGGTGATGCCGTTATTCGCGCCGCGTATCAACGGCTTTTGAAGTTCCAGTGCGCGATAGCGAGCCATTTGAAAGTGCTGGTGGGGTCCGTGACTAGAGCCGAACCATGCATCGTTCGAAATGGTGATTAACAGGTTGGATGATCGCGAGCCCTTGGCAACGAAGTCAGGGTAAACAATCTCGTAGCAAATAAACGGTGCAAGCGATCCCAGACTGCTGGAGAGCGGGAGTTGTGACGCGTCACCTTTTGAGAAGTTGGACATGGGTAGATCGAAAAAGTCGATGACGCCTCTCAGACTCTCTTCAAGTGGCACAAACTCGCCGAAGGGGACCAATTTCTGCTTATTGTACGTTTGAGAAGACTGGCCAACCGAAACAATGCTGTTGAAGCGCTTGCTACCTGCGCGAGTGGGCATTCCGGTGACAATGGTACCTCTATTACTACTCGCAATGCGTCGCAGTTCGGACATGTAACCGGGAGCCTGATCAAAGTAAAAAGGCAGGGCGCCTTCCGGCCAGACCACAAGATCAGACGAGGGCGCATAAGCCTTAGCATGTTCCAGGAAATCATTGAGGAGGATTGGGGCGTTGTTCCTATCCCAGGTGTCCTCTAGCGCAATATTTGGCTGGTAGATCGCGACCTTGCGAGCTTCGCCTGTTGGCTCTGTCCACTGAACAGAACTGAGAAGGTAGCCTGCTCCGGCGATCGACACGATCCAAGAGGCTAGCGCGATACCGTTAGAGGCACGCCTATCAATCACGATTTCTGCCACTCCTGACGCCGTGACCGCAATAAGCCATGACACCCCAAGCACACCAATCACCGGTGCCCATCCCGCCATCACGGTATCCAGCGCAAGATAGCCAGCGAATAGCCAAGGGAAGCCTGTGAGTAGCCAGGTTCGAAGCCATTCGAAAGCCACCCAGAGGCAAGCGAATAAGATGATGCGTAACCCGAGTTGAGCGGGACTAAGCAGTGCGAGGACAGCCGCTTGGATGGCGAATAGAAGCGCCAGTCCGGCGCAAAATAACGTCGTTAACGTGAGCGCTAAGACGAGTGGTGCGTGACCATAGACGTTGATGCTGACATACACCCACGAGACGCCGGCCCCAAAGAAACCCAAACCGAAGCACCATCCTAGCAGCAGGCTAGGACGCCAAGATTGACCTGTCAGTGCAAGGGCAAAGAGGGCCATGCTGGCGAGCGATAACAGCTTCAGATCGAACGGCGCCAGTCCCAGTGTAAAGATCGAACCCGCCAGAAGGCAGAGTAATGCGCGACCAGCAAGACTCTGCATGATCATGACTTAGCCCTTTGGTAGGACCGTGACACGCAGACTATTGAGTTTGCGTTGATCCGAATTAATCACGCGGAACTCGAATCCATCGAAGTCGATCGTCTCGTTGCGTGTGGGTAGTCGGCCAAAGGCCTGCAGAACCAAGCCGCCAATGGTATCGAACTCTTCGTCACTGAAATCGACATCGAAGGCCTCGTTGAAGTCTTCGACCGGTGTCAGTGCTTGGACGAAGTAACTGTCCTCAGTCAACTTGCGAATATGAATTTCTTCGTCGGTATCGGTCTCGTCTTCGATTTCACCAACGATTTCTTCCAGAACATCTTCAATCGTGACGAGGCCTGCAACACCACCGTACTCGTCAATGACGATGGCCATGTGATTTCGTGCCTGGCGGAACTCTCTCAAAAGCACATTGAGACGTTTACTCTCCGGGACGATAACTGCAGAGCGCAGAAGAGCTGAGATATCGAAGTTTGCATCCGGATTGAGGACGAAGGGCAGTAGGTCTTTGGCCAGTAGGATACCGAGTACGTCATCGGTGCTCTCGCCAACCACGGGGTACCGCGAGTGTCCCGTATGAATGATTTGGGGCAGTACTTCTTCGAGTGTTGCGCCAGCGCGAATGACGACCATTTGAGCGCGAGGAATCATCACGTCTCGGGCTTGCATTTCTCCAACGGTCAGCGCGCCTTCCATAATGGTTTTGGCGTCTTCATCGATGACCTCGTTCTCGGCTGCGAGCTCGAGGAGGCCCTCAAGATCAGCACGCGTGTAGGGCGTGCCAGTCACCATCTGAGTCAGACGGTCAAGCCAAGAGCGGTCGTCAGTATCGTTACTTCTTGAGTCGTGAGTGTTCATTTGATGTTGAGTGTCTCAAGCGTTGTAGGGATTGGGAATGGCTAAACCATCCAGTTTTTGTATTTCAAGTGCTTCCATGATCTCGGCGTCGTCCTCATCAATGTGGTCGTAACCCAATAAATGAAGCACGCCATGAATCGTGATGTGCGCCCAGTGATGCTCTCTCGGCTTTGCTTGTTCCGCTGCCTCTCGGTTAATGACCTCATCGCAGAGAATGAGATCGCCCAAGAGACCCGTGCGATGTTGCAGGTCAGCATCCACCGGGAACGAGAGCACGTTGGTATCTGCGTGTTTATCGCGATAACGGGTATTGAAGTCGGTCATTTGGTCACTGTTGACCAGCTGAATACTCAGCTCCGCGCTGTCACCGACGGACCTATTTGAGTGATCCCCGCTGAGTGCAGACATCACCCAGATCCGGAAACTCTCGTCATCTGGTGCGTCAGCCTGGTTGCGATCGACATGAACGGTAACGTCCATTATCGCCGCTCCTCCGAGTTTGCCATGATCGCGTCATGCTCCTCGTATGCGTTAACCACACGTTGGACTAACGGGTGGCGAACCACGTCTTTCTTTCCGAACCAGGTGAAAGACACCCCGTCGACACCGTCAAGCACCTGCGTTGCGTGCACAAGTCCTGAGGGCTGGCCTCGCGGGAGGTCAATTTGCGTAGCATCACCGGTGATGACGGCGGTCGATCCGAAGCCCAAGCGAGTGAGGAACATCTTCATTTGCTCACGGGTCGTATTCTGCGCTTCGTCAAGAATAATGAAGGCATTGTTCAACGTGCGACCGCGCATGAACGCTAGCGGCGCCACCTCAATGACATTGCGCTCAATGTATTTGGCTACCGTTTCGAATCCCAGCATCTCGTACAGTGCGTCATACAGGGGCCGCAAATAGGGGTCCACTTTTTGGGTCAAATCCCCAGGTAGGAAGCCAAGCCGCTCACCCGCCTCGACCGCTGGGCGCACCAAGAGGATTCGCTTAACGTCCTCTTCCAGCAGCGCTTGAACGGCGCAAGCCACGGCGAGGTAGGTTTTTCCGGTACCTGCAGGACCTATTCCAAAATTAAGATCGTGACGCTGAATATCTTTAACATAGTTGATCTGGCTGTGACCGCGAGGCTTGATGGTGCCACGCTTGGTTTTAATACCTTTGACAATCGTCGCGTCCGAGGTTGCCGGTGCTGACTTAAGAAGCTCTAGGTCCGCTTGCTGAAGTTGCAGGTGAATGGTCTCTGGACTTAATCGGATCCCCTGCGTTACGTCGCGGTAAAGCTTTTTTAGCAGCCGCTCACTCGACTCTCGCGCCGCATCGGGGCCGGACACTCGGATTTTGTTGCCTCTATTACTGATCGATACCCGCAATCGGTCTTCAATCAGCTTGAAATGGGCGTTCAGATGTCCGCAAAGCAGTGCAACATGCTTCGCGTCTTCAGGTTCTAGGGAAAATGAAGAGGATGTGATGTCCTCCCGACTGTCAGGCTCGGGAGGTGTCGGGTCAATGTCCAAGGACTGTTTGGCCGCTCATATAGTTGTGGGCAGGTGAAGATACTTATCTTTACGCCCATGTCAACTCAGAAGCACGCCTCTGAGCGAGTTAGGCAGTGCCTCGAGGATCTCAACCGTTGCGAACTCACCGATAAGGTCATGATCTAAGCACGAGAAATTAACAACGCGGTTGTTCTCTGTCCGACCCGCCAATTGCCCCGGATCTTTCTTGGACACGCCTGTAACCAGAATTCGCTGCGTCGTCCCCACCATGCGACGACTGATCGCCATGGCCTGTTGATTGATACGTGTCTGAAGCAGCTGCAAGCGCTTTTTCTTGACATCTTCGGGCGTGTCATCGGCAAGGTCCGATGCCGGCGTACCCGGACGGGCCGAGTAAATAAAGCTAAAGGACGTATCGAAACCGATGTCTTCGATCAGCTTCATCGTCGCAAGGAAGTCCTGCTCGCTCTCACCGGGGAATCCAATAATGAAGTCAGAAGAAAGCGATATGTTCGGGCGAATAGCTCGTAAGGCTCGGATCTTCGCTTTGTATTCAATCGCCGTGTGGCCGCGCTTCATGGCCATCAAAATTCGGTCAGAGCCACTCTGCACGGGCAGGTGGAGGTGGTCCACTAACGCTGGGATGTCACGGTAGCACTCGATGAGCGCATCGCTGAATTCGACGGGGTGCGATGTGGTGTATCGAATGCGCTCGATGCCGGGTACTAAATTGACCAACCCCAACAGCTCGGCGAAATCGACAATATCTCCCAAATGGTTCTCGCCTCGATAGGCATTCACGTTCTGGCCAAGCAGGTTGACCTCTTTGACACCCTCGTTTGCCAAGTGAGCGATCTCGGCAATGACGTCATCGACAGGCCGCGAGACCTCCTCACCGCGAGTGTAGGGAACCACGCAAAAGGTGCAGTACTTGCTGCAGCCTTCCATGATGGAGACGAAGGCTGTCGCGCTGTCACTGGTCGGTTGTGGCAGGCGATCGAACTTCTCAATCTCGGGAAACGAGATATCAACAACTGCGCTGTCCCGCTCGTTACGTGTCTCGAGCATCTCGGGCAATCGATGGAGTGTTTGCGGGCCAAAGATAAGGTCAACGTAGGGTGCGCGGTCGCTGATGGCCTCGCCCTCCTGGCTAGCAACACAGCCACCCACGCCGATCACCACCTCTGGGCGCTCAGCTTTTATCGCTTTCCAGCGTCCCAACTGATGAAAGACTTTTTCTTGCGCCTTTTCCCGAATAGAGCACGTGTTCAGGAGAAGCACGTCGGCTTCCTCGGCGTTGTCGGTTCGCTCCATACCATGGCTTTCCTTGAGTAGGTCGCCCATGCGCGCAGAGTCGTACTCATTCATCTGGCAGCCATGTGTTTGGATAAAGACTTTAGATGGCGTTTTTGTGCTCAATTGCGTGTGCTCGAAAGATCAGTAACGCGCTATTATACCGTCGTACACAGGGAATTGGCCTCCCCACAAGCCTTTCGAATTTTGGCAAAAGTGGTAGCATCGCGCGCCCACATCGGAACAACATGAGCACTATGTCGAACCAACCGGTCTACAAAATCATTTTTCACAACGGTAAACAGATCTTCGAGGTCTACGCCAAGCACATCTATCAGAGCGATATGTGGGGGTTCGTGGAAATTGAGGAGATGCTGTTCGGCGAACGCTCGGCGATTTTGGTCGATCCCGGCGAAGAGAAGCTCAAGTCCGAGTTTTCAGGCGTGAAGCGAAGTTACATCCCAATGCAATCGATCATCCGCATTGATGAAGTAGACAAGCAGGGTGCTGCCAAGGTCAGTGAAGGCGGGGACACGGGCAAAATTGCGAACTTCCCACTGACGCCCAATATGTCTTCAAGCGCATCATCAGAGGACTAAGGCTACGGTAAGCGTGCGGTGACGATGGCACGCATGGGCGCCGGATGACCTTCGACCGTCCTGTTCTGATCAGCACTGTCGAGAAAGTTTGACAGAGAATAAAACGTCATCCAGTCGGTCGAGCGCTGTTCGGCTACTGTGGTCTGATTTACGTCAACCACGGTCACATCAACAAATCCTGCCTTGCGCATCCACTTCACGAGAGCCGCCGGGCTCGGCAAAAACCAGACGTTGCCCATACGAGCGTAGCGATCCGGGGGGACAAATACGGTGTCCTCATCACCCTCTACCACCAATGTCTCTAACACCAGCTGGCCCCCTGAGACCAGGGTGTCGCGTAGATCCGTCAGGTGGTCGATCGGCGATCGGCGATGGTAAAGCACGCCCATGGAGAAGGTGGTATCGAAGGCTTTCAGTCTCGCCGGCAACTGTTCTAGCGCAAGCGGCAGCACATGTACGGTATCAATGTTCAGGTAGCGCTGGATTGCTTTGAATTGCAGAACGAATAACGGGGTCGGATCAATGCCAATAACCTCCGCAGCCCCGGCACCTTTCATCCGCCAGCAGTGATAACCGCTTCCACAACCGACGTCCAATACGCGCCGGCCCTCGAGGGCATCGATGGCGTGTGCGAGTCGATCCCATTTAAAGTCGGATCGCCATTCGGTCTCGATGTTCACGCCAAACAGTGAATAAGGCCCTTTTCGCCAGGGGTGCAAGCCACGCAGAGCAGTTTCGAGTTCCATGAGTTTTTCTGCATTCACGGTACCGGATGCAGTGATGGCACTGGTATCGAGGTTGACGACCTCCGTTTCAAGTGAGGGCAGAGCGGCGATGGCTGCTCGCCAGCGTGGTAGGTCACCGAACCGTTTTTCTGACATGCCTCGAGAGAATTGATCGGGCATCTCCTCGAGCCATTCACGAAGACTCGTCTCCTCCCATCGGCGCTCGAAGGCTTCGATATCAGCGATGAGTTCTGGCGGTGTCTCAAACATTTCAGATGGTGGCGATCAGGCGATGGCGATAAAAGAGGCAAAATTCAGGCACTGGAACCAAATGCTAGAGCGTGAGAACCCAGCCTTATTTAAGCGCTGTGTATGTGTCTCAGCCGTCTCCGGAATCAGCACGTTTTCAATGGCATCCCGCTTCCGAGCAATCTCGAGATCGGTATAGCCCTGAGATCGTTTGAAGTCGTGATGCAGATCGATCATCAGCGCATCCATATCAGGGTCGGGTAGTGTCAGCTTTTCGGACAGTATGAGGAGTCCGCCCGGTACCAGGGCCTTACGTATTTTCGTGAGTAACGGCAATCGCTGTTCTATGGGGATGAACTGAAGCGTGAAGTTCATGATAACCACGCTACTCCGCTCGAGCGTTAGTGTTGTCACATCCGCGAGATGCCATGTAATACCCGAGTCAATCTCTTGCGCTTTGCTGATCATTGCCGGCGAGTTATCAACACCGACAAGCTGACAGTCGCGGCCATTGAGCGCAGTCTCAACAGAGCGAATGGACTCGCCCAGGGAGCACCCTAAGTCATAAATATGAGTTCCCTCCTGAGCGTATTGTTCACTCAGGATTCCACTCATTCGAACCACGGTACCGTAGCCCGGTACGGATCGCTGAATCATGTCCGGAAAGACATCGACAACCGCATCATTGAAGCTAAAAGTCGAGGGTTCCGCCACCAGTTCAGCGAACAGCGTATCTCGACGAGTGGGGGTTGCGTTGTCTGTCATAAGTGATCGGTCATTGAACTTAAGACGAATAATATCAGGCATTTAAGGGAGTTCGGCCTTGCCGTATACTCCTGCCTCATTTTTTTACTGAAAGAGTCACCGATGTTAGAGCAACTCTCCGTACTTCCTCCCGATCCGATTCTTGGACTTGCCGCTGCCTGCCGTGCGGACCCAAATCCAGACAAAATCGATTTGACGGTCGGTGTGTACATGGACGAGGACGGTATTTGCCCAGTATTTGAGGCAGTGAAAAAAGCACAAGCTGCGCTCGTGGCAGAGGAGGTCACCAAGGCCTATCTGCCCGCGGCTGGCGATATGGCCTATCTGACCGGGATGAAGACACTGGTCTTTGGTGAAGAACTTGCGGGTGACGGGTCGCATATCACGGCGGTCCAGACGCCTGGCGGTTGCGGTGCGCTGAGAATTGCATCCGAGGTGCTGGCCGCGGCATCGCCCGATGCCACTGTTTGGATCAGTAATCCCACATGGCCCGTTCACATTCCGCTTATGGGATCGGTGGGCTTGAAGTTCGCCACGTACAGCTATTACGACCCCGCCTCGCACGGTGTTGATTTCTCGGGCATGGTTGATGATCTGAAAGCTGCAAAGCCGGGCGACGTGGTTCTTTTGCACGGATGCTGTCACAACCCGTCTGGCGCTGATCTGACGCTTGAGCAGTGGTCGGTGATTGCTGATATGGCGATCGCTCAGGGCTTCACTGTACTCGTGGATTTAGCTTATCAGGGTATGGGGCAAGGCCTCGCCGAAGATGTGGCAGGCTTGCGATTGCTAGCGACTCGGTTAGGGGAGTTGATTGTCGCTGCCTCGTGTTCGAAGAACCTCGGACTCTATCGCGAGAGAACAGGGGTTGCCCTGTTTTATGGAAAAGACACGCAAACAGCAGCGGCGACTCAGAGCCATGGTCTGGGTGCGGCTCGTCGTGTCTACTCTATGCCACCTGCGCATGGGGCCTTGCTGGCCGGGCGCGTATTAAGTACGCCCGAACTGCGCGCGTCGTGGGAAGCGGAACTCAGTCAAATCTGCCGCCGCATGATTTCACTGCGGACACAGTTGTCCGACAAACTGTCGGCGAAGACCGATCGGGATTTCTCCTTTATTGCCAATGAAAACGGCATGTTTTCGTTCCTCGGCTTATCGGTTGAGCAGGCTCAGGGTCTGCGTAAAGAGCGAGGTCTCTATATGCTGGATTCTTCGCGTATTAACGTTGCGGCATTGAATGATCGCAATATGGACATCGTCGTGGACGCCGTGGCGTCCGTTTTATGAGGTTAGCCCTCGAGTTCGATTAACCGCTCCAGTGCGTTATCAAGCGACTCACCGACTTGCGTGAGTTGTTCGAGGGTTTTGCCGACCTCAGTAGGGTCGCCATTAAAAAAGTTAGCGCTACTGGTTTTGCTCTCGAGCTCAGTTTGCTGCTGCTCCAACGACGCAATCAGTTCAGGAAGCTCATCGAGTTCGCGCTGTTCTTTATAACTGAGCTTGCGCTTGTTTGGTGCCGGCTTCACTGCAGGCTGATCTTTTGACTGATGGCTCTTGTCATCGAGCTGATGGCTCTGTTTTGCAGCTTTCGTGACACTTCGGGCCTCATCAACAGTACTGAGTAGGGTGCCGCCCCGTGCCTCCCAGTCAGAAAAACTACCTGCTTGCTCCTCTACATTGCCATGCTCGTCAATGACTAGAAGGCTTGTCACAACGCGATCCATAAAGTCCCGGTCGTGACTTACGAGGACAACTGTCCCCGAAAACTCGAGGAGTACCTCTTCTAGTAGCTCAAGCGTCTCGATATCAAGGTCGTTTGTGGGCTCATCCAGCACGAGCAAGTTGGCGGGCTGAGTAAAGAGCTTGGCCAAAATAGCTCTGTTTCGTTCTCCACCGGAGAGTACTTTTGTTGGCGCTCTCACGCGGTCTGGTGAAAATAGGAAGTCGCCTAGATAGCCAATCGCGTGACGCTTCTTGCCATCAATTTCGATGAACTCCTGACCGCCACAAATGTTGTCGATCAGCGTTCCATTGGGGTCCAAGTGGCCCCTTAACTGATCAGAATAGGCGACCTGTAACTTGGTGCCTGTCTTGACCTGTCCTGTGGATGGCTCAATGTCACCGAGTAACATCTTGATTAGCGTTGTCTTCCCCGCGCCGTTTCGACCGACAATGCCAACGCGATCACCGCGTTGGATGATGGTATTAACCCCGGTAATGATGGGTCTCTCATCGTAGGCGACGGAGGCGTCTTTGACCTCAGCGACTAATTTCCCCGAGAGTGTCGCGTTCTCCAGTGAAATGCTTGCTTTGCCTACTTGGCTTCGGCGAGCCGCTCGGTCCTCGCGCATGGCTTTGAGGCGGCGAACACGCCCCTCGTTGCGCGTTCTTCGTGCTTTGATGCCTTGACGAATCCACGCTTCCTCTTGGGCGAGTTTTTTATCGAACAGTGCGTTAGCTGTCGCCTCCGCAGCCAGCTGTTCTGCCCGATGCTTCAAAAAGTCCCGGTAGCTACCTTCCCACAGCGTCAGCAGACCTCGATCCAACTCCCCCATCCTATTGGCAATCGCCTGAAGGAATCGCCGGTCGTGGGTGATCAGCACGATGGCTCCACTGAAACTTTGAAGCTGCTGCTCCAGCCAGACTATGGTCGGGATGTCCAGGTGGTTTGTTGGCTCATCCAGGAGTAAGACGTCAGGTTCCGAGACCAACGCACGCGCCAGCGCAACGCGTCGACGCCACCCGCCTGATAGGTCCTGCAATTTGGCCTGGCCGTCGAGACCCAGTTGCGACAATGTCGTCTCTACTCTGTTTTGAAGCGACCAGCCGTCATGCGTATCCAGCGCCTGCTGAATCTGCGCCATCCGAGCTAAATCGGCTTCCGTCTCCGCGCCAAGCAGCTCCGCATAAGCCACGAGTAGCTCACCAACCTCATCGAGGCCGCCAGCCACCCAATCAAAAACCGTCGCATCGCCCTCTATAGGCAGCTCTTGCTCTAAGCGGGCTAGCTTCACCGTGGGATCCAGCCATCGCTCTCCGTCATCAAGCTGCTGTTCGCCCGTCAGCACCCGAAACAAGGTTGTTTTTCCAACGCCATTGCGGCCCAACAACCCCAGACGCTCTCCCTTTGCGATAGTGAGATCAAGGTTGTCGAGAATGACTTGCGTGCCGAAATGCAGTTCGGCATGACTCAAACGCAAGAGCGTCATATTGGGTACTCCTTCACAGAAACGGGAGTGTACTTCAGTACCCGATTTGCCTGTCGATTTTGTTAAACTAGCGCCGTCGTTTAGGGGGGCAAAATGACAACAGCAGTTCACAACCACGATGACAAACTGATCG
>CAJWQE010000027.1 GCA_913045375.1 uncultured Halieaceae bacterium | reverse complement strand
ACCCCACAGTTTGAGGATGCACCCGCGTGGATCTACAACCATGATAATCCCTACCTTCACGGTGTGTATGCGCCAACCAACCGCGAGCTGGATCAGGATAAATTAGAGGTCATCGGCGAGTTGCCCAGCGATCTGCGCGGTACCTACTACCGCAATGGCGCGAACCCTGTATTCGAGCCCAAGAATCGCTATCACCCATTTGACGGCGATGGCATGGTGCATGCGCTTCATATCAGCGATGACGGTGCGCGCTACGTGAATCGATGGATTGATACCCCAGCCTTCACCAACGAAGCCAAAGAAGGTGAATCGGTCTCTCCGGGTGTGATGGGACCTTTTGACTACAGCGTTTCCGAGTTCGGAATCAAGGACACGTCGAATACCGATATTTTTGCGCTCAACGGCGACTTGGTGAGCCTTTGGTACAACGCGGGGAATCCGATTGCGCTCGATCCCATAACCCTGGAGACGCGCAAGGCCTTCCATCTAGATGGTCGTGATAAGCCGAAGATGTCGGCGCACTCCAAAGTGGATTGGAACACGGGTGAGCTTTTGTATTTCGATTACAACGATGCACCCCCGTACATGACCTATGGCGTCGCCAATGCCAAGGGCGAAGTGATTCATGAGGTGCCGATCGACCTACCCGGTGCGCGTTTACCGCACGATATCGGCTTTACCCAGAACTACACGGTCTTGCACGACCTACCGTTCTTCCATGACCTCGATGTTCTGAAGCATCACAAGCTACGCGTCCTGACTTTCCACAGAGACATCCCGACGCGGTTTGGTCTCATTCCGCGTTTCGGTGAAAGCAAGTCGATTCGTTGGTTCGATTGTGAGCCCTGTTACATCCTCCATGTATCGAACTGTTGGGAAGAGGGCGATTGGGTTGTCATGGACGGGTGCAGGTCCGTGAACCCCATGCCCAAAGCCTATGGGGATGAGGGTGAGCTATCGCACATGTTGGCCTATATGCGCCTTGAGGCGAATAACTACCGCTGGCGGTTTAATCTGGTTACCGGTGAGGTGCGAGAAGGTGACATCGATGACCTCAATACCGAGTTCAACAAAACGAACCCGCTCTACGGTGGTCAGAAGAGTCGTTATGCCTACCACCAATATATCCCCACACATGACGAAGGCGGCTACACGCTGCGATTTACAGGTCTTGTGAAGTACGACAACGAGACTGGCAAGAGCTGGCGCTTTGACTACGGTCCCGGCGTTTTAGGCAGTGAGGCAGTCTACGCACCCAAAGTAGGGGCCACTTGCCATGATGAAGAGGACGACGGCTATGTCGTCAACTTCATCCACGATACCAAGGACTGGACTTCGTGGTTCTGTGTCTACGATGCCAAAGACATCGAGCAAGGGCCTATCGCAAAAGTTAGGCTGCCCGGGCGGGTACCTTCGGGATTCCATGCGACGTGGGTGCCTGAAGTAGCGCGTGGTTGAAGTAGAGCATCTGTGTTCAAGACTTAATAACGACAATAAGAGGATTCAGGGGTGGAACACGATCTTCAGGTAAGGATTCTCAAAGAGCTTCTAGAACAGCTCGATACGGGTAAAAACGTTGATGCGGGTGTTCAGTATAAAATGAGCACCGACGTCTATACCTGCTCGGAGATAGCTGCACGAGAGCGAGAAGCATTTTTTCTAGAACACCCACAGCTCATAGGGTTGTCGGGTGACCTGCCGGAACCTAACACTTGGTTCACGATTGATGACTTCGGCGTTCCTGTATTGGCAACGCGGAACCAAGCCGGTGAATTCAAAGCATTCTTGAATGCCTGCAGACATCGCGGTGCACGCTTGACCAAAGAGGCGCGTGGAAAGGGGAGTCGGTTCATCTGTCCTTTTCATGCGTGGACCTACTCTACCTCCGGTGAATTGCTTGGCATCCCCCAGCAGGATCATTTTGGCCCGCTAAATGACGCCTGCGACGGGTTAATCAGTCTTCCCGCGAGCGAACACAAAGGCATGCTTTGGATTCATCCAGCGCCGGAGGGTGAACTAGACATAGCGGCGCAGTTGGGACAGCTTGATGACGAGATTACATCTCATGATTTTGCGCGATACGTGTATAGCGGTGAGACAGTGCTAGAAATGAATCTGAACTGGAAGTTAGCGAACGATACCTTTGGTGAGACGTACCATTTCCAGAAGCTGCATCGAGACACGCTGGGGCAAATTTTCTACGGAGATAATCTCTCCTACGAGACCTTTGGTCGTAACCATCGTTTTGTTTTTGCCAATAAAGGCATTGATGTGCTGCGTGCTCTACCCGAGTCAGATTGGAAGCTCGATGAGGCCGCGAATCTTCTGTACTTCCTGTTTCCAAACATTCAGCTCAATATCGGTGGCAGCAATATCGCGATGATCAAGATGTATCCGCATCCCAGCGATCCGGGAAAGTCACTGACACGAATTTCCTTCTATTTCACGCCCGAGATGATAGCCATGGCCGCGGCGGCCAAGGAGAGCAAAGGTATACAAGTGGTTGATGCAGATAACGTCTATGAGGAGCAGGAAAGGGAAGGCGAGGTTGCCTTTACGCTTGAGGCAGTCACTGAGGTCTTTTCCAGCACCATTGCTGATCAGGACTATCTCATGGGCGAGCAACAGCAAGCGGCTGCCGAGAGTGGTTTGCTACCCCATGTGTGGTTTGGTCGGAATGAGCCAGCGCTGCACCACTATCACAATACCTTTCGTGAGGCTTTGGGGATGCCGTTGTTAGAACCGGTTTTAGCAGAGGCAAAGGACTGAATAGCTCAGCCCTTCGCCAGCTACACAGTTCGTTATTTGGGGGCTGATTCGGGTTGGTACTGGTAGTACCCGGCCACCGGAATCATCAGATGCGCATAGGGCGTCCCGGGGAACATGACATAGGGTGCGCCCGTCGTGAAATCCGTGGGGTAGTTTGCCAACGTAGCTGGATCTTTAGGCATGAGCATCAGGTGGGGCCCTGATTCAATCCATTGCCCAGGCACGGCATCGGCTTCATTAAGTACGCCCGCCTTGGTGTTGTCTTCTCCCATATCTCCATGGAGCATCCACATGAAGGTATCGCGCTCCATCTCGGGCGCTTTGCCCGCCATGTAACCCATCATCCATTTCATGCCCTCGCCATCGTGGCAGGCTGGCATAGCCTCGTGCGCCGAACTCCAACCTGTCGCAGGCACAGGCCTCGGGTTGGCAGACTGACAAATCCAGCCATTGGTGCCTTGGCGAAGCACCGAGCCGTCAGATCCTATGACTGTCGCGAAATCCCCCAAGAAATCGGGTGCGGCTGAACTGTAGGCTTTGATTTGCCACGCAGCAGAGTTGTGGTCTGCTTTTTCACCTTTTTCATGGTGTCCCGCAATGGCGAGTGAAGCGCTGCACGCGAGAATGAGTATTAGAACTGCTTTATTAATCATGTTGTCGAGCTCCTTGGTTTTGGGTGAGTAGCTTTCATCGGTGACGAAGCTGCTAACCAAAGCCTAGGACAAACGACTCATAAATCTAATTTTTTGAGCGTATCCAGTCTTCCTTTGTCTGACTCCATACACAAAGCCGTACATCACTCAGCGAGCCCGGGAGGTGGACGTACTCGCCGGGCTTCGAGCCCAATCGCTCAGCGAGTTTCTGCGACATAACATTTTCATCAGCGATGAGGTGGGTCACGCTGTCCCAACCCAGCTCATCAAACGCGTAATCGAGCGAGGCGGCTGCTGCCTCTAGGGCATAGCCTTTGCCCCAATAGGCTTTTCTCAGTCCCCAACCCACCTCGCGTGTGGGCCAGTGCAGCGGGTGCCAAGGCCCAATACGTCCAATCCATTCACCGGACGCCTTCTCCACGACGCCAAACATGGCCGCGTCGGTTAATGACCAAAGCCCAATCCATTGCGCCAGCGTTCGCCAAGCGTCCGACTCCTGCTGGTGGCCTCCCAGGTGCCGCATCGTGTCCTCGCACATCAGAAAGTCACGCGCGAAAGGCCAATCCTCGGCCTGTGTTGGGCGAAGGATCAATCGGTCTGTCTCGAGGTGGATCGAAGAAGTATCTGGCATGGATAGGTTTTGAAATTACGTATTGAGTGAAGTCAAAAACGTCGTCGGGAGTCTGTCACCACAAGTACAGATCAGCAATGCGTGTTTTGCATCGAAGGTCGCAAAGGTGTCATCTTTTGCAGTCATAGTGCGCGCCGACACAGAAATTTAGATAAGCCACATGCCAATAATGTTTTTTCGAAGGCAATTCAAGCAACCCGGAGCCGTGATTGCCATGGGGATGGCCGGTTTTCTGGGCGCCTGCGGCGGAGGTGGGGGTGGTTCGAGCGCTGTACCTGAGGTGACTAACCGCGCACCGGTATTTGATCAGGCAAGCTACGAGCTCACCATTCAGGAAAACACGGGCACGATTGTCAGCGGGATCTCGTTTTCGGATCCGGACGGTGACCCCATAACGCTTTCAATCAGCGGTACAGACAGCGAAGCCTTCTCTGTGACTAGTGTGGGTAGCCTTGCCTTCATTGCGCCACCCGACTTTGAAGCGCCCGCTGACAGCGACGAGAACAATCAGTACGACATTGACTTGCTCGCTTCTGATGGACAGCTCACAACGTCAGTGCCAGTCGCCATCACTGTGACTAACGATCCCAGTGATGACGCAGTCAGTGAGGGTAGCTTGTTCGGACTGAGTGTTCAGGTGGGAGAGGTCTCAACCCCTGACTATGATCGTCCAAGCACTTGGGACGACGAAGATGGGGACTGCATTTCCGATCGTCATGAGGTGCTGATGGCACAGCACTTGGATGGTGATGGCGCCTATCCTTTGGTGATGTCAGCCAATGGCTGCTTTGTAGAGACCGGACGGTGGCTCGATCCTTACGACGATATCTACTACTACTCGGCATCCAACGTGCAGATTGATCACGTTGTAGCGCTCTACGAGTCATGGGTGTCGGGGCTAGGTAACCTCAGTTCATCGCTTCAGCGCCGCTACGCAAACACCGGCAGTCTCTCAGAGGGTGTCCTGCCTGAAACAAGCCATAATTTCCTCGCTGTGGGAGCTTCATCAAACGGTGAGAAGGGTAGTAGTGACCCAACGGAATGGATGCCCCGCAACGAGGCCTACCATTGCACCTATCTCAAAAAATGGGTTCTAACGAAATCTCAGAACGGGTTGCTTTTCGATCAGGTTGAATTCGATTTCATTCAAGCCCGTGAGTCCGAATGCGATGAAGAGCCTCTGCCAGAGCTCCCAGCCAACCCCTAGTGGGCAAGGCTGTCGGATAGGTGTCCTCCAGCCCCTGGTTTGCTGGCCGACATCAAAACCCGACTTTAAAAAAACAGTCATTAATCCGTTTAAAAAAACGGCATTAAAAAAAACCGACATTAAAAAAGGGGCCAAAGGGCCCCTTCCAGATCGATGTCGCGAGATGAATCTAGTTACTGAGCCGCATCCCAAGCCGCTTGAATGGCAGGGATGGCTTGTCCGATGAAGAATCCGGGCGGCGCGCCGGAGTCAGCCTCATCGCCGTACTCATCAATGGCCATGTAACCACCGATGCCGCGATTAACGTCGATGAAACTGACTGCGCCAAACGCACCTGGGTCGGTCAGAACACCGGGGAGCTCTGTTTGAATCCACCAGCCCATGCCATAGGGCGTGGCGTTGATGGCAACCACACCGCCTCGGTCCACCTGCATACTGGCGATGGCGTCCTCGCTTAAAATCTGTGTGTCACCGCAGAAGCCGCCATTTAGGTGCACCTGCAGCAGCTTGGCGTAATCGGCCATGTTGGTGATCGCACCACCCTCGATATTAGGGTTGGCTGTACCGTCTAGGGTGTCGACAGATCCGGTGAACGAGGTGGGTGACTCCCAGGGATTACCAAAGGTAAAGACCTCGAGGCCACAGGGCGTGCCCAAGTACTGATCAACCAATTGATTCCACGTTGCGTTCGCCACGGTGCTCGCTGTTACGCCGGCAATTTGCCACTGGCTACCGCCATAGTCGTAAACGCTTCCGGCTGCCTGCGACGTGGGTAGTTCGTTTTGCACCAGTGTCTGACCGCAGGCCTCGAACTCGAAAATAGGTTGGGCGCTGAACTGACACAGATGGTTGAAATCTTCCATGGTTGGACCCGTTGGTGAGCCATATGCGGGTAGCAGACGCAGTCCCGGAATTCCTGACGTGTTACTCACCATTTGCTCTACCGTTCGGTCCGCGTAGGGCCCGTCGTAAGGGAGATAGGTGCTGACCGGCTCGCTGATAGAAAACTCAACGTTAGCGTCTTCTTGCAATGCCATCAGTGTCATTACTGCTGGCACCTTACTAGTCGACGCCAACAGCACAATGGTGTCTTCCGTGTGATCACCAAAGACTTCTTGATGGATAACGCCGTCGGCGTCTACCAACACGTAGCTGATGCCATCGAAATCCGTAGTGCCATCAATGAAGGCCTGGAATGATGCATCGACATCTGAGAAGTCGGGACCCGATGGCGCAGGTGGCGGTTCAACAACCACGGGCGGTGCTGGCGTGCTACCTCCACTGCCCCCGCCGCCACAAGCGGCCAACACCAGCAGGGCGCCTGCTAAAGCCCCACGAATACCTGTTGAAATCCTGTAATTGAACTTTGTTGGCATCGCACTTTCCTTTTTATTCTGTGATCCTTTTGTTCTGTGAAGACAGTCATAACGTAAGTGCGCAGAATTTGAAAGCTGTTACTTGAGGCTCTATATATTAGGAATCGATTACGAATTCTGAGGCCGTTTTCATATGAAGCGATCGTTCCTAGTTTTTTTTGCTGTATTGACCGCTTGGTCTTCGATGTATGTCAGCGGTGAAGAAACCGATACGCCCGTTAATCAGGAGTACGCACCACTGGAGAAAAAGGCGCCCATCTACCCGTATGTCACGCAGTTCAATGGCATCGAGGGTTATTGCATCGTCCAATACACGGTCACCGAGCTTGGTAAGGTGAGGGACGCTTTCCCCGAGGCATGTAGCCCCATCGGTTTGTTCGAGGGGGTAAGCGTCGAGTCCGCAAAAGAGTTCATTTATCAGCCGCGCATTGTTGATGGGGTCCCGCAGAGCGTTTCTGGCGTGCAGAACAAATTTACCTTCGACTTAACTGGCGGCGGGAAGCGGATGGATGTGGGTGATGACCCAATCAAGTTTTCGTTTCTCAAACCCAATGAGCAGCGGAGTATCGATAAGCGCCTAAAAAAGGCTGACTGGAAGGGCCTTAAGAAATACGCATTGGGTCGAAAGTCGAGTAACTACCGCATGCTGTTTTTCGCCGGCTATGCCGAATTGATGATGGGGAATTCCAAGGCTGCCTATGAGTTCATCGAGCAGTTCATTTTTCATGAGGAAGAGGAGGTGCCGTTCGAATACGTGACTTTTAGCGCCATCCAAACTCTCGTTGTTCATTATTATCAGAGCCAGCAATATGAAAAGCTCATTGCTCTCGATGAGCATGTGGATATCTGGTGGTTTCGATTAATCGAACCCAGAGAGGTCAATCGCATGGCATTGATGATTGCGGATGCCTATGGCATTGCTGGCAAGGTGGAGGCCTCGAATAAACGCTTCAAGCAAATAGTCGACCGTGCTCCTTCTGCAGCGGAAACTGCTGATCCGTTTGTAGAAATGGCGCGGACCGCATTGGGGCTATAAATCTCAATCTTAGGGTGTCTTCTGCGCCACTTGTATCACATCTATGTCGTACCAATATCACTCCAATGTATTGGCAGTCGCTATGCCGCCCGCTACTCTTAGAACACGACTAACAACAATAGAGACCAAGGCATGAACTTCGAGTTTTCTGAAGAACAGCAAATGCTGCGGGATCAGGCACGTAGCTACCTGACCCAGCATTGTCCCACCACACTCGTTCGTCGCGTGTTGAACAACCGCGAAACCCACGATGCAGATCTGTACAAAGGCATCGCTGAAATGGGCTGGACGGCAACCACGATTCCTGAAGAGTACGGCGGCTTAGGCATGTCGCACCTAGAGCTGGTTGTCATCGCAGAGGAGCTAGGCCGTGCTTGTGCACCTGTGCCTTTCAGCTCCAGCGTGTATCTCGCCGCCGAGGCGATCATGGCGCTGGGAACGGAAGCGCAGAAGCAGGCTTGGTTACCCAAGTTGGCTGATGGGTCAGCCATTGGCTGTTTTGCGCTTGGCGAGGCCGGTGGTGCAGTGACGCCAGATCAGATCAGCACATCGATAGCCGATGGCGTGATTAACGGCACCAAGGTGCCGGTGGCTGACGGCGGCATTGCGGACGTCGCTATTGTGGTCTGCAAGTCTGATGGTGGCGACGGTGCAACCCTTGCGCTGGTTGACCTGGGTCAGGACGCGGTCGCGAAAGACAATGTGCAGATGATCGATTTCAGTCGCGGCCACTCGGAGCTGACATTCAACGGTGCGTGCGCGGAGGTTTTGGGTGAAGAGGGCGCTGGCTGGGCAGCGGTAGAGTCACTCATGAACAGTGCGGCCATCTTGTTTGCCTGGGAGCAAATTGGTTTGGCGGACAAGGCACTCGAGCAAGCACGTGAGTATGCGCTAGGTCGTTTCGCCTTCGGTCGCTCGATTGCCTCTTATCAGGCTATTAAGCACAAGTTGGCTAAAATGTACGTTAAGAATACGCTGGCGCGCAGTAATGCCTACTACGGTGCATGGGCACTCAATGCGGGCGCTAGCGATCTGGCGGTTGCGGCTGCAACGTCGCGCGTTGCCGCGATTCAGGCATCGCTGTTTGCGGCTGAGGAAAATATTCAGACGCATGGCGGCATGGGCTTTACTTGGGAGTTTGACTGCCAGTTCTATTACCGCCGCGCAAAGCTATTGAGCCTTGCGGTTGGTAGTGAAAAACAGTGGCAAGGACGTCTGGTCGACGGCCTCGCGGCTTCAGCATAACGAAACGAAGAATAAGAGAGGTTAATCATGGATTTTAACGATACCCCCGAACAGGCAGCGTTTCGTAAATCAGCAGCCGATTGGCTTGCTGCGAACGTACCGACCAAAGAAGAGACTGAGGGTCTCAACCGCTTACAGATAGCGAAGCTCTGGCAGAAGCGAAAGTACGATGCGGGCTGGGCCTGCATTGGCTGGGATCCTGCCTACGGTGGCCGCGGCGCGTCAGCAATTGAGCAGGTCATTTGGAAGCAGGAAGAGGCGAAGTACGATGTACCCGCCAGCTTCTTTGTCATTGGTCAGGGCATGATGGCACCAACGCTGATGGCTTATGCTCAACCACAGCACCTCGAGCGCTATCTGCCGAAGCTCGCTAGTGGTGAAGAAATCTGGTGTCAGCTGTTCTCCGAGCCCGCAGGTGGTTCTGACCTCGCAGCGCTTCGCACGAAAGCTGAAAAAGACGGTGATGAGTGGGTTATCAATGGCCAGAAAATCTGGACCTCAGGTGCTCACTATTCGGACTACGGCTGTGTCGTTGTGCGCACCGACCCGACCGTGCCAAAGCACAAGGGTCTGAGCTATTTCTTCATCGACATGAAGTCACCCGGCATTGAGATCAAGCCAATTAAGCAGCTCACCGGTGAGTCTGACTTTAACGAGGTTTACTTCACTGATGTCCGCGTTCCCGATTCGCAGCGTCTCGGTGAAGTGGGTCAAGGTTGGCAAGTGTCACTGACGACGCTCATGAACGAGCGCGCAGCGATTGGCGCTGGTAGCAGCGGCGTGAACGTTAACTTGGCCATCCAGCTCGCCAAAGAGGTGATGATCGATGGCAAGCCTGCGATTGAAGACAGTGCAGTGAAAGCGCGTCTTGCCAACTTCTATGTGGAAGAGGCGGGACTCAAGTTCACTAGCTACCGAACATTGTCAGCGCTGTCGCGCGGCGATATCCCGGGACCCGAAAACTCGATTGGTAAGTTAGTAGGTGCGCCTAAGATGCAACAACTGGCGTCGTTCTGTATGGACCTGCTCGAGACGTCCGGCGCCATTTGGGATACTAGTCGCTCTAAGTTGGCCGATAACATTATTGGTTCCTACATGGGTGCACCGGGCCTTCGCATCGCCGGCGGTACCGATGAGATCATGACCAATATCATTGCCGAACGTGTTCTCGGCTTACCTCAGGAGCCGCGAATGGATAAAGGTATTCCGTTCACGGATGTTCCCACGGGCTAATGCCAGTATGTAGTTGAGAAAAAGGGCGCTTCGGCGCCCTTTTTTTTGGTCGCCATGTTGATGTTTGCCCGTATGAGCATGGGCAACCGGGTCTGAGCCACGGTCGCCAGGAAGACCTTTATTGAACTTCCGTGTAGGGTGGAGGGATGACTAAAACAATAAACACCGCATTAGCTCACCCCGATGTTATTCGCTACGTAAAGCTTCTGTTCCTCATAATGGCGGGCGGAGCGATCTATCCGCTTTTGTACCTGCGTCAAAACTTTGAGCTGACCTTGCTCTCGACCTTCGGGATGACCCTCTCCGAGCTCAATGTGGCCTCCAGTATTCTCGGTACATCATTTTTTATTAGTTACATCCCGAGTGGTTGGCTAGCCGATCGCTTCTCTCCCAGAGCGCTGCTGACGTTCTCCGTGGGGATGACTGGGATTATCGGTCTCTGGTACGCAACCTTGCCAGCTGCCTCTTGGGTGACGCTTATCTTTGGTTTATGGGGAGTCACAACGGGACTGACGTTTTGGGCGGCGTTAATCAAAGGTTGCACATTGCTGGCGCCCGAGCATTTGCAGGCACGCTACTTCGGTCTGCTGGAGGGCGGGCGTGGCTTGTTCGAAGCACTGCTAGCCACCATCGCGGTCGCTTGGTTTGCCTATGCCGTCGGGTCTCTGGGCTCGGCTGACGAAGAAGCCATGGTGCAAGTCATTCACTTCTACAGCATCGTGTGTCTCGTTATCGCTGCTTTCTTGTGGTTTGTCCTTAGAGAAGACAACCCTGATGAAGCGACGGATACCACCGAGGCCAATAGGGGTTCGGAAACGTTCCGAGAGACACTCAGCGATGTTTGGAGTCTTTTGACCAACGTTCGTGTGTGGTTGGTCGCACTGTGTATCCTAGTTGGTTATCAGGTGTTTTGGTCGACGTATTCGTATTCACGGTTTTTCCAAACACAATTTGGTCTCGACGCCGTGGCTGTTGCAGCCCTGACAACTGTGCGACTGTGGATGCGCCCTGTCGGTGCCGTGCTTGTGGGTTTCATAGGGGATCGTTTTCACCCGGTGCGCTCATTGGGTATTGCCATTGCACTGGCGGGGGTCTCACTGCTGGGTTTATTGGTATTACCCGCAGATTCTCCTTACACCCTGCTTTATTTTGCGGTGGCTACCTCGTCGATTGTGATTTATGGGGTTCGCGGCATTTATTGGGCCTCGTTCAACACCACAGGCATTGAGCCCCGACGAGCGGGTCTCGCTATTGGGATGGTGTCGATGATTGGATATACCCCCGAGATGTATATGCCTATGTTGAATACGTATTTGATTGATACGTATGGGGACAGCGTCGGCTACCAACTCTACTTTGGCGGCGTAGCGTTAACAGCCTTTTTTGGCACCGCCTGTGCGGTTTACCTGCTACAACTGAGCCGCAACGACGAAAAATGATATGTCCCAGATTCGCGACAAAACCTAGACAAATGCGGCGGCTAGGTTAATCTCGACTAGGCTGGAAGGGTTGTAATAAAAGAAATAAAAATAAGTTAACACTGGGGGAAGCATGCAACCTGGCGAAAAGACCAGGGCGCCGCTGCGATCACGGAAGTCAGATCAGGGCCACGCGTCAGCACGTCTGCGGCTGACAATGGTTTTTCATCCTGATCTGACCCGCATCGGTGCATCCATGAGACTGGGCACAATCGACGCCCCGGGAATCATGCGTCTTGACGCTTCAGTTATCGGTCGGAATGCGCCCCTTCTCGCAGACGATCCAGTCGTTAATGAGCAACATTTGAGCCGTCGTGCGCTGATACATAGTCACCACTCGAAAATCTCGCGGGCAGCCATTGCCCAGCGACTCAAGCAAATGGGAGCACGCAAGTGAGCTGGCTGAGTCGCTTTAAGGGCCCTTGGGGACCATTGGGTTCGCTGCGGCGTATGGCCTTTCTGGAACACCTGGGTCTTGGTGGACAAGGCGACGTTTGGCTCGCCCGGGATCGCCTATTGAGCCGTTTGGTCACCGTTAAGAAAGTGGACACTGCGGATGCGGCGTCACAGGGGACGTTGCGAAGCCTTCAGGCGCGCGTTGATGTCGCTCATCCAGCCATTCCCACCGTCTTTGCAGTCATACCCGATGGGCGGAAAACCTGGCTTGTGGGGGAGTTCGTCAAGGGTCTACCACTGTCGGAACTCGTCGATGAGCTCAGCCCTGAGAGTATTTACCTGATCGCCCGAGATTTGCTGAGTGCGCTGGGCTGCCTCGAGCGACTGGGCTTGGTGCACGGTGATTTATCGCCAAACAACGTGGTTGTCGACGTTAACGGTCAGGTGCGACTGCTGGATTTTGAATCCTGTAGTCGGGTGGGCCAGCCACTGTCGGACAGCGCGACTATTGGTTTTTCAGCGCCAGAGCGGTATTCCCGTAAGGTGAGCCTGCCCACCATCGACACCTGGTCTGTGGGTGCACTCATTATTTGGCTCATTACTCAGGCCGCACCTTCTGTGGTCTACGATGATGCGAGAAAGCCTGTGTCAGTAGAGGTCAATGAGGGTCGCAACCGCGCCGATATGCTATCGGACTTAATCAATTTGGCGGTCGCGGCAACCCGTATTGATCCCGATCTTCGCCCCTCCGCCACGGATCTTCAGCACAAACTCAAGCTCAGTTACCGTTGGCTGGAACCACTGAGTCGCACGAATTTGGCCACGGTGGTTCAGACTCGCACGCCGCGTGAACCGCTGCCTAAAACGGTCTTCGATTTCCCTGAGTGGCAGGGTGAGCGACAGGCTTGGTCATCACTGAAATGGTCACTACCCATCGCGGCGTTGGCGATATTGAGTTTGGCGGCGTATCAGCCAGTGCACAGTTATTCCCTAAGCGTTGATACATCTGATGTCTCGCCGGCAACGGCACTACCATCGAGCTTTGATGATCGCTGGGTTCGCGGGGCGTTTAGCAGTTCATTACCCACTGCCTGGACTCAAACACAGGCTGCCAACTCTGAAGAGCTTTCGATGGCTATTAACTGCGATCGTGGTGTTTGCGAGTTGCTTCTCGAGCATCACCCTGATGAGTCGCTCTGTCTGCATCACTCGGCCGTCATTAATACCGATGACGAGCGTGTCTGGCGGGCCGCCTTTACTGATTTGGCTCGAGCGCTCTCAATTGAGTAGCAAGTTCGGTTAAGGCCGGTAGGTCTCGTTTCGTCTGCCTTAGTAACCAACCCACAATGGCGTTCGCTTCTGTGCGTCGACCAGCCATCACATCATTGAGCATTGATGAGCGATTTTCAGCGGTATCGGTCATGACCTCGTGAACCCGCTGCCCAAGCTCTATAGAAAGTGCCGGGTATCCCAAGTCATCGAGCACTGAAGACACCTCACTGATGACGGTGGTTACTTGGTCCTTATGAATCTCAGAGAGAAGTTCACCGTTTTTTACACGGTGAATGGCAGTCAGCGGGTTGATGCAGCAGTTGATGGCGACTTTCTCTACCAATCGCTCGGTCATATCTGCGCGCCAAGAGAGGTTAGGCACACCCACTTGCCAGCAGCCAAGCCATGGCGGCGCGGGTCGCTTACTATCGGTCCCGATAATGGTTCTGCCAGTGCCGGCAGGTACCCATGTGTCACCCGACCGGTGGCACCCTGCGGTTGTAGAAGCAAGAAATAGCTGGGTTTTGGGTATCAAGGGTTTTAAATCATCGACATGCTGCATGCCGTTCATCATGGCGACGACAACCGTGCGCTTCGTGAGGCGATGCTGAATACGCTTTATGGCGTCATGGGCGCCCCAGCTCTTGGTGGTTATCAGCAGATGCTCAATCTCAGCGGTGTCCTCCACCGACTCGCAGTCAAAGAGATGCGTCGTAGGGGCCGGTTCGGTTGCCAGTGTAAGCTGCCGATGGCGCTCCGTAACATCGCGGCTGAGCAATTGTACGTCTGCGCCGCCTGCGTTGAGGCGATGTGCAAAGAGACCGCCAATACTACCGACGCCGAGAATGTGCCAGCGATCACTCATGTTAGGTAATGCTCTTCAAAGACGGGTCGAAGTGATGAGGCGGTGTCGTGATCTTCCGTTGCCAGCGCCCACAGATAGTTGATTAGCGGCACTACCCGGCAAGCCGTGGACCATAGGTTCTTGTCGAATGTGTCTTCTAACACACGCATGGCGAATTCGTGTCTCTCATTGTGCTTCATACCCTCGCTGGCGGAAGCGACATCATAATGAGGGCTTCCCATCGCAGCATATTCCCAGTCAATCGCCAAAAGCCGGTCTCCGAACCACCCCACGTTGTATGACGATAAGTCATTGTGGCAAAAAACAGGTGATTCGCTGTCTAGTTCCGACAAATCCCGGCTGATGGATTGTTGACTTATTTCTGACGCCGCGCGCCATGATCTCTTATTCGCCGCTGCGCGGTACGTGACCGCAACCTCAGTGAGTCTGAGTCGTGACCCCCAGGGCCCAAGATGATGAATCTGTTTACACAGTTCTGCATGTGCCTCGAGGGGGACATCACTGAATGACAAGCGATCGGTAATCACGACATCGCCACCGTCAGAGCGGTAATACACGGCGGGTGCCAAACCTTCATTTGCTGCCAGCTTCCAAAGTTCTATTTCTCGTCGCGAGCGGTTAACGGCTAGCTCATGCGACTTGTGTGCGAACCGAAGCACCTGTTGCCGCATAGGGAGTAACTCATAGACACGATTTGCCGAGCCTTCACCGAGTAACTCTCCGAGAGCAGGGCGATCGTTGGTATCTCCCAACGTCCAGAGGCGCCATTGATCGAGCGCGGCCTCTATGGACGGTTCATGATCAGTATGGACTGCCATATCATGTTTGCTGAAGTAGGGATCGACGCCAAGTGAAGTAGCCAACCACAGAGAGCACGGCGTAAAGAACGAAGAGTCCAGATGTGAGGTCTAAGCCGCGATCCATGAAGAGCCACACCGAGACGCAGTTGATAACGATCCAGTAGAGCCAATTTTCCAGAATTTTTCGTGTCACCATCCAGGTACAGACAATCGCTGCCATCGTGGTCGTTGAGTCGACGTAAGGCCTTGCTGCGTCGGTGAAGTGTGAGAGCAGAAATCCGGTGCCGGCAGAGGCGATTGCTATGCCGGCGATGGCGATAAGGTGAAACTGCAAAGGGCGCGTTGTCACGGCGAGCGCCTCGGCGCTGTCATCTCTGCCCCAGAAGATCCAGCCCATTACAGCCATGGCGATGTAGACCAGCTGAAGGCCCGCCTCCATGTAGAGCTTCACCTCGGTAAAGATCGCGATGTAAATGGCGGCGCTGATAATCGCAGCCACCCAGCACAAACGACTCTGCCGCATAGCCAGCGCGATGTAGGCGAGTGCCAGACCCACCGCTGTCGTTTCTAGGGGGCTCATTGGGCAGCAGGTGGCTCTACGTCAGTGTGGTGCTCGGGTATGAATTTTGCGACAAGTACCTGTCGTCCAAATGCCTCGTAGCTCGTCTCGAGCGCCTGTCTGACCGAATCGAAAACATCGGCGCTTTCACCGGTTATCTGCGTACTCATCGAGTTGGTTGCCACACTGCACCGGTTAGAGGCAATGATGTGTTCGATGAAGGCCCAAACGGGCGCTTCAACATCGCCCGCTAGTGGGTACAAACTCAGCTCAGCTGTAACTCTCATTGATTACTCCCCGAAGCGATAACTGATGGTCGCGCCTAATGTACGCGGCTCGCCGAACTGATAGTAGGGTTCCAGTGCGTACTCTTTTCGCGGGTCATTACCAAAGGTCCCAAAACCGCGCGTCACCGTTAGCTCGTCAGTCAGATTGCGTCCCCAGATATTGAGAGACCACTCCCCCTTTTTCCAGAGGACGTTGGCGTTCAGCATATCCGCTTGTGGCGACTGCACGTCGTGCCGATCCGACAGATAAAACGCGTCTCGGCCAGTGGCCTCGAGACTTGCCGATAGTGTGGCTGATAGCCGCCACGTAGCGTTTGCTCGATATTGCCAAGCAGGCGCCTGCGGCTGATCGCGACCGGATAGGCGGGTACCGTCGACATTGATGTACTCATCGAATTCGGCATCAAGCCGGCCGATCGCGAGGTTCAAGGTCAGGCTCTCTGATGGCAACCAGTCGACCGTGAACTCGAGGCCCCGATTGGTGCCGGTCGCCGCATTGTCGGTAAAGTCGGTGAACGAGGTGCTACCGTCAGCACGCGGAATCACCAGTGACCCTTTGACCTGTTGATCGTCACGGTCCATGGAAAATACTGCGAGCGCAGCGCGCAGGCGACCGTCGGTGCTGCGCAGGCGCCAACCCAACTCACGATTTAAGACGATCTCTTCATTGAAGCGAGTCCTACTAGCGTAAGGAGTCACATCAATTTCGCTTACCAGCGCGAGGAGCGTGGAGGACAGTGATGCATTCACGCCGCCAGCTTTAACACCCCTAGCAAGCGTGGCGTAAAACGACTGCTGGGTGCTCAACTGCCATTCCAGCGAGGCATTACCCGTCCAGTATTGGTCTGAGAACCTCTCTGAGACCTCAGCAGAGTCGCGGTAGTCGACCTCTCGCCGCTCGATACGCCCACCAATGGTGGCCATGACGGTTGCGCTGACAGGTGTGGAAAACTGCCCGAAGGCTGCCCAGGTGTCCGTGTCATTGCTGCTATCAAATGGACTGGCTAGATAGGTGTAATCTCGACCCAGCGTTTCACTGTCCTGGCGCCCGTATAGGCCCAACACCCAGTCTAGGTCACCAGCCTCAGATGGGCTTAAACGCCACTCGACGGTGGTGCGCTCGATATTTCGTTCGTACGCATCAAAGGAGCTGTACTCCCAGAATGGGCGAATACCGACAAAGCTCCAGTCCTCGTCGTAACTGTAAATGGAATCAGCATCGACGCCACTGAATTGGAGCTGCGAATCGATCGCCTCACCGCTGTGTCTCCATCGGATAAAAGCCGAGGTCAGCTCCAAGCTATCCTCGCCGGGCTCATCACTCAGCGTTTGCCGCGTGTTATCCAAGGAGAAAGTATCGTATCCGTTATCAATGTCGAGGCGTGTTACGCCCACATCGATGATATCGGTCCCGTAGTCGTGGCGCATGGAGAATCGGCTTGTGCGTTCGTCGCGATGATTTGTGTTGCTAACACCGAGGAAGGTATTGTCGATCCAGCCATCCGATTCGTAACGTTGATGAGCTAAACGCATTGACAACGTGTCGGTGAGCCCTGTGTTGGCAATAACGTTAGCGCGTCTTCCGCCATAGCTCTCGATGCCAACGCCCACCAAGGCTGCTGTTTTATTCGTGGGAGAGGCAGTGGTCACGTTGATGAGTCCAGCAAGTGCACCTGCACCCATGAGGGACCCCTGAGGTCCTCGCAATACGTCAACCTGCGCGGTGTCGAACGCAGTGAGCGCTGCTCCCAAGCCGCTGATGTCGACACCATCCTGCAATATTACGACCGACGGGTTGATGGGTTCGATGAATTGTGAGCGTTCGCCCATGCCCCGAATCTGGAAAAAGCGCTGACGTGATGCACCTGCGCTGGCCGAGACATTGGGTATTATCGTTAGTAGATCTTCAAAGTGGACCGCCGCTCTGAGTGTTTTCTCGGCGTTACCTAGACTGCTCGTGCTGACTCGGTTGCCATCAGACGCCATGAGAGCGGCCGTGATAACCACCTCCTCAAGCGCTGGTTCTTGTGCCTGAGTTAGGTGCGGTGCGGTGAGAATGACCAATGCTGTAGCACATTGGTGTTTGAATGATGAGACCGATTTCAATGTGACAATTCCTTTGTCTGCGACAGAATTTTTTCAGCTGGTAAAAACGCAGGAATCATCGAGGGAATCGAGCGATGTACGCTCGAAAGTCCTGTTCCTACGCCGGTACTAGCCGGTTCAGGTTCAACGGGTTTGCTCTTTGAGCATCTCAGGCGACGCCACCCCGCAGGATCTTGAAAGTGTATCAGACCGACGTCCAAAGTAGTGTCAAATCATCGGAGATTGTGAGCACTAGGAGTGGCCAAGGTGGGTGTGCAAAAGCAAGGCAGTGAGCTAGTTCGCGTTCAAAGTTAACTTTTGAGCGATGGTAGTCACTTTTTCGTCACCTTTTCAGCCTCGACCTCGGCTACACTAGGGCCATAATAAATTCGGCAAACCGCATGAACAACCCAGCCACGTTACTAACTAGACTCGACATTGACGCGCGATTTCGCGGGGTCTATCGCTGGGTAGCGGATAAGCAGCGGCTACCCATGCTTCAGAAAGGATTGATCGTGGTTCTGGTGGTATGGGCGGTGAACAGTACGGCGAATACCGTGTGGGCGCTAGTACCAAGCGCGCCGGTGGAAGTCTCAAAGTCGGTGGTCATTAATCCGCCACCATCCACTACAAACGCGTCGGGTGGTGTTGAGACGATCGATGTGTCCTCTATTCTGGGGATGAGTGTTTTCGGTGCAATTGAACCCTCTGAGGTTCAGGATCTTGCGCCTGTGGCCACCGTAGCCAACCCACGTGATGGAATAGAAAACGGTGCTAGAGAAACGAGTCTCGCGCTCACCTTGACCGGTATTGTCGCCTCGACGGCAGATGGATTGGGTAGTGCCATGATCGAAGCGCGAAAGAAGCAGGAGCTCTATTCGGTTGGTGATGATCTACCGGCCAATGGCAAGGTGACTCTGGCCAAAATACTGCCCAAGCAGGTCGTGATTGATAATAACGGCACTTACGAACTGATTACCTTATTTGACGATAACGGCATCGTCGGTATCGTCCAGTCGGCCGCGCCAGCCACTACGCCTGACTCATCTGAGGGCACGCCATCATCAATGACAGCAACATCGGCGACTCAAGCAGAGCGACAGCGTCTTGCCGCCAATTACCGCGAGCAGCTTTACAGCGACCCTCAATCTTTGGCCGGCCTGGTGTCGATAAGTGCCGTTCAGTCGGATGGTGGACTTAAGGGGTATCGGGTGGCGCCCGGAAGAGACGCGGCACAATTTACAGCGCTTGGATTCAAAGCCGGTGATATCGTCACAGCGGTGAATGGTTACGCGCTGAGCGATCCCACAAACACAGTACGCTTGTATCAATTGATGCGAGATGCCACTGACGCCACCTTTGAGGTCGAACGGGACGGATCACCCGTATCGATTAGCGTCAGTCTGAGCAGTCTTCAGTAGGAGTAACAAATAACATGCACGCCATGCTTACCAATGCAAAAGGCTTCGTCATCGCGCTCGTGGTGAGCCTGCTGTTGTTTGCCAAACCTGTGTGGGGTCAAGAGTTCACGGTTAACCTGAAAGACACCGATATTCAGGAATTCATTGAGTTCGTTGCCGATGTGACGGGCACCACAATCGTTATAGACCCTGCTGTGAAGGGTAAGGTGAAAGTGGTATCGAGTAAGCCAGTATCGCGGGCCGAGCTTTACGATCTCTTCCTCTCCATTTTGGATGTTCACGGCTACACAGCAGTGAGGAGTGGTGAAGTCGTTCGTGTGATTCCGAACAAGAACGCGCGGTCGGCGCCAGTGGATGTCATTTCAGGTACTTCCGTCATCAATGACGAATACGTCACTCAGGTCATCCGGTTAGATAACGTATCTGCAGCGAAGCTGATTCCCGTTTTACGGCCCTTGGTACCGCAGCAAGCCCACATGGCGGCTTATGCGCCGAGTAATGCAATCATCATTTCAGATATTCGAGCCAACATTGATCGCATTGCAAAAATTATTGATCGCATGGATCAGTCGGCCGTCAAAAAAACCGAAGTTGTGAAGTTGCGCTATGGCGTGGCGACCGATGTGGTGGAGATGCTCAAAACCTTGGAGAAATCCAGAGCAGGTGAGGGCGCAGACGCCAATGATGAGGCGAGCCTTGTCGCCGATAAGCGGACGAACAGCGTGATTGTCACCGCTGATGAGGTGAGCATTGAGCGGATTAAGGGCCTGATCGATTATCTGGATATTCCGCTGGAGCAGAGCGGAAACGTGAGAGTGATGTATCTGGAGTACGCGGATGCAACCGAAGTCGCGGAGGTCCTCACTCGGGTAATGCAGAACCTTGCGCGACTCGATGACGAGAGCTCGGGCCGAACACGCGCTGCCAATGCGGCCAAGTCAACCATCGAGGCGGACGAGGGCACAAACAGCCTCATCATCACCGCCGATACCGATGAGATGGCGGCACTCGAGGCGGTGATTGCCAGGCTCGATATTCGTCGTGCGCAAGTGCTGGTAGAAGCCATTATCGTCGAGATTGACGTCACCGAGGGCAGAGAGTTGGGGCTCCAGTGGTTGTTTGCCAACGACTCTGGGCTCTACGGCAGCAACATTAGTCCAGCGAGGCAGGGCAGTAACGCTGCCATTGCCCAAGCCATTCTGCCCGAGGATGCCGCTTCAACAGAAATTGGTGTTCGCGATCTCGCGGGTGCGTTGTCACAGGTTCCGGGCACGACCTTCGGATGGGGTGTGGTCGATCAAAACCTCACGATGACCACCATCCTTAACACGCTGGAGAAGCAGGGCAATACTAATATTTTGTCCACTCCCAGTCTGTTGACGCTGGATAATGAGGAGGCCTTTATCACGGTGGGTCAGCAGGTGCCTTTTGTCACGGGTAGTTACACCAACACGGGCGCCGCCAATGGCGTGGCCAATCCATTTCAGACGATTCAGCGTGAGAATGTGGGTGTGACCCTGCAAGTCACTCCGCAGATTAACGAGGGCGACTCGGTGGTAATGGATATCGTTCAGGAGGTGTCGAGTATCTCTCAACAGGCGCTTTCTGCCTCAGATGTCATTACCAATGAGCGTAAAATTGAAACCAAAGTGTTAGCAAAAGACGGTGACATCGTCGTTTTGGGTGGTCTTGTAAAAGACGATATTCAAGATTCGCAGCAGGGGGTACCACTCCTTTCAGGTATTCCAGTCTTGGGGCGACTTTTCCGAAATGATGTGGTCTCGGTCACCAAGTCGAACCTTCTAGTATTTATTCGCTCGACCATCATCCGTGACGATGATGATCTTGCGGGAGCGACCGCAGAGAAGTATCGCTATATCCGCGATCAGCAGCGACAGCGCCGCGATCAGGGGCTGATGTTCCTCGATGACAATCTGATCCCTGTGTTACCGACGTGGGAAGACCGGGTTCGGTCACTGCCAGAGGTGCCCGAGGAGCAAATCGACCGGTGAACACTGTGGCCGACAATCTCGACGTGACCGACGCGCTCGAAACGGCCGTTTCGGAAGAAACCGCCAACGACACACGTAGCGGTCTATTGCCGTTCGGGTTTTCGCAGGCCAAGCAAGTGGTTCTTGAATCGAGTGAAGACGGCTTAACACTGAGCTATGTCGGGCAACTTGATACAGAGACATTGCTTGAGGTGCGACGCACCACTGGCGCTAACTTTGCGCTTGAGCAGGTCGATGAAGCCACCTTCCAAGCGCGCCTGAGTGGCGCCTATCAGCGCAACCAGAATCAAGCGGCGCAGATGGCGGAGGATTTGTCCTCTGACGTTGATCTCGCCCAGCTCGTCGACGAGATACCTGATTTGGGCGACCTTATGGATGCCGAGGACGATGCGCCGATCATTCGATTGATTAACGCTATTTTGTCGCAGGCCGTGAAAGAGCAGGCGTCTGATATTCACATTGAAACCTTCGAAGACCGGCTCTCCGTGCGCTACCGCATCGATGGTGTGCTCGCCGAAGTACTGTCACCCAAGCGCATGTTGGCACCGCTCTTGGTATCGCGACTCAAGGTGATGGCTAAGTTGGACATCGCTGAGAAGCGCATCCCGCAGGACGGACGTATTTCTGTTCGTATTGCCGGACATGCCATTGATATTCGTATGTCGACTATCCCATCAGCACACGGTGAGCGCGTGGTACTGCGTTTGCTGGACAAGCAGGCGGGACAATTGGACTTGGTTCAGTTGAAGATGAATGCGCAGGTCGGCGATGGCTACCGCGCTGCATTGGCTAGACCGCATGGCATCATTTTGGTCACGGGCCCCACTGGCTCTGGTAAGACCACCACGCTGTATGCAGGGCTGTCCAGCATCAATCAGAGTTCCCGCAATATCCTGACGATTGAAGACCCCGTAGAGTACATGCTTCCCGGTGTAGGTCAGACTCAGGTTAATCCCAAAGTCGATATGACCTTTGCGCGCGGTTTACGCGCAATACTGCGGCAGGACCCCGATGTGGTGATGGTCGGGGAGATCCGTGACTTGGAGACGGCCGAAATTGCCGTCCAAGCGTCGCTGACGGGACACTTGGTGCTGTCGACGCTACACACGAATACCGCGATTGGTGCCGTAACGCGTTTACAGGATATGGGGGTTGAACCTTTTCTCTTGTCATCTAGCTTGGTCGCCGTCATGGCGCAGCGACTGGTGCGACTGTTGTGCACCGATTGCCGAGAGCTGTCTGATGCCACGCCCACTGAGAGAGAAATGTTGGGTGTCGAAGGTGAAGACCAGGTGCAGATTTATCACGCCAAGGGCTGCGCCAAATGCAACATGACGGGGTATCGCGGTCGGACCGGCATCTACGAATTGATCGAAGTCGATGAAGAGCTGAGGACGGCGATCCATGAAGGTGAGGGTGAGCAGGCCATGTTGGCGGTGGCCCGCAAGCAGTATCCCGGCATTCAGGCTGATGGGCGTCGCAGAATATTGGCCGGTGAGACAACGCTTGAAGAGGTTCTGCGCGTTACGTCGGTGACTTAACGTGGCCGCCTTTAAGTACAAAGCACTCGATACCTCAGGAAAGGTTGTCAAAGGCGTCCTTGAAGGGGACTCAGAACGTCAAATTCGCGCGCAACTCCGAACCAAGAGCCTGCGGCCCATTGAGGTTGCCTCTGCAGGCCGTCGTGCGGCCAATAGCGCTAGTGCTGAGAGTGGTGTTCGTCGAGGCCTGTTTGCACCGCGTCTAAGCGCCAGTGAGTTAGCTCTGATTACCCGACAAATGGCAACGCTCGTTGCCTCGGCGCTGCCCTTGGATGAGTGTCTCCAGGCTGCCGCAGAACAGACGCGTAAAGCGTCGACCAAAGCACTGTTACTTCAGGTCCGCTCGAAAGTAGCAGAGGGTCACACCTTGGCACACGCGATGGCGCAATTTCCCCAAACCTTTGGTGATATGTATCGGGCTATGGTGAACGCGGGTGAGCAGGCGGGCCAGTTGGGACCGGTTCTAGAGCAGTTGGCTGATTACACAGAAAATCGACAGCACACGGCGCAGAAGCTTCAAATGGCCTTGATCTACCCTTTTGTCCTCATCGGGGTGGCGATTGCCGTGGTGACGGCGCTCATGGTCTTTGTCGTACCCGAGATGGTGGGCATCTTTGCCCAGACCAAAACCGATTTGCCGCCCTTGACTGTGGCACTCATCGCAACCAGTGATTTTCTCACCAACCACGGATGGATTCTGGGTCTTGCGATTGTGGCGCTGGTCATCATTATCCGCCGGTTATTGAAGAACCCGACGTACAAAAAAATGTCCGACGCCGGTCTGCTGCGGATTCCCGGTATTCGGCGTGTGCTCATTGGGATGGACACGGCGCGATTCTCATCGACCTTGAGTATTTTGATGGCGTCCGGCGTGCCGCTGCTTGACGCATTGCGCATCGCTGGGGCTGTGATGAACAACCTCGTATTACGTGCCGCCAGCAAAGAGGTTGCAGCCAAGGTGCAGGAGGGTTCGAGCTTGAATCGTGCGCTGTCGCAGGAAGCGTTCTTTCCTCCCATGATGGTGCATATGGTGGCATCGGGCGAAACCAGCGGTGAGTTGGAAACCATGCTCGAGCGCTCGGCGTCGAACCAAGAGCGTGAGCTTGAAGCGACCCTTGGCACGGTTATGGGGTTATTCGAGCCCATTATGGTGGTTGTCATGGGTGGGCTGGTGCTGACAATAGTCATGGCAATTCTGTTGCCAATATTCGATTTGAACACGATGGTGAGGTAGAGCAGTGAAAAAGCAGAGCGGATTTAGTTTGATCGAGATTCTTGTGGTGCTGGTGATCATGGGTTTGTTGATCAGTGTTGTTGCACCGACCGTCTTGAACAGTGCAGATGATGCACGCATTCAAAAGGTACAGGCCGACTTTAAATCGATTGAAACGGCGCTGAAGATTTACCGCCTTGATAATTACGTTTACCCGACGACGGAGCAGGGTTTGGTGGCTCTGGTTGAGGCGTCAACGCTGGAGCCTGAGCCCCGAAACTTCAAAAAAGGGGGCTACTTACCCGAGGTACCCATGGACCCGTGGGGTAGGGAGTATCTCTACCTGTCGCCCGGTGAGTATGGGGAAGTCGATATTTATTCCTTGGGTGCGGATGGGCTGCCGGGTGGCGAGGATCAGAGTGCTGATATCGGTAACTGGGGAGAGGACGACAACTCCTAATTCGCAATGGGTGACGGGTGCACATCGATGCGTCGACATCAGAAGGGTTTCAGCCTCATCGAGATGCTGGCTGTGGTGTTCGTCGTTGTCCTTCTCACTTCGCTGGTCAGTCTGAATGTCGGTTCAGGCAGTGCAGACATCAACCGAGAAAATCAGGTTCGCGATGTGGCAGCTATGCTGGGCTATACCCTGACGGAGGCAGAGCTCAGCGGTACCGACCACGGGCTGTTGATCCATCGGCTCGATGGCTTTGGTGATGGCTCTTACGGTGGGCTCTGGTTAAGACGTTACGATCAAGGCTGGGCGGAACCCCTGTCGCTCAACACGGCTTTCGAAGACTTGGTATTTGAACCGGGAGTCGAACTAGAGCTCCGCCTCGAAGAGCAGCCCCCGGTCGACTTTGACGTGCTTGAGGAGGATGCCAATCCACCGCCACAGATTATTTTGTTTGCCGGTGGAGAGGTCACCCCCGGCGAACTTGATTGGATAGATGAGCGGTCTGGTGACCTGCTCTACACACTGCGATGGGATCTTTTTGGGCGCATGACCTTCATGCCTAGAGGTATAGAGCCGGACGATGTCTTCGAAGATTAGAGACAGCAAACAGCGGGGATTTACGCTGATTGAAGTCATGGTTGCCTTGACGGTGGTGGCCGTGACCTTACCCGCTTTGCTCTTCCTGCTATCCCAACAAATTGATGGAACCGCCTATCTGCGTGATCGCTCTGTCGCGCAGTGGGTGGCCGCAGATCGTGTGGCGGAAGTTAGGCTAGCCGTTGCGAAGCAACGTAGTGCCAGACCAGGGATTATTGCTGGTGAGTCCGAGCGAGCAGGGCGGACCTGGTATTGGCAAAGTGAAATTCAAGAAACGCCGGTGCCCGGTTTCATGCGATTAACGGTGACCGTGACTGGCGAAGATACTGATGATGATTCGGTGCTGTTCACGCTCGATGCGTTCTTAAATGCGGAGGTGGTGGATGCGCCGAGCTGAGTATCGCCCTATGCAAGCGGGTTTTACGCTGGTCGAGGTGCTGATTGCAATGGCGATCACTGCGTTCGTGTCAGTGCTGTCCTATCAAACCTTGTCGACCGCACTGGTGGGTATTGAGTCAGCGCGCGCTGAGTCAGAGCGTCTCTACGAAATTAACCGTGCCTTCACTGTGCTGTCGCGAGATATTCGTCAACTAACCAATCGACCGGTCCGTGACGAATTTGGGCAGGTAGCGTCGGCGGTATCGGGTGGTGAGTTGGCGCGAGATCCGCTCCGCTTGACCCGCTCGGGTTGGCATAACAGCACCGGAGCGCCCCGAAGCACCTTGCAGCGCGTGGCCTATCGCCTCGAGGAAGACAGGTTGCTGAGATTGAGTTACCCGGTACTCGACCGTACGACCGCGATCGAGCCAACCGAAACAGTTCTGATTGAGGGTGTTGAGCTTTTTGAATTGCGATTTTTACCGTCAATTAATGCGGTAGAAGTAGATCGAAACCAGGTTATTGATCGCCGTTTCTGGCAGGAGAACTGGGTGGCCGATGTTGGCTTCACCGACAAACTTATCGATCCCCCGGCTGCCATTGAAGTACGTGTAGCCCTGAGCGATTGGGGTGAATTGGAGCGACTGTATGTCATGCCGTCGTTCCAATAAGCAGCAAGGGGCAGCCCTCGTCATTGCGCTACTCGTTTTTGCCCTTGCGGCGGCGCTGATGGTGGGTGTGCAACGCGACTTTAATCTTCAGTTGCAGCGCAGCACCAATACCTTCTTCGCAGAGCAGGGTTGGTCGTTTCTACTCGGTGCCGAGACGCTCGCTGAACTGGCGCTGAGATTTGATGTCGACGAGGACGCAAAGAGCGATACTCCGGTGGATTCTTTGCAGGAGTTGTGGGCGCAGCCTCAGGCACCGTACCCACTCGATGGAATCGGCTTTTTAAGCGGTGACATCTACGACCTGCAGGGCCGCTTCAACATCAACAGTCTCGTTGATCAGTCCAATAATCAGGGCAGAGACCCCAACACACCTCTCGGGGAAGCGCCTGCACAACCTATCGGTGAGACTGGGGAAACGCGACGTTTTAATGCCGAGCAACGCGTCTTATTGCGACTGTTGCTTGCGATTGAGGAAGCGGAGTTGAGTCGCAGTGAAGCAACGCGCCTCGTTGAGCGAATTACCGACTTTATCGATCCTGATCGCAACCCACGCATTGAGGGCGCCGAAGATGAGCGTTATCTCTCTTCGGCGTTCCCTTATCGCGCACCCAATCGGCCCCTGGCCAGCGTGAGTGAGCTCAGGGCCATCGATGAGATCACGCCAGAGCTCTACCGTTTGATCGCTCCGTTCTTAACCGTTTGGCCTGCAGAGGGCAGTAAGGTGAATCTTCTGACCGCACCGCCCGAAGTCTTGGCCGCGCTCAATGAGGACGATTCGCTCGAGCCTTTATCGGCTCAACAGGTCGCACGCATCATCGAACTTCGCAGCGATGGCATGCTGAATGAGGTCGATACCTTCATTGAGGATGTCATGTTTTCTGATGGCGCAACTGACGAGTTGCGCGACCTGGTCGATATCAAGTCATCGTGGTTTTTACTCGATGCTCGTGTCGAGATTGCTGATAGAGAACGCCGCCTGTACAGTGTCTTGCATCGTCAAGGCCGCGCTATTTCGGTTGTGCATCGAACCGAGGGGGAGCTCTAGTGAGCGGTCGTTGCGCTGAGTGCACATTTGGGGAAAAACGTTTCGAGCGAATACGT